>NZ_JAEHFP010000057.1 GCF_016446475.1 Paracoccus binzhouensis | reverse complement strand
GACCAGGCCGGCGCGCGGGCCGGCCCGCAGCTGCGCCTGGGCCGCGCGCGCCGCCGAACCGGCGCGCAGCGCGAAACATTGCGCCAGCAACTCGATGTCCTGCAAGCGACCACGGCCGATCTTCGCCTCCCAGGCGCCGTCCGGGGCCTTGGCGGCGAAGATGCGGGCCCGCATCTCGGCTAGGTCCGGCAGGACGCGCGGATCGCCGCCGCGGCTCTGCAGCACCTCGACGCGCAGCGCCTCGACCTCATCGGCCAGCGCCGCGGCATCGGCGCCGCAGAGGCCGATCACCCGGGCACGGGTCAGGGCCAGATGCTCCCAGGTCCAGGCCTCGGTCATCTGGTAGTCGCGAAAGCTCTGCACCGAGGTCGCGACCGGCCCCTGCCGCCCCGAGGGGCGCAGCCGCATGTCCACCTCGTAAAGCCGCCCGGCCGAGGTCGGCGCCGAGATCGCGGTGATCATCGCCTGGGTCAGCCGCGCGTAATAGGCCCGCGTCGCCAGCGGCTTCGGCCCGTCCGAACTGTCCTGCCCGGCGGCGTCATAGATCACGATCAGGTCGAGATCCGACGCGGCGTTGAGCTGCCGCGCCCCCAGCGAGCCCATGCCCAGCACCACCGCACCGCGGCCCGGGGCCGGGCCGTGCCGGCGCGCGAATTCCGCCGCCACCACCGGGAACAGCGCCGCCACCGCCGCATCGGCAATGTCGGCATATTGGCCGCCCGCCTCCTCGGCGCCGATCAGGCTGCGCAGGTGATGGACGCCGACGCGGAACTGCCATTCATGCGCCCAGCGGCGCGCCGCGTCCAGCGCCTGTTCATAGCCACCCTTCGGCGCCGTCAAGGCCGAGGCCTGCAGTTGGTCGAGCTGCCGGCGCAGCTCGGCCACGCCCGGCCAGTCCGAGAAGAAGCTGCCGCCCAGCACCGCGTCCAGAACCTCGGGGTGGCGGGCCAGATAGGCGGCCAGCCCCGGCGCGGTGCCGCAGATGTCGACGATCAGCTCGATCAGCTGCGGATTGGCCTCGAAGAGCGAGAAAAGCTGCACCCCGGCCGGCAGACCGGCCAGGAAGGCGTCGAAGCGCGCCAGCGCCTCGCCGGCATGGGCGGCGGCGGTCAGGCGGCTCAGCAGGTCGGGCTCGATCCGGGCAAAGACCTCGCGGCCGCGGGCCGAGCGCAGGGCGGGATAGCTGCGCCAGCGCTCCACCATCGCCTCGGCCTCGGGCGAAAGCTTCGGGCGCGCCCGCCGCTCGCCGGGGGCGAAGAAATCGCCGGTCAGCGCCTCGACCCGCGCCAGGCGGCCGGCCAGGCGCGCGGACCAGGCGGCGGTATCGGCCTCGCCCATCATCCGGGCGATGGTGTCCAGCCCCTCGGCCGAGGCGGGCAGCGCATGGGTCTGGGCGTCGTTCACCATCTGGATGCGATGCTCGATCTCGCGATGCTCGCGGTAATGCGCGGTCAGCTCCTCGGCCACGTCGGGGGGCACCCAGCCCTTTTCGGCCAGCCGCGCCAGCCCCTCGACCGTGCCGCGCACGCGCAGGTCCGGGTCGCGGCCGCCGGCGATCAGCTGGCGGGTCTGAGTGAAGAACTCGATCTCGCGGATGCCGCCCTGCCCCAGCTTCATGTTGTGGCCGGGCACCTCGATGCGGCCGTGCAGGCCCTTGTGCTCGCGGATGCGCAGCCGCATGGCATGCGCGTCCTGGATGGTCGCGAAATCCAGGTGCCGCCGCCAGACGAAGGGCCGCAACTCGCGCAGGAAACGCGCGCCCGCCGCCAGGTCGCCGGCGCAGGGCCGCGCCTTGATATAGGCGCTGCGTTCCCAGGTGCGGCCCTCGGCCTCGTAATAGGCCAGCGCCGCCGAGATCGAGATGCAGACCGGCGTCACCGCGGCATCGGGCCGCAGCCGCAGGTCGGTGCGGAAGACATAGCCCTGGTCGGTATTGTCCGAGATGGTCGCCGCCGCCTTGCGGGTGGCGCGGATCAGGCTGGCGCGGGCCTCGTGCTGGTCGTCCGGGGCATAGGCGCTGTCGTCGTAAAGCACGATCAGGTCGATGTCCGAGGAATAGTTCAGCTCTCCGGCACCCATCTTGCCCATGGCCAGCGCCACGATGCCACCGGCCTCGGCCTGGGTTTCGGGCAGCTTGCCGCGCGACTGCTCGACCCCGACATGGACGCGCAGCGCCAGGTCGGCGGCGCGATCCGCCAGATCGGTCAGCGCCCCCGTCACCTGCTCGAGCCGCCAGACGCCGCCCAGATCGGCCAGCGCCGTCCACAGCGCCACCCGCCGCTTGGCGCGGCGCAGCGCCGGACCGAGGGCAT
The DNA here is from genome assembly GCF_016446475.1 of Paracoccus binzhouensis. GTDB lineage: Bacteria > Pseudomonadota > Alphaproteobacteria > Rhodobacterales > Rhodobacteraceae > Paracoccus > Paracoccus binzhouensis. Next base: position 25,457 of record NZ_JAEHFP010000057.1, on the reverse strand, counting down.
CGGCGGCAAGGGTCTCGAACCCGGCGGTTTCGCGGGCGACGACATCCTCATGCGCCAGCGCCCCGGGCAGCCAGTCGGCCTCGCGCTCGATCAGCCCGGCCAGGTAGGGGCTGCAGCCAGCAGCCCCACGGATCAGGTCGCCCAGGCGCGGATCGGCGATGCCGGTGGCCTGCAGCGCGGAGAGGCCGCGGGCGGGATCGACGGGAAGGGGCAGGCGGGTGATGCGGGCGGCGAAATCCATGCCCAGAGCCTAGCCGCCGCCCGCGCCGCGTCAATGCCGCACGATCGCGGCGAAGCGTTCAATTCTTACGGTTTTCCCTGCTTGGCGCGGGGGGCAACTGTTGCTAGGCTCGGCCCGAGAGCAACTGACAGCAAGGCCCGGGCCGCCGCCAATGCGCGCCGAGACGAGAACGACCAGACCGCACGCGCCCCAGGGCGCGGCGCGCCCCGAAAGCCGGGGGCGCGGCTGATGCGGCACAGCCTGCCTCATGCGCCGCAATTCTATGTGACGGCCCCGCAGCCCTGCCCCTATCTGCACGGCCGGGCCGAGCGCAAGCTGTTCACCGCCCTGGCCGGCGATTCGGCCAACGAACTGAACAACACCCTGTCCCGGCAGGGCTTTCGCCGCTCGCAGAACGTGCTTTACCGGCCCAGCTGCGAAAGCTGCGTGGCCTGCATGTCGGCGCGCATCCGGGTGTCCGAGTTCAGGCCCTCGCGCACGCAGCGCCGGGTGGCGCGCAAGAACACGCATCTGCGCCGGCTGGCCACCAGCGCCTGGGCGACCGAGGAACAATACGAGCTGTTCCGCGCCTATCTGGACGAACGCCATGCCGATGGCGGCATGGCCGACATGGACATCTTCGAATTCGCCGCGATGATCGAGGAGACGCCGGTGCGCACCCGGGTCATCGAATATCGCAGCCATCTGGGGGCGGGCGCGGGCTCGGAAACTCCACCCGCCCCCGGCAGCGACCGGCTGGTCGCGGTCTGCCTGACCGATGTGCTGGATGACGGGCTGAGCCTGGTCTACAGCTTCTATGACCCGGCGCTGGACGCCCTCAGCCTGGGCACGCATATCATCCTGGACCATATCGAGCTGGCGCGCAGCGCCGGGCTGCCCTTCGTCTATCTGGGCTACTGGGTGCCCGGCAGCCGCAAGATGGATTACAAGGCGAAGTTCTCGGCGCTGGAGATCTACAAGGGCGGGGTCTGGCAGCCGATCGGCGACCCGGCGCAGCACAGCTCGGACATCCATCCGCTGTCCATCGACCCGATCGTCGAGCAGGTGGCACGCATCACCCTGCCGCCCAATCGGAGATGATTACCGAAAATCCGGCGTTTCGGTAAGAATATTTCAATATTTCGCAACAGCGGGTCATTTTATTGGACAATCGGCATTGACCATGCCGCGCCGCCCCCATAGTTTCCCGCGACGCAGCACGGGACCGGCAGGCCCGGCCGCGAAGGTTCAGAAATGGAGAATGGGCATGTCCCGAGAAATGACCGGTGCAAGGATGGTTATCGAAGCTCTGCGCGATCAGGGCGTCGACACCGTATTCGGCTATCCGGGCGGGGCGGTACTACCCATTTACGACGAGATCTTCCAGCAGAACGACATCAAGCACATCCTCGTCCGCCACGAACAGGGCGCCGTGCACATGGCCGAGGGCTATGCGCGCTCGACCGGCAAGCCGGGCGTGGTGCTGGTCACCTCCGGGCCCGGCGCGACCAATGCCGTCACCGGCCTGACCGATGCGCTGATGGATTCGATCCCGCTGGTCGTGCTGACCGGCCAGGTCCCGACCTTCCTGATCGGCACCGACGGTTTCCAGGAGGCCGACACCATCGGCATCACCCGCCCCTGCACCAAGCACAACTGGCTGGTGAAGGAGACGGACGAGCTGGCGGCGACCATCCACAAGGCCTTTCACATCGCCACCTCGGGCCGGCCGGGTCCGGTGCTGATCGACATCCCCAAGGACGTGCAATTCGCCACCGGCGACTATGTCGGGCCGAAGCAGATCGAGACGCCCAGCTACCAGCCGGCGAAGAAGGGCGATCTGGCCACCATCACCCGGCTGGTCGAGCTGATGGAGACGGCCGAGCGGCCGATCCTCTATACCGGCGGCGGCGTGATCAATTCCGGCACCGGCGCCAGCCAGCTGCTGCGCGAACTGGCGGATGCGACGGGCTTCCCGGTCACCTCGACGCTGATGGGATTGGGGGCCTATCCGGCCTCGGGCAAGGGCTGGATCGGCATGCTGGGCATGCATGGCCTCTACGAGGCGAACATGGCCATGCACGATTGCGACCTGATGATCGCGGTCGGGGCGCGCTTCGACGACCGCATCACCGGCCGGGTGGCGGATTTCAGCCCCGGCTCGGTCAAGGCACAGATCGACATCGATCCCAGCTCGATCAACAAGGTGATCCATGTCGACCTGCCCATCGTCGGCGATGTCGGCCATGTGCTCGAGGACATGCTGAAGGTCTGGAAGGCCCGCGGGCGCAAGACCAACGCCGCCGCGGTGCAGAAATGGTGGGTGCAGATCGAGCAGTGGAAGGCACGCAACTGCCTCGCCTATCGCAACTCGGACAAGGTCATCAAGCCCCAGCACGCGCTGCAGCGGCTGCAGGCGCTGACGGCGGGCCGCAACCCCTACATCACCACCGAGGTCGGCCAGCACCAGATGTGGGCGGCGCAGTTCCTGCATTTCGAGGATCCGCACCACTGGATGACCTCGGGCGGGCTGGGCACCATGGGCTATGGCCTGCCGGCCTCGATCGGGGTGCAGGTCGCGCATCCCGAGGCGCTGGTGATCAACGTCGCCGGCGAGGCGTCCTGGCTGATGAACATGCAGGAAATGGGCACGGCGGTGCAGTTCCGCGCCCCGGTCAAGCAGTTCATCCTGAACAACGAACGCCTGGGCATGGTCCGGCAGTGGCAACAGCTCCTGCATGGCGAACGCTACAGCCAGAGCTGGTCGGAAAGCCTGCCGGACTTCGTCAAGCTGGCCGAGGCCTTCGGCTGCGGCGGGCGCACGGTCGCCGACCCGGCCGACCTGGACGCGGCCATCCAGGAGATGATCGACTACGACGGCCCGTTCATCCTGGACGTGCTGGTCGAAAAGCACGAGAACTGCTTCCCGATGATCCCCTCGGGCAAGCCGCATAACGAGATGCTCTTGGGCGAGGCCTCGACCGAAGGCGCCATCACCGGCGCCGGCGCGGCCCTGGTCTGAGGTTAGGAGAAGAACATGGCGGCACTGAACATCCAGAAGGGCGCTTCGAGCCATTCGGCCTATGACCTGCGCGACCCCAATGCCCAGACCATCGAAAGCCACACCCTCGCAGTGCTGGTCGAGAACGAGCCGGGGGTGCTGGCGCGGGTTATCGGGCTGTTTTCCGGCCGGGGCTACAACATCGACAGCCTGACCGTGGCCGAGGTGGACCATCTGGGCCACCGTTCGCGCATCACCATCGTCACCCGCGGCACCCCGGCGGTGATCGAGCAGATCAAGGCACAGCTGGGCCGCATCGTGCCGGTGCACGAGGTCCACGACCTGACCGTCGAAGGCCCCAGCGTCGAACGCGAACTGGGCCTGTTCAAGGTCACCAGCAAGGGCGACAAGCGGGTCGAGGCGCTGCGCATCGCCGAGATCTTCCGCGCCAGCGTGGTCGATTCGACCCTGGAAAGCTTCGTCTTCGAGATCACCGGCACGCCGGAGAAGCTGGACGCCTTCGCCGATCTGATGCGGCCGCTGGGCCTGTCGGACCAGGCCCGCACCGGAGTCGCGGCGCTGGCACGCGGCGGCTGACGCCTTTCAGCGAGCGGCCGCCAGCTTCAGCGGCCGCTTTTCCAGCCCGCAATCGCCGTTCGAGATCACCCGCAGCACCGGGCGCGATTGCCCGGGCTTGTCGCCCATGCCGCGCAGCAGATCCGGCAGTTCCGAGCGCCGGTTGCCCGAGACCATGCTGACCGCGCGGGCATGGCGCAGATCGTTGATCGTCTCGAACTCCAGCTCGACAAGATCCCCGGCTTCTGGCCAACCCTCGGCAGTGACAAGATTTTCCTGCCCCTGCAGATAGGCCAGGGCCCCATGATCCTCGCACCAGATCACGGCCTTCTCCTTGGCCGGACTGCTCCACAGAATGACCCCGATCATCAAAGCTCCTAAACCAATACGCCCTTCCCCAAGGGCGTCGCACAACCCAGACCGGAAACTATCGGCAGTTTCTCGCCTATGAAAGCAATTTTTGGAGGAACCGTTCAGTTTGACGTCGGGTATCCTATACAAATTGAGCTAATCTGCGGCGATTTGTCCCGGCCCGAGCGGGGTTTGTCGCTGATTTTCTGAAGAAACCCTGGGCAAAAGCCCGTTTCGCACGATGCAGGAATGCAACAGCGCAGGGGAATTATCGGACTCGGCCGGCCCGATAATCCGCCACGGCGCGCGCCACCTGCCCCTGCCTTGCCGCATTCGACGGGTGGGTGCCCAGAATCTTCTCACCTGGATCGGGGATGCGAGCGAAAAATTGCGCACCATGTCCCGGGTCGTATCCGGCATTCAGCGCGATGATTGCGCCCAGGTAATCGGCCTCGAGCTCCCATTCCCGGGAATAGTAGCGGGCGCCGAACTGCGCGCCGAAATCCTGAGCCGTACGAATCGCCTCGGAATTGCCGCCATAGGCGCTGGCAAGCCCGCCCAGGATCACCGCCCCCATGGTGGCGGCGCTGGTCTTGCGGTTGATATGGCCCAGGATGTGGTGGCTCGCCTCGTGCCCGACGACGAAGGCCAGCTCGTCGGCATTGCGCGCCTCGCCGATCAGCGACAGCGTGAAACCGATGACCGGGCGGCCACCGGAATCCACGGTCTGGAAGGCGTTCGGCTCCAGCCCCGGCCGGTCGTCGACCACGAACTGGAAATCGCAACTGATCGGCTGGGTGCGCCGGTCGACGCATTCGCGTTCGACCGCTGGCTCCATGCGGCTGATCACCGCGACGAAGGCGCGGGCCGAGGCGCGGGCGCCGACGGGCGTGTCCGGCGCCGGGCTGGGGACCGCCTCGGGCAGCGGCTGGCTTCCGTCGGGCGGCACCGGCGCCGCGACGCAGCCCGCCAGGACCAGCAGAATCGCCGCCGCCGCTTGCCATGTCCCGCGCATCTGCCGCCCCTTGTCCTTGTTCTTGCCCAATTCGCGCCACTCTAGCCGTGGCCCCGCCCCGCCGCCAAGCCCTGGGCTTGCTCCGCCCCGCATATCACGCGATTGTTGAGAAAAGCTGAACCGGAAGGATCGCGATGTTCACCATCGAACACGATTTCGACGCCACCGTCATCACCCTGATCGACGAATTGCCCGAGGCAGAGACCGGCACCCGGCCGCTGAACGAGGACGTGGTGATCCAGAGCTTCGACGACCGGGTGGTGATCGAGCAGTTCGATCCCGACACCGGCGAGCTGGCGCAGATCGTCATGACCATCGAGCAGCTCGAGGAACTGCGCGCCGCGCTGAACCTGCCCGAGGGCAACTACCGGCTGGAGCGCCGCTAATCCAGCCGGAACAGCTTGTCGCGCGCCGTGGCGCCGCGCAGCAGGACCAGCCGCGATTTCGCCACCCCCAGCGCCTTGGCGAGCAGCTTGACAACGGCGGCGTTGGCCTTGCCGTCCTCGGGCACCGCGGTGACGGTGACGCGGATCGCCTCGCCGTCCAGGATCACCGCATTGCGCGAGGCGCGCGGGGTGACGCGCACGGCGATCTCGGCGCCGGGCCGGGCAAGGTGGCTAAGGTCGGTCATGCGCTTATCAAGCGCGGCGCGGTGAAAAAGGCAATCCCGACTGGCGCCGGCCGCCGCCCGTGGCTATCTGAAGGGCAAAAGCGCGCACCGGAGACCCGCCATGCAGCACACCGACCCCGCCACCCTGGCCTTTCTGCGCCAGCGCCGCTCGCACCCGCCAAAGCTGCTGACCGGCCCCGCGCCCGAGCGGCACGAGCTGATGAACCTGCTGGAGCTCGCCGCCCGCGTCCCCGACCACGGCAAGCTGGAACCCTGGCGCTTCGTGGTGCTGGAGCGCGCCACGCTGGACCGGCTGGCGCCGGTGCTGGCAAGGCATGTCGCCGATGCCGGCGGCGACGAGGCGGCGGTGGAAAAGGCGCGCTCGGCCTTCGCCTCGCCGGTGATCGTGGCGGTGGTCTCGGCCCCGGTCGAAAGCCCCAAGATCCCGGAATGGGAACAGTTCCTCTCGGCCGGCGCGGTCTGCCTGGAGCTGCTGAATGCGGCGCTGGCGGCGGGCTATGGCGCCGCCTGGCTGACCGGCCCGGCGGCGCAGCCGGATTTCGCCCGCGCGCATCTGGGCATCGGCGCGGGCGAGCGCGTGGTCGGCCTGATCCATATCGGCCGGCGCGGCGCCACCCCGCCCGATCGGCCGCGCCCGGATGTCGCGGCCAAGACGACCTTCCTGTGATGGTCGTCCGCGCGCTTCTTCTGGCCTGGGGCGACCTGCTGCGCCCGCGCATCTTCGGTGTTGTGGCGCTTGGCGTGGCTCTGACCCTGGGCCTGTTCGTCGTCCTGCAGGCCGGCGCCTTCTGGGCCATCCGCGCCTTCGCGCCCGAGACGCTGACCCTGCCCTGGATCGGCGCCGTGCCGCTGGCGCCCACGTTGTCCTGGAGCTCGCTGCTGCTGTTCCCGCTGATGAGCGTCTTCCTGATGATGCCGGTGGCGGCCGGCTTTTCCGGCCTCTTCGCCGAGCGCGTCGCCGAGGCGGTCGAGGAGACGCATTACCCCGCCGCCCGCGGCCTGCCGGTCGATTTCTGGGACGGGCTCTGGGAATCGCTGGCCGTCATGGGCGCGGTGATCCTGGTCACGCTGGTGACGCTGGTGCTGACGCCCTTCCTCGGCCCGCTGGCCTCGGTGCTGTTCTATGGCGGCAACGGCTGGCTGCTGGGGCGCGAGTTCTTCCAGATGGCGGCGCGGCGACACCTGCACCAGCCGCAGGCGACCGCGCTGCGCCGCAGCCTGGCGGTGCCGGCGACGCTGCTGGGGGTGCTGATCGCGGCTCTGCTGACCGTCCCGGTGCTGAACGTGGTGGTGCCGGTTCTGGCGGCGGCGGGCTTCACCCACCTTTATCACCTCAGCGCGTCCAGGCCTCGAGATCGGCGCGGGTGATGATGCCGCCGATGATGACATAGGCGATCACGCCCCAGACCAGGGCGGCGATCAGCGTCGCCCACAGCATCTTCTTCTTCAGCTTCGGCTCGTGCGGGGCGCCGGCCGGAGTGCCGGGCGTGATCTGGCCCACGTCGGCCTGGCTCTGCTGGCCGAAGGGCAGAAGCACGAACAGCACCAGAAACCACAGCACGGAGTAAAGGACGATGCCGCCGGTCAGGCTCATCAGACCTGCTCCAGCTCGATCAGGCAGCCGTTGAAGTCCTTGGGATGCAGGAACAGCACCGGCTTGCCATGGGCGCCGATCTTCGGCTCGCCATTGCCCAGCACACGCGCACCCTCGGATTTCAGCTTGTCGCGGGCAGCCAGGATGTCCTCGACCTCGAAGCACATGTGATGGATGCCGCCCGAGGGGTTCTTGTCCAGGAAGCCCTGGATCGGGCTGTTCTCGCCCAGGGGGTAAAGCAACTCGATCTTGGTGTTCGGCAGTTCGATGAAGACGACGGTGACGCCGTGGTCGGGCTCGTCCTGCGGCGCGCCCACCCTGGCGCCAAGGCTGTTTTCATATTGCGCGGCCGCCGCCTTCAGGTCCGGCACGGCGATGGCGACATGGTTCAGGCGTCCGATCATCTGGTCCTCCGTCGTTTGCGTCCTTCTAGGGCCACAAGGCCCCGGGGGGAAGGAAAAGAAGCGGCCGTTAACCGCTTCTTAGGGGAATCGCGCAATCCTCGGGACCAGACGGTGATTCCCAGCAAGGATTTGCAAGATGGAACAGGAAAGGATCGGTGCGGAGGAAATTCCCACCTGGCGAGCCACCCTGCCCGACCGACCGCTGAGCGGCCTGACGGTGCTGGTGGTCGAGGATTCTCGCGTCGCCTCCGAGGCGGTGCGACTGCTGTGCCTGCGCTCCGGCGCGCGCATCCGCCGGGCCGACAGCATCCGTTCGGCCTTGCGGCATCTGCAGACCTATCGCCCGAACGCGGTGATCGTGGACATGGGCCTGCCCGATGGCGACGGCGCCGACATGATCGCCAGCATCGCCAGGACGCTGCCGCGGGTGCCGGTGATCCTGGGCATCTCGGGCGATCCGCAGAACCGTGAGGCGGCGCTGCGGGCCGGGGCCGACGGCTTCCTGGTGAAGCCGGTCGAAAGCCTCGCGGTGTTCCAGCAGGCGATCCTGGCCGCCCTGCCCCCCACGGCGCGGCCGCAGGGCTTGCGCGTCCTGCCCGACGACGTGATCCCGGCCGATCCCGACGCGCTGCGCGAGGATCTGGTCCATGTCGCCGATGTGCTGTCCCAGGCGGACGATACCGAGGCGATCGAATATATCGCCCGCTTCCTGGCCGGGGTGGCGCGCTCGGCCCATGACCGGATGCTCGAGGACGCCGCAACGGCGCTGGCGCGGGACCATGCCGACGGCCGGGCGCTGGCCATGGACCTGGCGCGGATCAGCGGGCTGGTTCAGGACCGGCTGGCGGCGGTGCGGATCTCCTGACCTCCTAGCCCGCGGTCAGTGCCGACAGGCTTTGCCGCTGCCGGCCCCGGGCATCGAAATTCGCCGGGTCCAGCCAGGCCCGGTGCGCCCGCGCCAAGGCCGGCCAGTCGCGGTCGATGATCGCATACCAGGCGGTGTCACGGTTGCGGCCCTTGTAGATCATGTGCTGGCGGAAGATGCCTTCGAAGGTGAAGCCGTAGCGCAGCGCAGCGCGACGCGAAGGGGCGTTCAGCGCATCGCATTTCCACTCGACGCGGCGGTAGCCGGCGCCGAAGGCCCAGCCGATCATCAGCGAGATCGCCTCGGTCGCGGCGGGGGTTCGCTGCATCGGCGGCGCGATCTCGATATGCCCGATCTCGATCACGCCATTGCCCCGGTCGATGCGCAGGAACGAGGCAAGCCCGCCGACCCTGCCCGTCGCCCGGTCGCGCAAGGCATAGAAATACGGGTCCGTCCTGGCGGCCATCCCGGCCTGCCAGGCGCGATAGGCGGCAAGATCGGAGAAGGGACCATAGCCCAGATAGTCCCAGACCCAGTCCTGCCCCTGATTGGCGGCGAAGAGATCCTCGGCATGGCGCTGCGGATCAAGCCGTTCCAGGGTGACATGGCGGCCTTCGATGCGATCCGGACCGGGGGCAGGAGGTGGAACAAATTCGGTGACGGCAGGGCCGGTCGGGCGGTCGGACGGAGTTGCCGCTGCTTTCCCGCTGCGAGGGGCCGGCATTCCGGCCATGCCGGAAGGGCCGATCCCCTGCCTGTCCGCGGCAGAGGCCCCGGGGTCATGCGCGGCCCTGGCGGTGGCATGCTGCGCGGCAGGGCTGGACGGGTTGGCGGCGGGATCTTTGGACATGGACAGGCTCCGGCGACATCCGGGCCAGCATCCGCTCTTCACCGCCAAGGTCAAGACCGGGAAGCGGCAGCGGCCCGGCACGCAGGATCCGTGGCCAGAACCAAGCCTCGCCCCCCGCGGGCGCACAGAGGCTGGGGATCGGGGCTTTGACCTTGGGAGGTGGACGCTCTGCCTCGCGCGAGTTGCGGGCTCGCGATGCGGACAATCACCGCCCTGGGGCAGGGCGCTCCGCCTCGCGCACGGGAAGTTGCGGCAGCCCTTCCCCTGCGCAAGCAGGGCCTGCCATGCGCACAGGCTCCCGCCCGTGCGGGAATTGCAGCATGCTCACCCGCGGGACGCAGGCCGGCATCCCGGTCGCGCGCGGCGGCGATGACCGCGCCCGTCGGGCAAGGGGTTCCCACGGGCAGGCGTGGCGGGGGCAGTGCGCATCGGTAAGGAGCAAGCCGGCAGAAAGCCAGCCCGGATGCCTGAGCGCCGTCCGGAACAGGCCGCGGGACCGGGGACCGCGCTTGCCGCAATGCGTAGCCGAAGCAGGTGCCATCCGTCCGCCAGCCGGACATGCCGCCGGTCGCCCTGCTCCGGGTTTCACCGCCACAGGGCGCGTGCGCGTTCATGGTCGGCGGCGCGCTTGGAGTTCAGGCAAGCATCCCCGGATCGCCGCCCAGATCGAGGCCCGGAAAGATCGAACGCTCCAACGTGTCGCGCCCGATCCCGAACAGGCCGCGCATGGCCCAGGCGGCATAGGCGCGGATGTCGCGGGTCGGCATCAGGTCGCGGTCGGCGTAAAGCTGGCCCTCGCCCAGGCCCGGCCAGTCGCCGAAGGCCCGGCCGCCGCGGATCGCGCCGCCCGCCATCAGCAGCGCGCCGCCGGTGCCGTGATCGGTGCCGCCCGAGCCGTTCTCGCGCACGGTGCGGCCGAACTCGGTCATCGCCAGCACCGAGGTCCGCGCCCAATTGCCGCCCAGCCCGTCGCGCAGCGCCAGGATCGCCGCGGCCAGGCGATCCAGCGCCCGGCCCAGCACCGCCGGCTGGCTGGCATGGCTGTCCCAGCCGGGGATCGAGAAGGCGGCGATGCGGCTTTCCGCGTTCAGCCGATTGGCGGCGAAGCGGGCCAGGGCCTGCGCGTCGCCGGTCGGCCCGGCGATGCGCTCGATCTCCGAGGTTTCCGAGCCGATCTGCACCGCGTCCCGCGCCGCGTCGCGAAACAGCGGGTCGTCGTGATAGACATGTTCCAGCAGCATCTGCGCCTGCGGCGACAGGCTCAGCGAGGCGGTCGGTGCCCAGCTCAGATGCGCGGCCTTGCCGGACAGGATCTTCATCTGCTCGACGCCCACCGAATAGGCGGTCTCGGCCGTGGCCCCCGGCGTGGCCTGCAACAGCCGGTTCAGCCAGCCGCCGATGCGGCGGTCCACCGGCAGGTCGTTGCCTGTGCCGGCCTCCAGCAGGTCCTGGCCGTCGAAATGGCTGCGCTTGTCGCGATAGGGGGTCGAGACGGCATGGGCGAAGGCCAGCTCGCCCCTTCGCCACAGCGGCATCAACGGCGCGAGGCGCGGATGCAGCGCATAGAACCCGTCCAGATCCAGCGCGCCGTTTTCCGGCCCCACCGACAGGTCGCGGCGCAGCCGGCGCAGCATCGGGTCGCCATAGGGCTGGAGGGCGTCCAGCCCGTCCATGGCGCCGCGCAGGATGATCACCACCAGCCGGTTGTCCGAAGGCAGGGCGGCAAATGTCATCGAGTTCAGCAGCGGATGCGCCGCCGCCGAGCAGCCCAGCAGCGCCGAGCCCTTCAGAAACAACCTGCGGTCCAGTGTCGGCATCGGCGCCTCCTATCGGCGGTTGAAATCGCCCGAGGCGAGGATCAGCACCACGCCCTCGGCCGCGCTTTCGGCCTTGGGCACCGCCCAGGCCAGTTCCCGGGATTGGGTGCCACCGAAGGCCCGGGCCAGCATCTCGCGAGGGTCGGGCAGTTCCTTGAGCAGCAGCCGCGGCATGCGCAGCGCCCAGTTGATGCGCGCCGCCATGGTCTGCGGCGCGATCCAGGCCTCGGCCGCCTCGGGCCAGCCGTCCGGGCCCTTGGGCTGCCCCCAGGGCTGGCCCATCGCGATCAGGTGGTTCCAGATCGCGCGGCGGAACATCTGCGGGTCCAGCGCGGCGATCTGTTGGCCCGTCATCCCCAAGGCGCGCAGCCCCGTCACCGTCAGGTCGAAGGGCTGGCGCACCTTGGCCCGCAGGTTCGTGGCCAGCGCCGGATGCGTCACCAGCACGCGATAGACCTGCGGCAGGTGGCCGCCGGTGTCACGCCAGACATCGGCCATGGCCTCGACCAGGTCCTGCGGCGGATCGTCGGCGACGAAATGCGCCGCCAGCTTGTGCGAGACGTGCCGCGCCGTCTCGGGGCGGCGGGCCAGGTCGCGGAAGGCGGCGCGGATGTCCTGAAGCCCGCCGCGGCGGTGGCCGCCATAGCTGCGGCCCAGCACCGTCTCGGGTCCCGGCTCGGCCAGCGCCGGCTTGAACGAGAAGCCCTGCTGATGCGAGAAGCTGAGCCCGGTCAGCAGTTCGGCCAGTTCGCGCACGTCCTTCTGGCTGTATTTGGCGCCGACGCCCAGCGAATGCAGCTCCATCGCCTCGCGCGCCAGGTTCTCGTTCAGGCCCAGCTTGCGGTCGGGCCGCCGCTTGACGAAGGGCGAATTCGGCCCTCGGCTGGCGGTCTGGTCCAGATAGACCAGCATCATCGGATGGGTGTCGGCGGCGAAGAACAGATCCTCGAACCGGCCGTTCACATGCGGGCGGATCGCCTCGTCCTGAAAGGCCAATGCCAGGGTATTGTTCACCTTGTTGATCGCCCGGACGGTGAAATGGTCGCACCAGAACTGGACCAGCCTTTCGCCGAAGCCGATCGGATCGTCCAGGGCGCGGATCACCCGGCGGCGCAGGTCCTCGGCCGGCAGGGCGCCGAGCAGCCGGCTCGCCTGCTGCGCCTCGGGCGGCTCGGGCAGGCCCTCGCGCCGGGCCTTCACGCCCAGGCGGTGGCGGGTCGCGATCTCGCGGGCCCTGTCGGTGGTCATCGCCTCGGGGCCGGGACCGGCCTGGGCGGGGCTCGCCAGCACCGCCTCGGCATCGGCGGGCGGCGGCATCAGCGGCGACAGGCCGAAGCCCAGCCGGATCGCCGCCAGCTCGGGAAATCCAAAGCTCATGCAATCATCCTTGCGGGGAAAACCGCCCCCTTGCGCAAGCTTATGGCACGATCCTGGCCCGAGGTCAGTTCACGCTTTCTTCAGCATGCCGCAGCGCGGCAAGGCGCTGCCGAAACCGCCTATTCGCGCGGCAGCACCCGCAGGCGCAATTCGCGCAGCTGCTCGTTGGTGGGCTCGCTGGGGGCACCCATCATCAGGTCCTCGGCGCGCTGGTTCATCGGGAACATGATGACCTCGCGGATGTTCTGCTCGTCCGCCAGCAGCATGACGATGCGGTCGATGCCCGCCGCGCAGCCGCCATGCGGCGGCGCACCATAGCGGAAGGCCTTGACCATGCCGCCGAAGCGCTTCTCGACCTCGTCGCGGCCATAGCCGGCCAGATCGAAGGCCTTGAACATGATCTCGGGGCGGTGGTTGCGGATCGCGCCCGAGATCAGCTCGTAGCCGTTGCAGGCCAGGTCGTATTGGTAGCCCTTGACCGCCAGCGGGTCGCCTTCCAGCGCCTCGAGCCCGCCCTGTGGCATGCTGAAGGGGTTGTGGCTGAAGTCGATGCGACCGTCCTCGCCCTTTTCATACATCGGGAAATCGACGATCCAGGCGAACTTGAACTGGTGCTCGTCGGTCAGGCCCAGCTCGCGGCCGATCTCGTTGCGGGCACGGCCGGCGACGGCCTCGAAGGCCTCGGGCCGGCCGCCCAGGAAGAAGGCCGCGTCGCCCTCGCCCAGGCCCAGCTGCAGGCGGATCGCCTCGGTCTTCTCGTGACCGAGCGCCTTGGCGATGGGGCCGGCGGGTTCGGTCGAGCCGTCCTCGGCCTTGCGCCAGAAGATATAGCCCATGCCGGGCAGGCCCTGGCTCTGCGCAAAGGCGTTCATGCGGTCGGCGAACTTGCGCGAGCCGCCGGTCGGCGCGGGAATGGCGCGGACCTCGGTGCCCTCCTGCTCCAGCAGCTTGGCGAAGATCGCGAAGCCCGAGCCGCGGAAATGGTCGGAAACCACCTGCATCTCGATCGGGTTGCGCAGGTCGGGCTTGTCGGAGCCGTATTTCAGCATCGCCTCGGCATAGGGGATGCGCGGCCAGTTCGCATCGACGGGGCGGCCGCCGCCGAATTCCTCGAACAGGCCCTGGATCACCGGCTGGATGGCGCGAAACACGTCCTCCTGCTCGACGAAGGACATCTCCATGTCGAGCTGGTAGAAGTCGGTGGGCGAGCGGTCGGCGCGCGGATCCTCGTCGCGGAAGCAGGGCGCGATCTGGAAATACTTGTCGAAGCCCGCGACCATGATCAGCTGCTTGAACTGCTGCGGCGCCTGCGGCAGGGCATAGAACTTGCCCGGATGCAGGCGCGAGGGCACCAGGAAGTCGCGCGCGCCTTCGGGGCTGGACGCGGTGATGATCGGGGTCTGGAACTCGGTGAAGCCCTGGTTCCACATCGCGTCGCGCAGCCATCTGATGACGCGCGCGCGCAGCATGATGTTGTTGTGCAGGCTCTCGCGGCGCAGGTCGAGGAAGCGATAGGCCAGCCGCGTTTCCTCGGGATAGTCTTGGTCGCCGAAGACCGGCAGCGGCAGGTCGTCCGATGGGCCGAGGATCTCGACATCGGTGGCATAGACCTCGATCTCGCCGGTGGGCAGCTTGGGATTGACCAGGCTCGGGTCGCGCAGCTTCACCCGGCCGTCGATGCGGATCACGGTTTCCGCGCGCAGCTTTTCCAGGGCCGGAAAGGCGGGACTGTCACTGTCGGCGATGACCTGGGTGATGCCGTAATGGTCGCGCAGGTCGATGAACAGCACGCCGCCATGGTCACGGACCCGGTGGACCCAGCCGGACAGGCGGATCTCGGTTCCGGCATTGGCGGCGGTCAGTTCGCCGCAGGTATGGCTGCGATAGGCGCTCATCACTTTTCCCCTTCGTATCGGCCCCGCATCAACCGCGACCAGCCGGCGAAGTCAAGCAATCAGAACGGCCGCACCACGTTGCCCGAGTAGAAATACACCCCCATTCCCACGGTAAACAGCGTGTTACCCGCCACCGCATGCAGCACCCAGGCCGAGGGGAAGCCGCGCAGCAGATAGGCGCGGGCGAAAAACAGCCCGCCGACGAAGGTCAGGACGGCGACGACCAGGGACCAGTACATCAGGTGGGCAAAGGAGAAGATGGCGGCGTTCAGCGCGATGGCCGCCCGCCCCTGGGGCAGGATCGCCGCATAGCGGTGGAAGAACAGCGGCCGGAAGATCAGCTCCTGCGGCAGGGCCGAGAGCAGCGGATAGAAGACCCAGATCACCAGCAGGAATTCGGGCTCGCGCCGGGCCATGCTGAAGATGGCGCCGGGGCGGGTGAACCACAGGATCGCCACGCCCAGCACCAGGGTGATGGCGATCATGGCCAGGATCTCGCGCCAGGGCAGCCGGCCCCAGCCGAAGACCAGGCTGCGCCAGTCGAAGCCGCCGGTGAACCACAGAAGCGCCAGCCCGGCGGCGCTGAAGGCGGCCAGCGCCTCGAACAGCAGGTGGCCGGGCATGAACAGCGCGATGCCCAGCGGCGCCCCGACATAGAGCGCCGCGAACTCGGCCCGAAGCAGGGCGCGGGCTATTGCATCCTCCGGTTCAGCCACATGCGCCATTGCGCGGGCGAGCCGGCGAAGACGTTCAGGTCCACGTTGCCGCCGATGCCGGGCACCACGCCGGTGCCGGTATACTGCCAGAAGCTGTAGCGCTGGCCGGGATAGACGATGCGGGGATGGCCGGCGACCGAGCGCAGCCAGAACTCCTCGTTCCAGGAAGCCAGGTTGTTGTCGCGGTAGAAGTCGACCGTCGTGTAGATGATCGGGCGCTGGCCGTAATATTGGTGCAGGATGTCCTTGAAGATCCTGGCCTCGCGCAGCACCTCGTTGGCCGGCGGGCGGCGCGGGCAGGTGCGCGAGGCGGTCCATTCCAGGTCGATCACCGGCGGCAGCGCGCCGCGTTCGCGCGGGACGTTCCGGATGAACCAGTCCGCCTGCTGCCGGCCCGAGCGGCAGAAGTAGAAATAGTGATAGGCGCCGCGCGGGATGCGGGCCTGCGCCGCCTCGGCCCAGTAGCGGCGGAAATTCGGGTCGGCATGGTCTCCGCCCTCGGTCGCCTTGATGAAGGCGAAGCTGACGCCCGAGCGGCGCACCGTGCCCCAGTCGATATCGCCCTGATAGCGCGATATGTCGATGCCGTGCACCGGATGGTCGTAGGGATGGCCGCCGACCCAGGGATGCGGCGCCGAATCGCCGAACTTGGGGCCGAGCCCCTGCCCGACCATCACCGCCCGCTGCGACGGTCCGCGGCCGCAGGCCGCCACCGCGACCAACAGCAGCACCGTCAGAATCCTGCCCAGGAATTTCATCTCTGCCCTCTGCCTCATGCGCCTGTCCGCGGCGCTTTCGTCCCTTATCGCAAAGGTGCGGCGGCGTGTCACGATGGCGTGACAGTCACGAGTTTGTCAGCAGGACCGCGGCCACCCCCCGGCACGGGACGCAACGGCAGCGCGCGTTGCATCGGATGCCGGACGATGCGCGGGATGCGGATGGCCCAGCAAATGCCGGATTTTGCGCGGCACCGGGCGTGCAGCGCGCTTACACCGGGCGTACACAGGCCGCGCACCGGAACCGCCTCAGTCCAGCCGGCCCCAGAGGTCGTATTCGCCGGCCTCGTCCACCGTCACCGTGACGATGTCGCCGGGCGAGAGGCCCTCGAAGCCCTCGTCGATGAACAGGTTGCCGTCGATTTCCGGCGCATCGGCCTTGGTGCGGCAGGTGGCGCCATCGGCATCCACCGCATCCACGATCGCCTCGATGCGGCGCCCGACCCTGGCGGCAAGCTTCGCCTCGGAGATCGCCTGGGCCTTTTCCATGAACCGGTCCCAGCGGTCCTGCTTGACCGCATCGGGGACGTGATCGGGCAGGTCGTTCGCGCGCGCGCCCTTGACGTTTTCATACTGGAAGCAGCCGACGCGATCCAGCTGCGCCTCGTCCAGCCAGTCGAGCAGGGTCTGGAACTCGGCCTCGGTCTCGCCCGGATAGCCGACGATGAAGGTCGAGCGCAGGGTGATCTCGGGACAGGCGGCGCGCCAGGCGGCGATCTCGTCGAGTGTCTTCGCGGCCGCCGCCGGCCGGGCCATGCGCTTCAGCGTGTCGGGGTGGGCGTGCTGGAAGGGGATATCCAGGTAGGGCAGCACCAGCCCCTCGGCCATCAGCGGGATCAGGTCGCGCACATGCGGATAGGGATAGACGTAATGCAGCCGCACCCAGGCGCCCAGCGAGCCCAGGTCGCGGGCCAGGTCGGTGATATGGGCGCGGTGGCCGCGTTCCGTCGCATATTTGCGGTCGAGCCCGTAGGCCGAAGTATCCTGCGAGATCACCAGCAACTCGCGCACGCCGGCCTCGACCAGCTTCTCGGCCTCGCGGATCACCGCATGCGCCGGGCGGCTGACCAGACGCCCGCGCATGTCGGGGATGATGCAGAACTTGCAGGCGTGGTTGCAGCCCTCGGAGATCTTCAGATAGCTGTAATGCCGCGGCGTCAGCTTCACGCCCGATGCCGGCAGCAGGTCCACGAAGGGATCGGGGCTGGGCGGCACGGCGGAATGCACCGCGTCCAGCACCTGCTCGTATTGCTGCGGGCCGGTCACCGCCAGCACCGAAGGATGCGCGCCGGTGATGTATTCCGGCTCGGCCCCCAGGCAGCCGGTGACGATGACCTTGCCGTTTTCCGACAGCGCCTCGCCGATGGCCTGCAGGGACTCGGCCTTGGCCGAATCGAGGAAGCCGCAGGTGTTCACGATCACCGCGCCGGCGCCCTTGTAGTCGGGGCTGATGGCATAGCCCTCGGCCCGCAGGCGGGTCAGGATGCGCTCGCTGTCCACCAGCGCCTTGGGACAGCCGAGGCTGACCATGCCGATGGTCGGTTGCCCGTCCCTTCGCGTGATGTCGAAGATCGGGCTGGGGGCTAGATCGGGGCGCAACAGGGGCGGGTTCTGGCTCATGATGCGCGGCATATAGTGACAAGCGGGGCGCTTGTTAAGCGTCAAGCGCGGCTCGCCGGAACGTCATTTGGACTTGCGCGTTCGGGGAGGCATAGGTTTCGGGGGCATAGCCGAGGACATGAGCATGAGATCCATCCTGACCCGCCTTTCCGTTCCGCGGCGCGCGGCGCTGGCCGCGGTCGCCATGCTGGCCGTCACGCTGTCCGCCCTGCCCGGCCCGGCCGAGGCGCAGGGCAAGCCGATCGTGATCTGGAACAACAAGGGCGGCAACGTGCTGGAGGCGATCCAGTATCGCAACAAGCTGGCGCGCAGCGGCCGGCGGGTCGAGGTGCGGGGCTATTGCCGCTCGGCCTGCACGATCTACATCACCCTGCCCAATGCCTGCCTGGGCCCGGGCGCCACGGTCGGCTTCCATGCGCCGCGCATTCCCGGCACCACGATCATTCCGCCGATCGTGGACGAGCTGATGGCGCAATATTACCGCGGCGGCATCCTGCGCATGTGGAACACGCAATGGAAACATTCGCTGAAGATGCACAGGATCTCGGCCCGGCAATATGTCAGGCTGGACCCGCAGACGCGGCTGTGCCGGAATTGAGGGGCCGGAACCGGGGCGCGGCAAGGGGAAGGCGGCGACCGGCGACCGGCCCTGCCCCGTGACCGCCCTGCCCCGTGTCCACCCCGCCCCGTGACCGCCACCCGCCGCCCGCTTGCATCGGCCGGCGCGGCCGCATAACCGCCTGGGGAAACCGGGCCGGGAAAAGGGGGACGAGCGGATGCGGATCACATATGCCATGCCCTGGCTGATCGCCGATCTGGGCCGGGCGCGGCGGGTGCTGTCCTTTGCCCCGCATCGCCCGGGCTTCCGCCGCGCCCGGCATATCCTGTGGCGGCAGGTGCGCGACGCCGATCTGGGCCCCGGCTTCGACGCCGCGGCCTGGCTGGCCGCCGAGATGGCGCGCATCGGCCATGGCGACGATGTGGGCATGATGACCTCGCGCGGGCTGGACCACGCCGTGCAGGCCCAGGCCGGGCCGGCGCGCTGCCTGGCCACCGTGGGCCTGGGCAATGCCGAGCGGGTCGGCCGGCGCCGGGCCGCGGCGCCCGCGGGCTACGGCACCATCAACATCGCGCTGCTGGTCGAGGCCGGGCTGACGGACACAGCGATGATCGAGGCGCTGACCATCGCCGCCGAGGCCCGCACCGCCGCGGTGATCGCGGCCGGGGTGATGCTGCCCTGGGGGGTCGCGACCGGCACCGGCACGGATTGCATCGCCCTGGCCTGCGATCCCGGCCCCGAGCGCCATGCCGGGCTGCATACCGCATTGGGCGAGGCCATCGGCCGCAGCGTCCACGACGCGGTGCTGCGCGGGGCCGAGGCCTGGGTGGCGCAGCACGGCCGGGACGCGGCGGCTATTCCCGCAGCCGCCAGCCGCTGAGGAATATCCAGCGGATCGCCGCCATGCAGACCAGGATCGTCAGCCCGACCGCGACCAGCGACACGCCCACCGGCACGTCGGCCAGGTCGAAGAAACTCCAGCGGAAGCCCGAGATCAGGTAGAGCACCGGGTTCAGCTTCGCCACCCCCTCCCAGAAGGGCGGCAGCATCGAGGCCGAATAGAAGGCGCCGCCGAGGAAGACCAGCGGCGTGATGACCATCATCGGCACGATCTGCAGCTGCTCGAAGGACTTGGCCCAAAGCCCGATGATGAAGCCCAGGAGCGAAAAGGCGATGGCGGTCAGGACCAGGAAGGCCAGCATCCAGAACGGATGCGCGATATGGACGCCGTTAAACCAGAAGCTGGTCAAGAGGATCACCAGCGCGATCAGCACGGCTTTCGCGGCGGCGGCGCCGACGAAGCCCAGCGTCACCTCGATCCAGCCGGTGGGCGCAACCAGGATCTCGTAGATGGTGCCCGAGAACTTGGGGAAGTAGATGCCGAAGCTGGCATTGGCGACCGATTGCTGCAGCACGGTCAGCATCATCAGCCCCGGCACGATGAAGGCGCCATAGGGCACGCCCTCGACCGACTCGATGCGGCCGCCGATGGCGGCGCCGAAGACCACGAAGTAAAGCACCGTCGACAGCACCGGCGAGGCCAGCGACTGCCAGACGGTGCGGAAGAAGCGCGCCATCTCGTGGTTGAACACCGCGCGGGCGGAACGCCAGTTCATGCCGGCACCTCCTGGCTTTCGGCCGGTTCGTCCTCGACCAGCGACATGAAGATTTCCTCGAGGTTGCTCTGCTTGGTCGAGACGTCGCGCACGGCGATGCCGCAGCCCGAGAGGTCGGCCAGCAGATGGGCGATGCCGGTGCGCTCGGCACGGGTGTCGTAATCGTAGAACAGCGTCGCCCCGTCGGCCGAGAGCGCCAGGCCGCGGCCCTGCAGCGCCCCGGGCAGCGCCGCCAGCGGCCGGTCCAGCGCGATGGTCAGGCGCTTCTTGCCGAATTCGCCCATCAGCGCGTCCTTGGGCTTGACCAGCAGCAGCTCGCCCCGGTTGATGACGCCGATCCGGTCGGCCATGTCCTCGGCCTCCTCGAGGTAATGCGTGGTCAGGATGATGGTCACGCCCTGCGCCCGCAGCGCGCGGACCACCTGCCACATCTCGCGCCGCAGGGTCACGTCCACGCCGGCCGTCGGCTCGTCCAGGAACAGCACCTTGGGCCGGTGCGACAGCGCCTTGGCGATCAGCACCCGCCGCTTCATGCCGCCCGACAGCTCGCGCGTCCGGGCCTGGCGCTTGTCCCAGAGCGCAAGGCTGCGCAACAGCTGCTCGATATAGGCGTCGTCGGGCGCCTCGCCGTAGAGGCCGCGGGTGTAGCGCACGCAGTCGATGACGGTCTCGAACGGTTCCAACGCGATCTCCTGCGGGACCAGGCCGATCATCTTGCGCGCCGCGCGCCAGTCCCTGCGGATGTCGTGGCCGCCGACGCGGACCGTGCCGCCGGTCGGCACGACCAAGCCGCAGATGATCGAGATGAGCGTGGTCTTGCCGGCGCCGTTCGGACCCAGCAGGGCCAGGATCTCGCCCTCCTCGATCTGCAGCGTGACGTCGTTCAGCGCCACGGTGCCGCTGTCGTAACGTTTTGAAATATGGTCAATATCAATGATCGGACGCATGGGTTCCCCTCAATTCCGGCCGCTGGGGCGGATTGGAAGGTAGGGTCCGCATCGCCCCTGCACAATGACCCCGCGCGGGATTTCGCCGCAACGGGGGTGCGGCCTGCCGCGATGCGAGGGGCTTCGAGGCGGGACGGCTTGCAGAGGGGTGGCGCGCGCTTCGAGCCCAAAGCGGACGGTCACAGGCATCAGGTTGCGGAGAGCAGGATCACACCTGCAATCAGCACACCGCATCCAGCCAGACGCCATGGGCCGACCGCTTCGCGCAAGATCAGCATTCCCATGAGCGCCCCCACCATCATCGACATTTCACGCATCGGGGCCACGAGGCTGAGCGGTGCGCCGCCCCTCAGCGCCGCCAGCACGAGAATATAGGAAAGCGGCGAGAGGAGCCCCACACCGAGCGCAGTCCACCAGTGCCCACGCATCGCCGCGACGGCACGGCGGGGATTGGCAAGGACCAGCGGCAGCAGCAGGAAGAACCGCAGCAGGTTCGAGAACCAGTCCAGCACCACGGGCGCGATGCCAAGCGTTTTGACCGCATAGGCATCAACCACCGTATAGCTGGCGATCAGCCCGCCGGTTGCGGTGCCCCACCGTATCCCCGCCTGCCCGCCGGGTTGCGTGAAGGCCGACAGCTTCCCCTGGGTGGCGATCAGCAGGATACCGGCCACGACCAGAACCAGCCCCACCAGACCCGTGCCGGTTGGCGTTTCGCCAAGGATCAGGAAGGCTCCGATGGTCGAGAGCATGGGCCCCGTGCCGCGGGCCACGGGATAGACCACCGACAGATCTGCGACCTGATAGCCACGTTGCAGGCACAGGCTGTAGGCCAGATGGATCAATCCGCTGAGCAGAACGAAGCCGATACCTGCCCAAGCCCCGTTTATGCCGCCCTGCTTCAACAGATACAGCACCCACGGGGCATAGGCGACACAGGCGATCAGATTATAGGCAAAGACGAAGACCGGTCCGACCGATGCGGCCCGTTTGGCGAGCAGGTTCCATATGGCATGGATGAAGGATGCGAGAACGACAAGAAACAGCGAGGCAAGCGCCATTGAGACCCCCTTATGCGCCGGTTTGGCGCGGTTGATCTCGACGTCTCCTCCCCGGGGCTTTTGTCCCTTGGGTGCTGGCCCGGGGAACTCCCCCGGTCTCTGCAACGCTCGGTCCTGCGGTGGCCCGTATGGAGCGACCCGGAACCCTAGTTGCCACTCAGTCGATGCCGCCATCCTAACCGCTATCGACCAGAGGCATCAATATCCGACCGACAGCCCTTCCCGCCTGGCCGACACGCATCCGGACAGCATTTCAAGCAAGCGCCGCCACCTCCGCCCCAGGACCGCACGGGCCGCAGGCGACGGATCACCCCGCCCGTTCCAGCGCCTCCGGCCCCCCCGCCTCGGCGAAAAGCCGGGCGCTGGCGGTCTCGATCCGGTCCTCCAGCAGCTCCATCACCTGCGTCGAGCGGTGGCCGGCCGGGATCGGCTCCAGGAACTCGACCACGGCGGTGCCGCCGTGGATCGGGATGCCGCGCTTGGGCCAGAACATGCCGCAATTCACCGCGACCGGGTGGATGGTCAGGCCGGTGGCGCGCTGGATGGTGCCGGCGCCGTGCTTGTAGGGCAGCCGCTGGCCGGGGCGGGTGCGGGTGCCCTCGGGATAGATGATCAGCTGGCCCAGCCCCTCGGGGCGGGCCTGCGCCGTCTCGACCGCGGCGATGATGCGCTTCATCGCCTCTTTCCCGCGCGAGCGGTCGATGGGGATGCAGCCGACCTTGCGGGCGAACCAGCCCATGATCGGCACCCGCAAGACCTCGCGCTTCATCACGAAGGCGCGGCGCGGGCAGGCGCGGGCCAGCGCCAGGATGTCGAGGAAGCTTTGATGCTTCGAGGCGACGATGCAGTCGCCGGCCGGCGGCGTGCCGCGATATTCGATGCGCACCCCCAGGATCACCCGCGCTGCGCCCAGCACCTGGTCCAGCCACAGGCTGGCGACGCGGTTCGCCGCCTCGGTGCCGCGCAGCGCCTGCGGCAGGCCCCAGAGCCCCAGCACCAACGTCGCCAGCGCGATATAGAGGTAGCAGGCCACCGCCCGCGGCCAGTCCAGAAGCGAGGGCGGGCGCGGATGGTGGGGATTCATCAGCGCACCTCGCGCAGGATCTTCAGCGCCGCCCAGCGGGTGGCGGCGAAGCCGATGGCCGTGGCCAGCACCGGAATCAGCAGCGGCCAGAGCCAGCCCCAGCCCTGGAAGCCGAGCCCGGTCAGGAAGCCGCCGGCCTGGTCCATCGGCGGCAAGGCCCAGACCGCCGCCATGCCCAGCAGGGTGCCGCCGGCCGCGCCCAGGGCGGCGCGGCGGGTGAAGCGGCGCACGAAGGCGGTGGCGATGGTGATGTCGCGCGCCCCGATCAGCCGCAGCACCCGGATCACCTGGCCGTTCGCCGCCATCGCCGCCTTCGCCGCCAGCGTGATCATAGCGGCCGAAGCGGCGGCGATCAGCAGCAGCGATACCAGCCCCAGCGCCCGCAGCCGGTTCGCGGCCGAGACCAGCGGCTGGCGCCAGCGGGTATGGTCGTCCAGCACCGCGCCCGGCGCCTCGCCCTGCAGGCGCAGGCGCAGCGCTTCGGCATCGAAGCCCTCGGCGGCCTCGGTCACCTCGATCAGCCGCGGCACCGGCAGCGCCTCGACCGGGACGTCGGGGCCGAACCAGGGTTCCAGCAGCTTCTCGACCTCCGGCTCGGGCAATTGCCGGGCCTCGGCGATGCCGGGAGTGGTCTTCAGCACCTCCATCACCGTGGCGGTCTGCCGGTCGATCTGGTCCTCGGGGGCCGAGACACGCACGGTGACGGTCTGCGCCAGTTCGCTGGACCAGCGCTCGGCCAGCCGGCCGGTGGCCAGCGCCAGGGCCAGCGCGAAGACGGCCAGGAAGGCCATGGCGCCGGCCGAGAACACCGTCAGCTGGGCGGTAAAGCCGGTGGGCGGCACCACGCGGTCATGGCCCGCGGGATCGGGCCGGGTCAGCCCCCGCCACAGCGCCGCCAGGTCGAGCGATTTCAGATCGGCTTTCTTCACAGGTCCGCCCCCGCCAGTTGCAGCCGCTTGCCGGCAATCCGCAGCACCCGCGCCTGCACCTGCTGCTTGGCGGCGCGGATCAGGTTCAGGTCATGCGTGGCGATCAGCACCGCCTTGCCCGAGCGGTTCAGCTCGATCAGCAATTGCAGCAGCCGCATCGACATGTCCCAGTCCAGGTTGCCGGTCGGCTCGTCCGCCAGGATCAGGTCGGGCGACATGACCACGGCGCGCGCCAGGGCGGCCCGCTGCCGCTCGCCCCCCGACAGCTCGGGCGGCAGGGCGCGGGCCTGGCCCGCCATCTGCACCCAGGCCAGCAGGTCGCCCAGGGCGCCCATGTCCACCGGCTCGCCCGAGACGATCAGCGGCAGGGCGATGTTTTCGGCCACCGGCAGGTGGTCGAGGAATTGCGTGTCCTGGTGCACGACGCCGACGCGGCGGCGCAGCGCGGCGATGCCGTCGCGCGACAGCCCGCGCACATCCTGGCCAAAGGCCGACATGCGCCCGGCGCTCGGCAGCAGCTCGGCATAGCAGAGCCGCAGGAAGGTGGTCTTGCCCGCGCCCGAGGGGCCGGTGAGGAAATGAAAGGAACCCGGCTGCAAGGACAGCGACATGTCGGCCAGCAGCGGATCCGTGCCGCTGTAACCGAAGGACAGGTTCTGCATCTCGATCACGGGTGACTCCTTGCCTTGCGGCGGCTTGGCCCTGCGGGCTGCTTGGCGCGCGGTTCGTGGCTTGATAGAACAGTCCCGCGGCGAATGCGAGACGCCCGCTTGATGGAAAGCCGCCCAAAAACGGCCGGGAAACACGCCAGGAGAGACGATTTCATGCGCCTGACCTGCCCGCGCTGCGGAGCCCAGTACGAGATCGCCGAATCCGCCATCCCGGCGCTCGGCCGCGAGGTCGAATGCTCGGCCTGCAGCCATGTCTGGTTCCAGCCCGGCGCGGGAAAATCCGCCGGCGCGGCCGCTGCCGGGCCCTATGATCCGCAGGAGCGGCCGGCGCTGAACCGGGCGCTGGACGAGTCGGTGCTGGCGATCCTGCGCGAGGAAGCCGCCCGCGAGCTGCAGGCGCGCAAGGCCGAGACCCGTCCGCACGGCGCCGATCACATTCCCGCGACGGCAGAGACCGGGCCGGGCGCCGTGCCCGAGATCGACTGGCCCGCCACGACGCTGACCGAATCCGCCGTGCCGGCGGCGGGGGAGGCCGCGCCGATCCAAGCCGAGCCTGCGGCAGCGAAAGCTCCGGCGCGCGAAGCCGCAGCGCCAGCCGGTGCCGGGACCGAGGAAGCGGCCGCACAGGCAGCCGAAACCCTCGCGGCCGAAACCGCCGCGCCCGTGGACGACGAACCCCCGGGCGATGATGCCCGGACCGTCGAGCACCGGGCTGCCGAACCCGTGGCCGACGACCCGCTGACCACCGATCCCGCGCCGTCCACAGACTGGCCCGATGCGGCAGCCCCCGCCCTGCCCGACGCCGCGGAACTGGCGGCGACGCTGACCCGCGCCGGCCCGCCGCGCCCCGCCGAGGCCGAAGAGCCCACCGCGGCGCCCGAG
>NZ_JAEHFP010000056.1 GCF_016446475.1 Paracoccus binzhouensis | reverse complement strand
CGCGCGGCCGCGACGGGGCGCTGACGCCGAATGCGCTGCGGGCGCGGTTCCGGGCGGCGGGCTGCGAACGGGTGCTGGCCGAGCCTGGCGCGGGCGGGGTGATGCTGCGCCCGGACCGGGGCGAGCCGGTGGCGCTGCCGCTGGCCGTCGAGACCATCCTGGGCCAGGCGATCCTGGCGCGCAACCATGGCGCCACGCATCTGCTGCTGCCGGCAGACGAGGCGACGCGGCGGCGGCTCTGCGCCGATGCGGACGGGCTGGGCCTCGAACTCGTCGGCTGACGGCGCGTTGACCGTCGCGGCCGCATCGCCTATCGCAAGGTGCAGAGAGTGGGAGCGCAGATGACCGAGCCTGTCCTGATCCTGACGATGAAATGGGGCACGATCTACGGTGCGGAAGACGTGAACCGGCTCTATCGCCAGGTTCGGCGCCATCTGGCGCGGCCGCATCGCTTCATCTGCTTCACCGACGACGCCGAGGGCATCGACCCCGGCGTCGAGGCGCTGCCGCTGCCCGAGTTGGGCCTGCCCAAGGGCCACGGCGACACGCGCTGGCGCAAGCTGGCACTGTTCCGTCGCGACCTGGGCGGCTTTGCCGGCATGACGGCGCTGTTTCTGGACCTGGACCTGGTGGTGGTGGACGACTTGGCGCCGTTCTTCGACCTGCCGGGCGATTTCTTCATCATCCGCGCCGACGACCTGTTTCGCGCCAAGCCGCTGCGCAAGGTCAATCCGGCCCGCGACCGTTTCCTGCATTCGGTCGGCAACAGCTCGGTCTTCCGCTACGAGGTGGGGGCGCATGGCTATGTCCTGGACGCCTATCTGGCCGATCCGCGGGCGGCGACCGCGCGATACGAGATCAGCCAGCAGTTCCAGAGCGCGCAGCTGGCCGCGCATGGCAACCTGCATTACTGGCCGAAGGGCTGGTGCGTCAGCTTCAAGAACGACTGCGTGCCGCGGCATTTCCGCAGCTTCCTGGCCGATCCGGCCCTGCCCGAGGGCGCGAAGATCGTGCTGTTCGCCGGCGCGCCGAAGATGGAGGACGTCTTTGCCGGTCGCGGCCACAAATGGTATCGCCGCATCGGCAATATCGACTGGCTGAGAAAGGCCTGGCAGGGATGATCGCGGACGCCTTCCGGCGGATGAAGCAGGCGCGGCGCATCGCGGCGGCCGAGGCCGAGATCCTGGCCCGGCGCGTCGCGCCCGCGCCGCATGGGCTGAAAGCGCCGCTGGTCGTCAGCCTGACCAGCTATCCGGCGCGCTTCGCCAGCCTGCATCTGGTGCTGCGCTCGCTGCTGGCGCAGACGGTGGCGGCCGACCGGGTGATCCTGTGGCTGGACGCGGGCGACGAGGCGAAGCTGACGCCCGAGATCCGGTCGCTGGACATCGAGACGCGGATCTGCCCGAACTGGCGCAGCTACAAGAAGCTGGTGCCGGCGCTGCTGGAGGCGCCGGATGCCTTCATCGTCACCGCCGACGACGACGTCTATTACGGCGCCGACTGGCTGGCGCAGATGGTGCGCCGGGCGGAAGCGGGGGTGGTCTGCCACCGCGCGCATCGCGTGGCGCTGCGCGAGGGCCGGCCCGCCGCCTATGGCGACTGGCAGCGCAACATCGACCGGCCCGAGGCGGGGCCGCTGGTCTTTCCGACCGGGGTGGGGGGCGTGCTCTATGCGCCGGGGGTGTTCCACCCGGACGTGACCGATGCGGCGCTGTTCCAGCGGCTGGCGCCCCTGGCCGACGATGTCTGGCTTTACTGGATGCACCGGCTGGCCGGGTCGCGGCCGGAAAAGGTCGGCGGGCGCTTTCGCATCACCGAATGGCCGGGCACCCAGGCGCAGAACCTGCGCGACGGCAACCTGACCGGCGACGGCAACGACCGCGCGCTGCGCGCCATGATCGAGCATTACGGCTTTTCCGCCTGAGCGCGGGCGCCATGGACGCTTCGTCGAAGCGCCGCGGACCTTTGTCTTTGCCCATGTTCGGCCGCAAAACCGGCATCCGCCTTTACCGGAAACGCTTCAGGGCGCGAGCCTCTTGCCGCTCAGCCGGCCGGGGTCGCGGATGCGGATCAGGCCGCGGCGCTGCTCGATGATGCCCTCGGCGCGCAGCTCGGCCAGGGTGCGGTTGACGGTCTGGCGCGAGCAGCCGGCCAGCAGCGCCAGCTGCGACTGGCTGACCTGGACCTCGGGCCGTTCGGCGCTGGTCATGCGCAGCAGGTGCATGCAGATCCGCCCCTCGGCCGAATAGAACTGCGCGATAGCCTGCAGCCGGTTGTCGCGGATCAGCCGGCCGTGCAGGATGCCGGCGAAATTGCGCAGCAGCACCTCCACCGGCACATGCCGCATCAGCAGCGGCGCGGTGAAGCGCAGCAGCCGGGTGTTCGGCAGGGTGCGGCAGGTGGCGGCGCAGGTCTTGCCCGACAGCAGCTCGACCTCGCCCATCACCTCGCCGGGGCCGGCGACATGGGCGATGACGGTATTGCCGTCCACGTCCACGAAGCTGACCTCGATCTGGCCCTCGACGATCAGGTAGGCGACCTCGGTCTCCTCGTCCTGGCTGAGGATCTCGGTGGGAGTGGGAAAGACCCGCGGCGTGCATTCGGCATAGAAGGCCAGCCGCGCCTCGACATCCAGCCCCTCGATCAGGTCGGGTCTCAGGCTTTCCCAGCGGCCCGGCTGGTGGAACCAGCGCGGCAGGGCCGGCGGCTTCCGTCCGGGGGCCGGCGGCGGGCGGTCCCGGCAGATCCGGCTGTCGTCGTCGATCAAGAGGCCGTCCCCGGTTGAAATCATGCGCGTCAAGCGACGCGCATGATGTTACACGAACGGGGCAGGAACGAAACAGCAAAGCGCCTGCCACCGGGGCACCGCTGGCATTGCGCTGGAGATCCGGCACTTGCAAAGACCGAACCCGGGAACGTGGATCCCCTAGCGTCCGTATCTCTTAGCGGATTCTTGCCGAGGCTTGTGTCAGATAGCCGACAGTTCGGAAAGATTTCCCGGGACAAGGCTGCGGCAACCTGCCGCAGCCGCCGCGCCTGCCATGCCCGCTGGGGTCTGCGGCCGGGACGCGCGGGGTCAGTGCACGCTGACCGGGCTCAGCTCGTTCTGGCGGGCCAGCATGAAGGCCAGGCTGCGGTCCTTGACCAGCGCCAGCCGCTCGCCATCGGCACCGTGCACGGCATAGAGCGCATCGGCGCCCGGCACCTGGCGGCGCACCTCGTCGGGCAGCGTGTCCATGGCGACGCGGCGGATATAGACGGTGTTGCCCGTGATTTCCGGGCCGAAATCGAATTTCTCGTTCATCTGCGATCCCCTTTCACTTGCGGCTGATCGGTATGGTCTGCACGATGCTGTCGGGCACGGACCGGCGCAGGTCGATGTTCAGCAGCCCGTTTTCCAGCCCCGCCGAGACCACCTCGACCCCGTCCGCCAGCACGAAGCTGCGCTGGAAGGCACGGGCGGCAATGCCGCGGTGCAGGAACACCCGCTCGTCCTCCGCCTCGGCCTGACGGCCGCGAATCACCAGCTGGCGATCTTCCAGCGTGATGCTGAGATCGTCCTCGGAAAAGCCAGCGACGGCCAGCGTGATGCGGAAGCCGTTCTGCCCCTGGTGTTCGATATTGTAGGGCGGATAGCCCTCGGCGCCCTTGGCGGCGCGTTCGGCCAGACGCTCCAGCTGGTCGAACCCCAGCAGGAACGGATGAGCGGCCAGACTGATCTTGGTCATTCCCCAAGCCCTTTACAGCTAAAGCGACTGTCGGCCGGACCCCGGAACGGCGATCCGGCAGGATCAATATGTGAACGGCGGCGGCGCAGCGCAAGATGCCGGCGCGGTTAACCGAGATTGGCAAAGCCATTAACAGCGTTGTATCGGTGGGATATAAGAGCTTGATCCAGCCCGAGGCCGAGATGAACGCCCAGCACGAGATGTCCCATGAAGAGATCGCCCGCGCCAAGCTCGAGGTGCTGCGGCGCGAGCATCGGGACCTGGACGAGGCGATCGCGGCCCTGTCCGAGCAGAGCCTGACCCATTCGCTGACCCTGCAGCGGCTGAAAAAGCAGAAGCTGGCGCTGAAGGACCGCATCGCCCGGCTCGAGGACGAGCTGACCCCCGACATCATCGCCTGATTGCATGATCCCGCCCGGCGCTGTAGGGCGGGGCGCAAAAGGGGGTCGAGCCATGGAAAAAGCCGCCGAAACACCCGCGGGAACGCCTGTCGGCATCATCATGGGCAGCCAGTCCGACTGGCCGACCATGCGCGAGGCCGCCGCCATCCTGGACGCGCTGGGCATCGCCTACGAGGCGCGGATCGTTTCCGCCCATCGCACGCCGGACCGGCTGTGGGACTATGGCAAGACGGCGGTGGCGCGCGGGCTGAAGGTCATCATCGCCGGCGCCGGCGGGGCCGCGCATCTGCCGGGCATGATGGCCAGCAAGACCCGGGTGCCGGTGATCGGCGTGCCGGTGCAGACCAAGGCGCTGTCGGGGGTCGATTCGCTTTATTCCATCCTGCAGATGCCCAGGGGCTATCCGGTCGCCACCATGGCCATCGGCGCGGCGGGTGCGGCCAATGCCGGGCTGATGGCGGCGGGGATCCTGGCGATATCGGACCCCGAACTGGCGGCGCGGCTGGACGCCTGGCGCCAGGCGCTCAGCGATTCCATCCCCGAGGAGCCGAAAGATGAGTGAACTCGCCCCCGGATCGGTGATCGGCATCCTGGGCGGCGGACAGCTGGGGCGGATGCTCTCGGTCGCGGCCAGCCGGCTGGGCTATCGCTGCCATGTCTACGAGCCGGGCGCCGCGCCGGCGGGCGACGTGGCGCATCGGCTGACCACCGCGCCCTATGAGGACGAGGCGGCGTTGCGCGCCTTCGCCGAATCGGTCGATGTCATCACCTATGAATTCGAGAACGTGCCGACGGCGGCGCTGGACCTGCTGGAATCGCTGCGCCCGATCCGGCCGAACCGCCGGGCGCTGGCCGTGTCGCAGGACCGGCTGAGCGAAAAGGACTTCCTGGCCGGAATCGGCTTGCGCACCGCGCCCTATCGCAATGTCGAGACCGAATCCGACCTGCCCGCCGCGCTGGCGGAACTGGGCGCGCCCGCCATCCTCAAGACCCGGCGGCTGGGCTATGACGGCAAGGGGCAGATCCGCTTTTCCGATACCGGGCAGCGGGACTGGACCGGCGCGCCCTCGGTGCTGGAGGGCTTCGTGGAGTTCTCGGCCGAGATCAGCGTCATCGTCGCGCGCGGCGCCGACGGGCAGGTCGCGGCCTATGATCCGGGCCTGAACGTGCATCGCGAGGGCATCCTGCGCACCACCACCGTGCCTTGCGGCCTGCCGGCCGGCCTGCTGACCGATGCGGTGCTGATCGCGGCGCGCATCGTCAATGCGCTGGACTATATCGGCGTCATGGGGGTCGAGTTGTTCGTGACCCGGGACGGGCTGGTGGTGAACGAGATCGCGCCGCGGGTGCACAATTCCGGCCACTGGACGCAGGCCGGCTGCGCCGTGGACCAGTTCGAGCAGCATATCCGCGCCGTGGCCGGCCTGCCCCTGGGCGACGGCCAGCGCTACGCCGATGTCGAGATGGAGAACCTGATCGGCGACGACGTGCTGCGCCTGCCCGAGTTGCTGCAGCAGCCGCGCTGCCAGGTCCATCTTTACGGCAAGGGCGAGGCGCGCCCGGGCCGCAAGATGGGCCATGTCAACCGGCTGCGGTAAAGGCCCCCGCCACGCGGTCGAATTCCGCGCGATTGCCGGGGATGCCCAGGCGGATCCAGCGCGGATGCCAAGGGAAGATGCGGCTCCAGATGCCGGCGCGGGCCAGAAGGTCGCGCGCGGCCGGGGCGTCGGGCGTATCGTAGAGCCGGAACAGATGCGTGCCGCCCACCAGAGGCCAATGCGGGGTGACAATCTGGTCGAGATGCAGCGCCGCCTCGGACAGCCAGACCACGGTGTCGTCGATCCAGGCCGTGTCGGCCAGCGCCCGGGCGCCGATCTCCAGCGCCGGGCCGCTGACCGACCAGGGGCCGGCGCGTTCGGCCAGGCGCGCCAGCAGATCGGGCGCAGCGATGGCGAAGCCCAGCCGCAGCCCGGCCAGGCCCCAGAACTTGCCAAAGCTGCGCAGCGCCGTCACGTTATCGGGCTGCGCTGTCGCCACCGACAGGTCGGGGCGCGGATCGGCGAAGCTTTCGTCGACGACCAGATGCCCGACCGTGGCGGCGATGGCGGCGATCCGCGCGGGCGGCAACTCGCGCCCGTCCGGGTTGTTCGGGTTCACGATCACCGCCAGATCGGCGCCGGCCAGCGCCGCCGGATCGCTCGGTTCGGCCACCGCCCAGCCGGCGGCGCGCAGGCTGGCCGCGTGTTCGTTATAGGTCGGCGACAGCACTGCCGCGCGCCGGCCCGGCAGCACATGCGGCAGCAGCTGGATCGCCGCCGAGGCGCCGGCCAGCGGCAGCACCTGATCCGGCGGGCAGCCGAATCGGGTCGCGGCCACGGCGCAGAGCCGGGCGGCATCGGCCCGGGTCGGCAGCGCGGTCAGGGCATGGGACGAAAGCGGCCCGGCCGAATTTTCCGGGGCAGGCCAGGGCCGGCGGTTGATTCCCGTGGACAGGTCGATCCAGTCCGCCCGCCCGAAGCGGCTGGCCGCCCTGTCGATGTCGCCGCCGTGGTCGCGCATGCCTGCTTTGTCCTCCTGCGTCCTTGAACCCGTGCAAAAGCCCGGGGTCAAGCCGCGGTGGCGCCCCGCTCGGGGCCAGTAACGGAATTTTCGCTTTACACCCTCGTGGAACAGGCACACGATATGTTGTAGGCACATTCCGGAAACTACGCCGGGTGTAGTCTAGGCCACCAAGAGTTGGGGCCAAGGGTTGGGGTTCGACCTTGCTCCGCTCGCAGACAGGCAGGGGGACAGGACATGGCACAGCTGGACTTCATCCATAGCGATGACATCCATCCCATCGACATCGTGGAAACCGTCGCGGCGCATCACGAATGGGACTTCGACCGTCTGGCCGAGGACCAGATCGCCATGGCGGTCGAGGGGCAATGGCGCAGCTATTCGATCACGCTGGCCTGGTCGCCGCGCGAGGAAGTGCTGCGGCTGATCTGCACCTTCGACATGGATCCCCCGGCCGAGAAACTGCCGGCGCTTTACGAGGTGCTGAACCTGGCCAACGATCAGGTCTGGGACGGCGGCTTCACCTTCTGGTCGCCGCAGAAGCTGATGGTCTGGCGCTATGGGCTGGTGCTGTCGGGCGACGCCATCGCCAGTCCGGAACAGATCGACCAGATGATCGGCAACGCCATCCTGGCCTGCGAGCGCTTCTATCCCTGCTTCCAGCTGGCCTGCTGGGGCGACGCGACGCCCGATGCCGCCATGGACATCGCCCTGTCCGAGGCCTACGGTCGCGCCTGATTTTCGCCGCAGGGCAGGGACGGGGCATGGATTTTTCGGATGTGAACGCGCGCGGGCTGGTGCTGGTCGGCTGCGGCCGCATGGGCGGGGCAGTGCTGGACGGCTGGCTGAAGAACGGGCTGGCGGCGGGCGCGGTGCATGTGATCGACCCGCATCCCCGGGCGGAACTGTCGGATCTGGGTATTTCGGTCAACGGAGAATTGCCGGACGATCCGGCGGTGCTGGTGATCGCCGTGAAGCCGCAGATGATGGCGGATGTGCTGCCGCGGCTGTCGGTCGGGGCGCGGACGCTGGTGGTCTCGGTCGCGGCCGGGGTCACGCTGGGCGCCTATGAGGCGGCCTTCCCGGCCGCACCCATCGTGCGCAGCATGCCCAACACCCCGGCGGCCATCGGCCAGGGCATCACCGCCATCATCGGCAATGCCAGGGCCGGCGAGGCCGAGCTTGCGCTGGCCGAGGCGCTGATGTCCGCCGTCGGCCGCGTCGTGCGGCTGGAGAGCGAGGGCCAGATGGATGCGGTGACGGCGCTCTCCGGTTCGGGGCCGGCCTATGTGTTTCACATGATCGAGGCCATGGCCGCGGCGGGCGCGGCCGAGGGGCTTTCGCCGGCGCTGGCGCTGGAACTGGCGCGGGCCACCGTGGCCGGGGCCGGGGCGCTGGCCGTGCACGAGGACGAGGATCCGGCGAAGCTGCGCGAGGCCGTGACCTCGCCCGGCGGCACCACGGCGGCGGGGCTGAAGGAACTGATGGACCCCGCGACCGGCCTGCCGCCGCTGATGCGCCGCACCATAGCGGCCGCCGCCGCGCGGGGACGGGAGCTGGGGAAATGACCGAACCCATCGCCTGGGCGGATTTCGAGAAGCTCGAGATCCGCGTCGGCCGCATCACCCGCGCCGAGCCTTTCCCCGAGGCGCGGCGGCCGGCCTTCAAGCTGTGGCTGGATTTCGGGCCGGAGATCGGCGAGCGGAAGAGCTCGGCCCAGATCACCCGGCATTACGCGCCGGACGGGCTGATCGGCCGGCAGGTGCTGGCGGTGGTGAATTTCCCGCCGCGCCAGATCGGCCCCTTCATGTCCGAGGTCCTGGTGCTGGGCCTGCCGGACGAGGACGGCGAGGTGGTGCTGATCGGTCCGGACCAGCCGGTGCCCCTTGGCGGAAGGATGTATTGATGAAGCTTCTGGTGACGCGCCGTATGACCCAGGCGGCGGAACATGCGCTCTCGGCCCGGTTCGAGACCGAGATCCTGGACCGCAAGGACGGCCTCAGCGTCGAGGAGGCGGCGCGGGCGCTGGCCGATTACGACGCGATCATGCCGACGCTGGGCGACCGCTTCACTGCCGAGGCCTTCCGGGGTCGGCCGCGCTGCCGGCTCTTGGCGAATTTCGGCGCCGGCTACAACCATATCGACGTGGCGGCGGCCGCGGCGGCCGGCATCGCCGTGACCAACACCCCGGATGCCGTGACCGAGGCCACCGCGGACATCGCCCTGACCCTGATCCTGATGACCGCGCGCCGGGCGGGCGAGGGCGAGCGGCTGCTGCGCCGCGGCGAATGGACCGGCTGGGAGCCGACGCAGCTGCTGGGCCGGCATGTCACCGGCTGCACGGTCGGCATCATCGGCATGGGCCGCATCGGCAAGGCCATCGCCCGGCGCTGCCATTACGGCTTCGGCATGGATGTGATCTTTCACAACCGCTCGGTGGTGTCGTCGCTGGACTTCCCGGCCCGGCAGGTGGCGGACCTGGACGAGCTGCTGGCGCAGTCGGATTTCGCCGTTGTCGCCGTGCCCGGCGGCGCCGGCACCCGCCACATGATCGGTGCCGCGGCGCTGGAGCGGCTGGGGCCGCGCTCCTACCTGATCAACATCGCTCGTGGCGACGTGGTCGATGAGGCGGCGCTGGTCGAGGCGCTGGCCCGGGGCCGGATCGCCGGGGCGGGCCTCGACGTCTACGAGTTCGAGCCCCGGGTCTCGCCCGAGCTTTGCGCCATGGAGAACGTCACCCTGTTGCCGCATCTGGGCACCGCCGCCGAGGAGGTGCGTACCGCCATGGCCATGCGGGCGATGAACAACCTGGTCGCCCTTGACGAAGGCCATGCGCTGCCCGACCGGGTGAACTGACCCGGGCCGACCGGCGGCCGGGGCTTGACCCCGCCGGCCGGGGCTTTCAGGTTGAGGCCGGGAAAGACCGGGCGGGACGGGATGCTTTACAGCTATATCAGTCAGGGGGCCGGGCTGCTGCCGCTGCCCGAGGGCAGGGGGTTGGCCGAGGCGCTGTGGATCGACCTTTATCGCCCGCTGGATTCGCAGGTGAAGGCGGTGGCGGCGCTGGGCTACGAGATCCCGACCCTGGAGGATATGGAAGAGATCGAGATCTCGAATCGGCTCTATACCGACAACGGCACCATCTACATGACCGGGGTGCTGCCGGGGCAGCTGCCCGACGGCACCCCGGCCGCCATGCCGGTGACCTTCATCGTCAGCCCGCGCCAGCTGGTCACCGTGCGCCACCATGCCCCGCGGCCCTTCGAGACCTTCCCGCCCCGCGCCGAGCGTTCCAGCAGCGGCTGCGGCTCGCCCGCGCGGGTGTTCCTGGGGCTGGTCGAGGAGATCATCGGCCGGCTTGCCGACATTTCCGAGGGCGTGGCCAAGGTGCTGGATGCCACGGCGGGCAGGGTGCTGACCATGACGGCCGCCTCGGACGCGGCCTCGCTGCAAGCCTCGCTGGTCACGGTGGGCCAGCAGGCCGAGCTGATGAGCCGGGTGCGCATGGGGCTTTTGTCCATGGACCGCATCCTGGCCTATCATGCGGCCAATGCCGCGCATCAGCCCGAGGACGGCCATATCCGCCCGCACGGCGCCGCGCTGCAACGCGACATCCAGGCGCTCGAGGTGCATGCCGATTTCCTGGGCTCGCGCATCGCCATGACCGTCGATGCCACAATGGGCATGATCGGCCTGCAGCAGAACGACCGCGTGCGCATCCTGTCGGTGGTGACGGCGCTGTTCCTGCCGCCGACGCTGATCGCCAGCATCTACGGCATGAACTTCACCCATATGCCCGAGCTGGAGCTGGAATGGGGCTTCCCCATGGCGCTTGGCTTGATGGTGGTCTCGGCCGTGGTCACCTTCCTGGTGCTGAAATGGCGAAAATGGCTCTAACCGCGCAGCGGCACTTCCTCGATCATGCGGAAGAAGCCGTCCTCGTCCTCGCCCATCAGCGCGACGGCTTCCACCGGCATGGGCGCGGCGATCAGCGGCGCCAGATGCGGGGCCAGCCGCTGGCGCAGCGCCTCGGCCAGCGGCGCGGGCAGCTGGCCGCTGAGCGTCAGGTGATAGCGGAACAGCTCCAGCACGAAGGGATAGCCCCAATGGTCCAGATGTGCGCGGGCCTGCGGGGGCAGGCCGTCGGGATTGCGCCGCTCGCGCTCGGCCGGGCTCAGCGGCGCGCGGAAGGCGTCGAGCCGTGTCACCAGCGCCGATTCCAGCGCCAGCAACTCGGCCGGCTGGCGCGCGGGGCGCAGCGCGACGAAACCCCAGTCGCAGCGCGGCTCCAGCATCAGCGCGAAGGGCGAGAGATGGTCGCAGACCAGCCGCAGCGCCAGCGCCAGCTCCTCGGGACCGGGCCCCGGCGCCAGGCGGAAGGGCGCCTTCAGCGTGGCGTGAAAGCCGTAGCGGCGCGGCGTTTCGGTCAACGCATCGGCATCGCCGGGCAGGCCGTCGGGGCGCAGATGCGCCATGCCGTGCCGGGCGTCCCAGCCCAGCCAGGCGCTGCCGAAATCGCCCAGGGCGCCCGTCGGCAGGTGATAGATCGCGTAACGCCGGAACTGCATGCATCCTCCTGTCGCAAGGCGGCCCTGCGCCGGGCCGCCTTGTCCCCCTTCCTAGCAAAGCCTATGACCGAAGGACCAGCCGCATGACCGAAGGACAGCGCATGAGATCGACGCTCAGCTACATGACCTGGCCCTTCATCCTGACCGGCGTCGGCCTGGCGCTGGCCGGCTTCCTGGGCTGGGAATATCACGGCACCGGCTCGGGGGCGCTGGCCTTCTTCCTGATCGCCGGCATCCTGGCGGTGCTGGAGATCTCGCTGAGCTTCGACAATGCCATCGTCAATGCGCAGAAGCTCAAGCAGATGACGCCGAAATGGCAGCGCCGCTTCCTGACCTGGGGCATCATCATCGCCGTCTTCGGCATGCGGGTGATCTTCCCGCTGCTGGTGGTGGTGATCGCCGCCCGCCTGGCGCCATGGGAGGCGGTGCGTCTGGCGGCCACCCAGCCGCAGGAATATTCCCGCATCATCCACGAGGCGCATCTGCCGATCGCCGCCTTCGGCGGCGCCTTCCTGATGCTGGTGGCGCTGAACTATTTCTTCGACGAGGCCAAGGACGTGGACTGGATCAAGGGCGTCGAGGCGGCCTTGCGCAAGCTGGGCGAAATCCGCGGCATGGAGGTCGGCTTCGTGCTGATCTGCATGCTGGTGATCGTCGGCCGGCTGCCGGCGGAAAAGGAGCACGCCTTCATCATCGCCGCGATCTGGGGGGTGATCACCTATCTGCTGGTGGACATGCTGGGCCATGTGCTGGACCGTTGGGGCGGCGGGCAAAGCCATGCCGACATGGCGCGCGGCGGCTTCGGCGCCTTCCTCTATCTCGAGGTGCTGGACGCCTCCTTCAGCTTCGACGGGGTGATCGGCGCCTTCGCGCTGACGCAGAACCTGTTCCTGATCGCCATCGGCCTGGGCATCGGCGCGCTGTATGTGCGCTCGATGACGGTGATGCTGGTCGAGCGCGGCACGCTCGCCGCCTTCCGCTATCTCGAGCATGGCGCCTTCTGGTCGATCTTCGTGCTGTCGGTGCTGATGTTCGTGCAGACCCTGCGCCCGATCCCCGAGGTGGTGACCGGCCTTCTGGGCGCGGGTTTCATCGGCATGGCCTTCCTCAGCTCGCTGGCCTGGCGCCGCCGCCATCCGCAGGGCTAGGCCCCGCCTGGGAAACCCTCGACGAAGACTGAACCGAGGGCACTCCGCCTCAGGCTTCTTTGCTCCCCCAAATACCCCGGCAACCGTGCCATCCCGCCGGGCGGCGCCGGCTGACCCCCTTGGCGCTTCACCGTTCTGCGAATACCCCTGCGGCCGTGCCCGGAGGCGCTGCCGCAGGGGTATTTTCGGGAGCAAAGAAATCACGCCGCCCCGGCCACCGTCGGGGTTTGAGTATTTTTAGAACGGTGGAAGCGCGGGGCTCAGGCGCTGGCGCCCAGTGGCCGGGTCGCGAGATAGAGCCAGTCGCGGGTGGCGTCCGGGACCAGCGGCGCGATCTTGTCGAAGACCTCGGCGTGATAGGCGTCGAGCCAGGCACGCTCGTCCTGCGACAGCAGCGCGGGCTCGATCAGCCGGCGGTCGATCGGGGCAAAGGTCAGGGTCTCGAAGCCCAGCATCTCGCGGCCGTCCGGGCTTTCGCGCGCCTCGACCACGATCAGGTTCTCGATGCGGATGCCGAAGGCGCCCTCGCGGTAATAGCCGGGCTCGTTCGACAGGATCATGCCCGGCTGCAGGGGAATGTCCGAGACGCGCGAGATCCGCACCGGCCCCTCATGCACCGACAGGCCGGCGCCGACGCCATGGCCGGTGCCGTGGTCGTAATCCATGCCCTCGGACCACAGCGGCGCGCGGGCCAGCGCGTCGATATGGCAGCCGGCCACACCCTTGGGGAACTGCAGCTGTGAGATGGCGATCATGCCCTGCAGTACCCGCGTATAGGGACGGCGCACCGCCGGATCGACCGGGCCCATCGGCAGGGTGCGGGTGATGTCGGTGGTGCCGTCCTTATATTGCCCGCCGGAATCGACCAGCAGCACATGGTTGGGCAGGATGCGCAGGTTGCTTTGCCGGTCGACATGGTAATGCGGGATCGCGGCATGCGGGCCGGTGGCCGCGATGGTGTCGAAGCTGATGTCGAGGATGCCGCGCGCGACGCGCAATTCCTCGAGCCTTTGCGCCACGTCGATCTCGCTCAGCGGCTCGGCGTCCAGATCCGGCGCGCGGCTGTCGAGCCAGCACAAGAGCTCCGTCACCGCCGCGCCGTCCTGCAGATGCGCGGCGCGCATGCCGGCGATCTCGGCCGGGTTCTTCTGCGCTTTCGGCAGGATCACCGGGTCGGGCGCCTCGGCGATGGGGGTGTTCATGCTCTCGATCAGCGAAAACACCCGGTCGGGGGCGCTGGCGGGATCGACCCGCACCGGGCCGGCGAGGTTGGTCAGCGCCGGGGTCAGCGCGTCCAGCGGCAGCACCGAGACTTCGTTGCCGAGTGCCGCCCGCACCTCGGCGCCGAACTTGGCCGGGTTGGTGAAGACGGCGACATGGCCGTTCTCCTCGATGATGGCGAAGCATTGCACCACCGGGTTCTTCGGCACGTCGGCGCCGCGGATGTTCAGGAGCCACGAGACCGAATCGGGCAGGGTCAGCACCGCCGCCTGCTGCCCGGCCTCGCGCAGCGCCTGGGCGATGCGGGTGCGCTTCTCGGCCGCGGTCTCGCCGGCGATCGCGTCGGGCCAGAGCCGCGCCGCGCCGACCGGCGGCTCGGGCTGGTCGGGCCAGATGGCATCGACCGGGTTCGTGTCGAGCGCGATCAGGGCGATGCCCGAGCCGGCCAGGCCCTTTTCCATCTCGCGGATCTCGCGCCGCGTGTGCAGCCAGGGGTCGTAGCCGATGCGCCCGCCTTCGGGCAGCGCCGTGCGCAGCCAGTCGGCGGGCCCGGTTTCCGGCCAGGGAACGGGCGTGAAATGCGCCGGATCGACCTCGGCCTTGACCTGCACGCGATAGCGGCCGTCGATGAACACCCCGGCGCGGTCGGGGGTGACGATGCAAAAGCCGGCGCTGCCGGTGAAGCCGGTCAGCCAGGCCAGCCGCGCATCGCGGGCCGCGACATATTCGCCCTGATGCGCATCGGCGCGCGGCACCAGGAAGCCGTCGATTTCGCGCGCCGCCAGTTCGCGGCGCAGCGCGACCAGCCGGGGCGGATGCGCGGCCGGGTCGGAATGGCTGTCGTAATTCTGGAACATGCTCGCCTCCGGGTCTTGTGCTGGTTGTCAGGCGCGGGCCAGCGCCGCGCTTGCGCCGGGCAGGGTGCGCGCGAGGCCGTCGGCAACGGCCTGGGCGCTGCGGCGGTGGTGGAAATCGGCGGCGACGCGGGCGCGGGACGCCTGCGCCAGCCGCCGCGCTTCCTCGGGATCGGCGTGCAGCCGGGCGATCTCCTCGGCCATGATCTCGGGCCGCTCGGGCGGCACCAGGATCGCGTCCCGGCCCGAGGTGATCAGCTCGTGATTGCCGCCGACATCGGTGACGACCACCGGCATCTCCATCGCCATCGCCTCCATGATCGCGACCGAGATGCCCTCGTTCAGGCTGGCCAGCGCAAAGACATGCGCGCGCTCCAACCCCTCGCGCACCCGATCCTCGCTGACCGCGCCCAGCAGCGTGACCGCGTCGCCGAGGCCCTTCCCGGCGATCAGCGCGTCGAGCTGGCGGTGATAGCCCGAGCCGCCCTGCTCGTCCTCGCCGGCGATCTCCAGCCGGGCGTCGATGCCCTGGGTGCGCAGCAGGGCGACTGTCTCGATCAGGTGGTCGTGGCCCTTGATCGCGTTCAGCCGGCCGCAGCTGAAGAGGCGCAGCGGCTCGCCCGGCGCAGGGGGCTGCCAGGGCGTCCGGCGCCGGATCTGGTCGAGGTCCACGCCCATCGGCGCCACGTTGATGACGGCGGGGCGGTCGGCGCCGATCTCGCGCTCGGCCACCTGCGTCAGCAATTGCGAGATGATGGTGGCGAAACGCGCATGGCGCCATTTCTGCCGCTGGTTCGGCCCGTAGCCCTCCAGCGTCGGCCCGTGCAGGGTCAGGCTGTAGCCCGGCCCGCCCAGCCGTTCCGCGAACATGGCGATATTGGCGCTGTCGGCGCAGCTGTGGACATGGACATGGTTCCAGCCCTGCTGACGGGCGATGCGCTTCAGCCGCGCGCCCATGGCCAGCAGCGCCAGCATCCGCAGCCGGCCCTTCACGCCCTGCGCCTCGGCGCTCAGCGCCGCGCCCAGGCCGCGCGCCCAGCCGGCGGGCCCCGAGCGCAGAAATTCCGCGACGATGCCGAAGCCCTCGCCGCCCAGCGGCATCAGGTAGCGGGTCCGGGCCTGCGCCTCGGCCGCCCAGGCGTGCGAGGCGACGGCGCGCGGCGGCGGCCGGGTCGAAACCAGCTCGGCCTCGATCCCCAGTTCCGCCAGCGCCTGGCGTTCGCGCCACAGGAAGATATGCGTCTGGCCCGGAAACTCGGGGATGAAAAAGCCGATCTTCAACACGTCAAAGCCCCTTGGCCTGCGAGGCTGAAAGCGGCCCCGGTCCGGCGAAATTGGTCGCACGGGATGCGGGGCAGATCAAGCAGCCGGAATGGACAGGCCTATCCCGCCCGGCGCTGGTTCATAGCGCGGGCGCGCTTCCTGGGATCGGCCTCGAACAGCGCTGCGAGCTGCTCGGTGATGGCGCCGGCCAGCTGCTCGGCATCGGTGATCGTCACCGCGCGCTGGTAATAGCGGGTCACGTCATGGCCGATGCCGATGGCCAGCAGTTCCACCTGCTTCTTGCGCTCGATCATCGCGATCACGTCGCGCAGGTGCTTTTCCAGGAAATTCGCCGGGTTGACCGACAGCGTCGAATCGTCCACCGGCGCCCCGTCCGAGATCACCATCAGGATGCGCCGCGCCTCGGGCCGCCGGGCCAGCCGACGATGCGCCCATTCCAGTGCCTCGCCGTCGATGTTTTCCTTGAGCAGCCCCTCTTTCATCATCAGGCCCAGGTTCGGCCGCACCCGCCGCCAGGGGGCATCGGCGCCCTTGTAGATGATATGGCGCAGGTCATTGAGCCGCCCCGGCTGCGCCGGCCGCCCGGCGGCCAGCCATTTCTCGCGGCTCTGGCCGCCCTTCCAGGCCCGGGTG
Source organism: Paracoccus binzhouensis (assembly GCF_016446475.1). Classification (GTDB taxonomy): domain Bacteria; phylum Pseudomonadota; class Alphaproteobacteria; order Rhodobacterales; family Rhodobacteraceae; genus Paracoccus; species Paracoccus binzhouensis. Next base: position 11,588 of record NZ_JAEHFP010000056.1, on the reverse strand, counting down.
GTAAAGCCCAGGATCTCGACCTTGACCTGGCTGCGTTCCAGCGTCCGCGCCAGCACGTCGGCGCAGATCGCGGCGATGGAAATCGGCCGGCCGCGCATCGAGCCGGAATTGTCCAGAAGCAGCGTCACCACGGTGTCGCGGAATTCGGTGTCCTTCTCGACCTTGAAGGACAAGGGCGTCGTCGGGTTCGCCACCACGCGGGCAAGGCGGCCGGCATCCAGCACGCCTTCCTCCTTGTCGAATTCCCAGCTGCGGTTCTGCTGCGCCTGCAGGCGGCGCTGCAGCTTGTTGGCCAGCCGGCTCACCGCGCCGCGCAGGGGCTCCAGCTGCTTGTCCAGATAGGCGCGCAGCCGCTCCAGCTCGGCCGGGTCGGCCAGATCCTCGGCGCGGATCTCCTCATCGAATTCCTGGGTATAGACCTTGTAGTCGGGGCTCGCCTCGCTGACCGGGGGCGGCAGGTCGGGGGGCGTTTCGGCCTCGGAGATCTCGGCCTCGTCCGCCAGCTCCTCGTCGGACTGGTCGTCCATGCTGACCTGGGCCTGGCGCTCCTCCTGCGTCTGGTCCTGGGTGCGTTCCGGGCTGGCCTCGGCGTCCTCGTCCTGGTTCTGGTCGCGGGACTGGTTGTCGCCGGCCTCCTCGTCCTGCTCGGCGTTTTCCTCGGCCTCGTCCTCCTGCGGCTCGTCGGGATCTTCGCCCAGCTGGTCGCCATAACCCAGGTCGGCGATCACCTTGCGGGCCAGCCGCGCAAAGGCGGCCTGGTCGGCGATCACCTGGCCCACGCCTTCCAGATCGGCGCCGGCCTGTTCCTCGACGAAGGGCCGCCACAGGTCCGCGACATGCTGCGCGGCCGGGGGCAGGGCGCGGCCCGTTGCCGCCTGCCGCACGATATAGCCCGCCGCGACGGCCAGAGGCGCATCGGCCGGGGCCTTGATCTGGCCGTAGCCCTTGCGCTCGGCCTCCTGTCCCAGCTTGGCGTCGATGTTCGACAGCGCGCCGGGCATGTCGCGCGCGCCCAGGGCCTCGCAGCGTGCGGTCTCCATCGCCTCGTAGAGGTCGCGCGCCATCGGTCCGGCGGGCGCGTATTTCGCATGGGTTCCGGCATCGTGGTGGCGCAGCTTCATCGCCAGGGCATCGGCGGTGCCGCGCGCCAGCAAGACCTCGTCGCGGGTCATGCGGCGGCTGACCTGCGGCAGGCGCATGGTGTCGCCCGCCACGCCGGAAGGGTCGGCGGTGAAGGTCACGTTCAGCTCGTGATCCTCGGCCAGGGCGCGGGTGGCCTCGGTCAGGGCCTTCTTGAACGGATCGGCGGGGTTGTCGGATTTTTTCATGGTCTATTTCTGGGCCAGTTCAGGCCGGCTGTCGAGAGGACTTGACGCGCCATGCCGTGCGCACATATTTACACACATGGGAATCCTTCGGAACAGCCGCGACATTCTGCGCCGTCTTGCGGAAGAAGGCTGGGAAGAGGTTTCGGTCCGGGGATCGCATCACAAGTTCCGCAAGGAAGGGCGCGTCGTGATCGTGCCGCACCCCAAAAAGGATTTACCCATTGGCACGGCCCGCAGCATCGCGCGCATGGCCGGCTGGCTGGAGGACAAGGAATGAAAACCTATCTGGCATTGGTCGAAAAAGATCCCGACAGCGCCTTTGGCATCCGTTTCCCGGACCTTCCGGGCTGCTTTTCTGCGGCCGATGACGAAAAAGACATCCTGCCGAACGCGGTCGAGGCGCTGGAGCTGTGGTTCGAGGATGCCCCGGACAGCCAGCCCCGCGCCTTGGGCGAAATCGCCGCCGAATGCGCGGCGGAGCTGACGGCTGGCGCCTTCCTGATCGCGGTGCCGCATATCCGTCGCACCACTCGGCAATGTCGGGTGAATGTCAGCATGGATGCCGGGACACTGGACGCGGTCGATACGGCTGCGGAGCGGCTGGGCCTGACCCGCTCGGGCTTTCTGGCGATGGCGGCCCTGAACGAGATCAAGGGCGGGCATTAGCCCGCCTTGACCGCCGCGCTTTCCGGCAGTTCCTCGTCGAACAGGCGCTGATAGAACTCGGCCACCGTCTGGCGCTCCAGCTCGTCGCATTTGTTCAGGAAGGTCAGCCGGAAGGCATAGCCCACGTTGTCGCCGAAGATGCGGGCGTTCTGCGCCCAGGCGATTACCGTGCGCGGCGACATCACCGTGGACAGGTCGCCCTGCATGAAGGCGGTGCGGGTCAGGTCGGCCAGCGTCACCATCTGGTTGATGATCTTGCGGCCCTTCTCGGTGTTGTAGGTCGGGTTCTTGGCCAGCACGATGGCGGCTTCGGCATCGTGGCTGAGGTAGTTCAGCGTCGAGACCAGCGACCAGCGGTCCATCTGGCCCTGGTTGATCTGCTGCGTGCCGTGATAGAGGCCCGTGGTGTCGCCCAGGCCCACGGTGTTCGCGGTGGCGAACAGGCGGAAATAGGGATTGGGCGTGATGACCTCGTTCTGGTCCAGCAGCGTCAGCTTGCCGTCGGCCTCCAGCACGCGCTGGATCACGAACATCACGTCCGCCCGGCCGGCGTCGTATTCGTCGAAGACGATGGCGGTCGGGTTGCGCAGGGCCCAGGGCAGGATGCCCTCGTGGAAGACCGTCACCTGCTTGCCGTCAACCAGCTTGATCGCGTCCTTGCCGATCAGGTCGATGCGGCTGACATGGCTGTCCAGGTTCACCCGCACGCAGGGCCAGTTCAGCCGCGCCGCCACCTGCTCGATATGGGTCGACTTGCCGGTGCCGTGATAGCCCTGGATCATCACCCGGCGATTGTAGGCAAAGCCCGCCAGGATCGCCAGCGTGGTGTCGGGGTCGAACTTGTAGGTCGGGTCGATGTCCGGCACCCGGTCGGACCGCTCGGCAAAGCCCTTGACCTTCATGTCGCTGTCGAGACCGAAGACCTCGCGCAGGTCGATTTCCTCGGTCGGTTTCGCGTTCTGATCCAGCATGGGGCGGCCCTTTCGATTGTTCCATGCTTGATGAATGATTCGGCAGACGGGTGCAAGCCGGCCGGGGCCGCGGAACCTTCGCCGCAGCCGCGAATTGCGCATGGGTGCGGCGCCGCCTAGAGTGCCGTGCGGGGAACATTGGGACAGGACGGATTGGCATGAGCGGATTGCTGGCGCTGCTGGATGACGTGGCGGGGATCGCCAAGATCGCGGCGGCTTCGGTCGACGACGTGGCCGGGCAGGCGGTCAAGGCCGGCGCCAAGGCGGCGGGGGCGGTGATCGACGACGCGGCGGTGACGCCGAAATACGTGCACGGCTTTTCCGCCGCGCGCGAGGTGCCGATCGTCTGGAAGATCGCCCGCGGCTCGCTGTTCAACAAGCTGGTGATCCTGCTGCCCATCGCGCTGCTGCTCTCGGCCTTCGCGCCCTGGCTCATCACGCCCCTGCTGATGATCGGCGGCGCCTATCTGTGCTTCGAGGGCGCCGAGAAGGTCTTCCACGCGCTTGCCCATGACCATGGCAACGATCCGCACCTGACCGTCACCGCCGAGGGCGGCGCCGGCCTCGAGGAAGAGCGGGTCCGGGGCGCCATCAAGACCGATTTCATCCTCTCGGCCGAGATCATGACCATCGCGCTGGCCACGATCCCGAACGGCGACGCGATCTGGATGAAGGCGCTGATCCTCGCGGTGGTGGCGGTGGGCATCACCGTCGCCGTCTACGGTTTCGTGGCGCTGATCGTGAAGGCCGACGATTTCGGCCTGCACCTGCACGAGCGCGGCGGCCCCAGCGCGGCGCTGGGGCGCGGCATCGTGCATGTCATGCCGGGCTTCATGAAGGTTCTGACCGTGGTCGGCACCGCGGCGATGATCTGGGTCGGCGGGCAGATCGTCGTGCACGGGCTGCATGTCCTGGGCCAGCACCAGCCCTATGAATGGATCCACCACATGGCCGAGGCGGCGGCCCATGCCCTGCCGGCCGCGCCGGGCCTTGCCGCCTGGGCGACCACCGCCTTCTTCGACGGCATCTTCGGCGTGATCCTGGGCATGATCCTGATCCCGGTCGCGCATTACCTCGTCTCGCCCGCCATCGGCGCCGTCAAGGGATTGTTCGGCGCGCGGGCCTAAGGCGGCGCGTCTTGCCGTCGGCCGGCGGGCGGGACTATGAACTGCCATACCAATTCAGCAGGAGGTGCCATGCCGATTCCCGCCGCCGCCGCCGAGGCGCTCGCCGCGCTGCTCGGTCCCCGCTTCTCGACCAGCGCCGCCGACCGCGATCTGCATGGCCAGTCCGAATCCTATCACCGCACCCCGCCGCCCGATGCCGTGGCCTGGCCCGAGACGACGGACGAGGTCGCGCAGGTCGCGGCGATCTGCCACGCCCACCGCGTGCCGCTGATCGGCTGGGGCACCGGCACCTCGCTCGAGGCGCAGGCGATGGCGACGCAGGGCGGGCTGGTCATCGACATGCTGCGCATGGACCGGGTGCTGGATATCCGGGCCGAGGACATGCAGGTCAGCGTCCAGCCCGGCTGCACGCGCGAGGCGCTGAATACCGAGCTGCGCGCCACCGGCCTGTTCTTCCCGGTCGATCCCGGCGCCAATGCCAGCCTGGGCGGCATGGCGGCGACGCGGGCCTCGGGGACCACCGCCGTGCGCTACGGCACCATGCGCGAGAACGTGCTGGCGCTTGAGGTGGTGCTGGCCGACGGCCGGGTGATCCGCACCGGCACGCGGGCGGCGAAATCCAGCGCCGGCTATGACCTGACCAGCCTGTTCGTCGGCTCCGAGGGCACGCTCGGCATCATCACCGAGCTGACCCTGCGCCTGCACGGCCAGCCCGAGGAGGTGGCGGCGGCGGTCTGCGGCTTCCCGACGCTGGAGCAGGCGGTGGAATGCGTCACCGCGACCATCCAGGCGGGCATTCCCATGGCGCGGATCGAGTTCATCGACGCCGATGTGGTGCGCGCCTTCAACACCTTCGCCGGCACCCATATGCACGAGGGGCCGCATCTGATGGTCGAGTTCCACGGCTCGCCCGCCTCGGTCAAGGGCGATGCCGAGGCCTTCGGCGCGCTGGCCGAAGACTTCGGCGGCACCGGCTTCGACTGGGCCACCACGCCCGAGGCCCGCGCCGCGCTGTGGAAGATGCGCCACAACGCCTATCGCTCCTGCCTGGCGCTGCGGCCGGGGGCGACGGCGGTGGTGACGGATGTCTGCGTGCCGATGTCGCACCTGCCCGCGGCGGTGGCGGCGGCGGCCGAGGACATCCGCGCCGAGGGGCTGCTGGGCCCGATGGTCGGCCATGTCGGCGACGGCAATTTCCATGCCCAGATCCTGGTCATGCCCGGCGACGCGGCGGAACTCGCCGCCGCCAAGCGCGTCGCCACCCGCATGGCCGAGCGCGCCATCGCCGTCGGCGGCACCATCACCGGCGAACATGGTGTGGGCATCGGCAAGCGGCCGCTGATGCGCGCCCAGCACGGCGAGGCGGTCTCGGTCATGGCGGCGATCAAGCAGGCGCTCGACCCCGAATGCATCCTGAACCCCGGCAAGCTGGTGCCCGAGGTGAACTGAGCCCGTGAACTGACCCCCGCGGCCCGCCGCGGCCTTAGAGGCAGCCTTCCAGCAGCGTCTCGAGCTCGGCGGCGTCGCGGCGATAGCGGGCCATGCTGCGCTGCATCGTGGCCTGGAAGGTCGCCTTGGTCGCCATCAGGCTGCCCGAGGTCTGCAGCCGCCGGTTGAAGGCCGCTTCCAGCTCGCGGTTGTAGCTGGCCATCGCCTTGGCGATCTGCGCCGCGGCCCCCACCTGCTTGGAGGCCGGGGTGTCCGCCGCATCGGCCGTGCGCTGGATCAGCCCCGCGGCCATCTCGACCCCGGCCTCGGCGGTGCGGGCATTGGCGGCGCTGCGGCCCTGCGCGCCGGTGATGTTGTCGATGCTGGACCAGCCGCCCAGGCCCAGGTCGGCCGTGCCCTTGGCATAGGCCGCGCCCGCGCCCTTGGCCGGCGTGTGAGCCAGCGCCCGCTGCGCCAGGGTGCGCGCGAACTCGGTCCCCGAGACCGAGCCGTCCAGCACCCCCGCCGCACCGATATTGACATCGCTGATGGTCTGCGTGGCATCGGCCAGCGCCCGCGCCGCGTCCCCGGCCTTGTGGCCGGTCAGCTGCATGATCGCCGCCCCCAGGTCCAGCGAGGCCAGCGCGGTCTTGTGGATCAGGTCGATCACCAGCCAGACCCGGCCCTCGTCGTTCAGCCGGTCCAGCTCCAGCGTCATCTCGCGATATTCCCGCTCGGCCGCGGCGATGAGGTTGCGCAGATTGGCCAGCTTGGCGCGGTTGTCGCGGCATTGCGCCGGCGGCAGCACCCTGTTGCGCCGCATCGCGTCTCCGGGGCTGAGGATGGTCTTGCGCGCCACCGGGCTGTGCTGGGGATTCTGGCGGTTGTTGGGCAGGAAACCTGTCATCTTCACCTCCGTTGCCGGCCTTGCCCCGCAGGTTAGCCGGCGGGGCGGGGCAAGTCGATGGGCAGTTCTGCGCATGATCGCCGCCCATGGACGCCCGGCCTAGACCTTGTCCGGCAAGGAGGACGCGGCATGGACCGTTTCACCGGCGGCTGCCTGTGCGGCAGCCTGCGGATCGTGGCCTCGGGGCGGCCCTATCGGGTCGGCCTTTGCCATTGCCTCGATTGCCGCAAGCATCACGGGGCGCTGTTCCACGCCTCGGCGATCTTCCCGCGCGAGGCGGTGGTGATCGAGGGCGAGGCGCGCGGCTATGCCGGGCGGTTCTTCTGCCCGCGCTCCGGCTCGCCGGTCTTTTCCCGCAGCGGCGACGAGGTCGAGGTGAACCTGGGTTCGCTCGACGCGCCCGACCGGCTGGTGCCGAGCTATGAGCTGTGGACGATCCGCCGCGAGTCCTGGCTGCCGCCCTTTCCGCTGGCCCGGCGCTATCCGCGCGACCGCGACGCGACCAGCCGCTTCGAGGAATAGCGCGGCCCCGCGCATCCCGCAAAAACCGTCCCGCGTGGCTTCCCCCCGCGGCGCGGCTGGCTTAATCAGGCGCAGGCAAGGCGACGGACACGAGGGCGCGACGGATGAACTGGGACCCCGAGGGCAAACCCCGCAAACCCGATTTCCTGGGCATCGGCGCGCAAAAGGCCGGCACAACCTGGCTGTCGCAGATGCTGGGCCAGCATCCCGCGGTCTGGACCCCGCCCTTCAAGGAGGTGCAGTTCTTCAACCACCGCTTCATCGAGGAGCACCGCAAATGGCTGCCCTGGCACTATCGCCGCGGCCGCCAGACCATCGAGAAGCGCTGGACCGCCCGCCGCGAGGAGATGCCGCGCGACATGGCGCGCTATCTGGACCGGATCACCAGCGGCACGATGTTCACCAACCATTGGTACAAGCAGGTCTTCGCCCCGGCGCCCGCCGGCACGCATCCGATCGACGTGACCCCGGAATATTCGACCCTGCCGCCGGAGGGCGTGGAATTCGTGGCGAAATTCCTGCCGCAGGCGAAATTCGTCTATATCATCCGCCATCCGGTGGACCGGGCCATCTCGCAGCTGAAGATGAACCTGACCCGCGCCCGCCGCAAGCCGAAGACGGTCGAGGCCTGGCTGGCAGAGGTCGAGGATCCGGTGCTGATGGATCGCGGCGACTACATGAGCTACGTCCCGCGCTGGAACGCGCATTTCGGCCCCGAGCGGCTGCTCTACATGCCCTTCGGCATGATCGCCCGCGACCCGCTGGGCTTCCTGCGCCGGGTCGAGGACTTCCTGGGCCTGCCGCCGCATGACTATCGCGACATCGGCAAGAAGGTCTTCGCCTCGGACAGCGCGCTTTCGGTGCCGGACAAGGCCCGCGCCCGCCTGCGCGAGAAGCTGGAGCCGCAATTCGAGTTCCTCGACCGCACCTTCGGACCGGATTTCACCAAGGCTTTCCGCTGAGCCTTCCCCTTTCGCCGCCGCTCGACTACATAGCGCGCAGCTTCGCACGAGTTACAGCAAACGGGGAAAGATCATGGCCTCCTACCAGTATGTCTATCACATGGACGGGGTGTCCAAGACCTATCCGGGCGGCAAGAAGACCTTCGAGAACATCCGCCTGAACTTCCTGCCCGGCGTCAAGATCGGCGTCGTCGGCGTCAACGGCGCCGGCAAGTCGACGCTGCTGCGCATCATGGCCGGCATCGACAAGGATTTTTCCGGCGAGGCCTGGGCCGCCAAGGGCGCGACCGTGGGCTACCTGCCGCAGGAGCCGCAGCTGGACCCGGCCCTGAACGTGCGCGGCAACGTCATGGAGGGCGTCAAGGCCAAGCAGGCCAAGCTCGACCGCTACAACGAGCTGGCCATGAACTACTCGGACGAGACCGCCGAGGAGATGGCGAAGCTGCAGGACGAGATCGACGCCGAGAACCTCTGGGACCTCGACAGCCAGATCGACGTGGCGATGGAGGCCCTGCGCTGCCCGCCGGACGATGCCGACGTCGAAAGCCTGTCGGGCGGCGAACGCCGCCGCGTGGCGCTGTGCAAGCTGCTGCTGGAACAGCCCGACATGCTGCTGCTGGACGAACCGACCAACCACCTGGACGCCGAGACCATCGCCTGGCTGCAAAAGCACCTGATCGAATATCCCGGCACCATCCTGATCGTCACCCACGACCGCTATTTCCTGGACGACATCACCGGCTGGATCCTGGAGCTGGATCGCGGCCGCGGCATCCCCTACGAGGGCAACTATTCCGCCTGGCTGGAGCAGAAGGCCAAGCGGCTGGAGCAGGAAGCGCGCGAGGACAAGGCCAAGCAGAAGACGCTGGAGCGCGAGCTGGAATGGATCCGCGCCGGCGCCAAGGCGCGGCAGGCCAAGCAGAAGGCCCGGATTAACGCCTATAACGAGCTCGCCAGCCAGTCCGAGCGCGAGAAGCTGTCGAACGCCCAGATCATCATCCCCAACGGCGAGCGGCTGGGCAACAAGGTGATCGAGGTCGATGGCCTGAAGAAGGCCATGGGCGACAAGCTGCTGATCGAGGACCTGACCTTCTCGCTGCCGCCGGGGGGCATCGTTGGCGTGATCGGCCCGAACGGCGCCGGCAAGTCGACGCTGTTCAAGATGCTGACCGGGCAGGAAAAGCCCGATGCCGGCGAGATCAGCTATGGCGACACGGTGAAACTGTCCTATGTCGACCAGTCGCGGGACGCGCTGGACCCGAACAAGACCGTCTGGGAGGAGATCTCGGGCGGCGCCGAGCAGATCGAGCTGGGCGACGCGACGATGAACAGCCGCGCCTATTGCAGCGCCTTCAACTTCAAGGGCGGCGACCAGCAGAAGAAGGTCGGGCTGCTCTCGGGCGGCGAGCGCAACCGGGTACACATGGCCAAGCTCTTGAAGTCGGGCGGCAACGTGCTGCTTCTGGACGAACCGACCAACGACCTGGACGTGGAAACGCTGCAGGCGCTCGAGGCGGCGCTGGAGGATTTCGCCGGCTGCGCGGTCATCATCTCGCACGACCGCTTCTTCCTCGACCGGCTTTGCACGCATATCCTGGCCTTCGAGGGCGACGCCCATGTCGAATGGTTCGAGGGCAATTTCGAGGATTACGAGGCCGACAAGGTCCGCCGCCTGGGCCCGGATTCGATCGAGCCGAAGCGGGTGAAATACAAGAAGTTCACGCGCTGAGAGTATATCCATACCAATAATAAAAAGGTAGCAGCCTCACTGCTGCCTTTTTATTATTGGCCAGCGGTTCGGGATGTGCTTTTCTGCTTGCGGGTGGGCGAATTGCGTTTCTGCGCGGCTTTGGTGTCCGTCTCGACTTCTGGAGGGGGTATGAGAGACGCTGCCGGCTTGTCGTTGAGTGTTATGTCTTCATCAAGGGGTGGCGCCATCTTGGTCATGGAGTTGGATGTCACAACCGTATCGAATTTGCAAAGCGCCAAGCCTTCATCTGTAAGGTAGTCGAAATGGCGCCCATAAATACGCTGAATTTCCTGAGGTGATGCTTTCCGCATGCCGCGTTTGCGCAGCGTCTCGGGCGCATGGCGTGGTGTATCGTTGTCGCCACGATGCGTGACGATATTGGGGAAATGCGGGTCAGTCACCGCCGTCATACGTAGCGGAATCTGATAATGTCCGAAATCAAAAACAGTTCTTCCTGCACTGCGCACGGCAGCACCTGCGCTAAAGAACGGGCTATACCAATCGTAAATGCCTTCGGTCGGGCCATCGGTGATGCAGTAAAATTGTTGCGAGAAGCTGATGCCAAAATTACCATTGCGCCACATTCCGGCTGCGTGGCGTCGGAGGCGACGAATGTACTCCTCGGAAACGCAATCGTCATCATCCAACCGGAATTGCACGGTATCGGGCAGTGACCAGCCTTTCTCCCCAGCTATCATGCGAATTGCGTCGGAAATGTGCATCGGAGGGACGAAACGCAGGATGACGCGCTTCTCTGTTGCGCAGATTTGGGCCAGCCGATCACCATACCGGTCTGGTATCCGGTCTGAAGATATGACGAGGAAGATGAAGTTCGGGTCGGTCTGGTGGGTCAGTGAGCGCAGGGTCAGGTGCTCGAAGGTAGCAAGCCTTGCCTCCAGACGCTGGGGATCAAAAAGCTCTTTGGCTTTCTGTGCATAAATCGCTTCGAGCGCTTCCTCCGGTTGGTTGCGATATGCTTTCCAGTCACCCCTTCCCAGCATCGAAAACCGGCATATGCCGACGATATTGATGTCACGCTCCTTGACCAAAGTTCGTTCCCCTTGGCTGCTTGGTGGCACTTTGTAGAATCTTGAAAAAGTAAATACCATATTGTCTAGCGATCGACCACCCTTGGCGTGCGCACCAAAGGAACCTTGGCGCGTTTGCTGGCCTCTTCGACGCTGTCTGCAACTTCCTGATCGGTTGGGATCTCCCAGGCATTGGCGCTATCAATAAATCCGCTTTTCACCAGTTCGAGAGAAAGTTTCTCATGGTTAATTTCGCCCCAGCTCAAATGGTTGGATTTTTCTTGAAGCGGTTCCATCCAGTTTGCGACCAAGGCATCTATTACTTGAGGCTCTCGCTCTGTCATTCCGGCAATTTGAGCCGCAATGGATTCATGCGCGCTATTGTCTCGGCGCAAAATGAATCCAATATTTTTTGACGGATTTGCGGCCAATCCCACGATATGAAAAGCGGAACTGTCAACGCCAAGAATATGGCTTGCTGATTTGTAGTAACGAAGTTGATCGGTCAATGTCATTTTCTCGGGGTGCATGATCTCGTAGCCGTTGCGGATCATGTTCCGTTCCATCACCGTCTCAGCAAGAATGCCACCACGGCCATTGAACTTGGTTCGTGATATGTAGATTTTTCTGGGACCGTCGTCTGGCAGCCGTTCAGCAAGCGTGCGCATGGATTTGCGAAATTCGGGTGTGCCCTTGGCGATCTGCCCCAATCCAAAGCCTTGCCCGGGAACGTAAAGCTCTTCAACGGCAATCGGCTCGCGGGCGATGGTCACACTCGACTTGAGACCAAGAAGATTCCAGAACTCGCATTGATCCCACATTCTCCAAGTAAGTCGCTGATTTCGCTGTCGTAATCGTGATATTTCGCATATAAATCATGGCGTTGACGGCTGCGAGGG
>NZ_JAEHFP010000055.1 GCF_016446475.1 Paracoccus binzhouensis | reverse complement strand
AGAGGCAAACTTCTACGCGGCTATGGAAACTGATCCCCTGGCCGCGTAACTAACCCAAATCAGCCTCCGGCAAAACCGGCGCGGGTCAGGAGGCGCGGGTTCTGGCTGGGCTGCAAGATCGGCTGGTCTCCGCAGAGGCGGTGAAGGAAGCGGTTCGCGCCTATGTCGAGGAAACCAACCGGCTGAACCATCAGCGGCGGGCGCAACAGGACAGCGACCGCCGCGCGATGGCGAAGATCGAGCGCGCCATTGCCGGGATCATCGCCGCCATCGAGGATGGCATGTATCAGCCGTCGATGAAGGCCCGGATGGACGAGTTGGAACGGTAGAAGGCCGAGATCACCATGCGCATGGCGGAAGCCCCCGCCGATGTGCCGGATGTTCACCCGAATGTAGCTGCGGCTAGGCTCAGGTTTCATAACCAGTAGATGACGGTTGCGGCGAGAGCGATCGCTGAGCGAAAGCCCTTTGGGCATCGGTCGTAGCGGGTCGCCCCCCGGCGCCAGTCCTTGAGCCTGCCAAACATGATCTCGATGCGGTTGCGGCGCTTGTATCGGCGCTTGTCGTATTTGACTGGGGTCTTGCGTTGCTTCCGGCCGGGGATCCAGGCGCGTATCCCGTTGTCTTTCAACGCGTCCCGGAACCAGTCGGCGTCATAGCCGCGATCCCCCTGCAGCCAGTCGACCTTTGGCAGGCTGCCGAGCAGCGCCCGCGCGCCGATGTAATCGCTAACCGGCCCTGCAGTGACGAACAGGTTGAGCGGCCGTCCCTGGCTGTCACAGATGGCATGCAGCTTGGTGTTCATGCCGCCCTTGGTCCGACCGATCAGGCGACCTCGCCCCCTTTTTCGCGGCCATGCTGGTCGCGGTGCGGTGTGCCTTCAGGTCGGTCGCGTCGATCATACGGTCTTTTCCTCGCCGTGTTCGGAAGCCAGACCGACCATCATCCGCGCGAAGCTGCCTTTCTCGCTCCAACGCTTCCACCGGCTGTAGAGCGTCTTGTGCGGGCCGTAGGCATCTGGAGCGTCTCGCCAGTGCAACCCATTGCGATTGATGAAAATAATTCCACTCAGCACGCGCCTGTCATCGACCCGTGGCTTTCCGTGCGACTGCGGGAAGAAAGGGGCAAGCTTGGCCATCTGCTCGTCGGTCAGCCAGTAAAGATCGCTCATGTCACCGCTCCATTTTCGAGCCGTGAATCACGCAGAGCATTGAAAATCAATGCGTCCTGAATCTAAAAGACCACTTCGGATGCCGAGCGCGGCATAAAGCGTTGTTTAGAACGGACTCGTTACAGGCCTTCAGCACCGGTTTGGTCTCGATATCCTGCGCCGGCGGCAGGGGCGGGAGGTCGTTGAACGGACGGTCCGGGTGAAAGGTCATGTCGATATCCTGCTGCTTCGTCGACATGAATGGCTGACATGTCGATGGCTTCGACACGTTGGAACTATATGTCGATAATTTTATTATTTATCGACACGCCAAGGGGCGGGCGAGAGGGAAGTGGAAAAGCACAAGGGTCAAGAACGGATAGGGGGAACTCGTCGCCGATCGACGTGACCCCCCAATAGGGGCTTCGGCCCTATCTCATCGAAGCGATATGGGACTGTAAAGTTTATTCGGAAGCCATGCTGCCCCCAGCCTTGCCGTAGCACTTCACCCGGACAATCGAGGATCTGGGTGCGGTAAGACGAGCTTCGCGGAAGACGAGGATGGAGATTTTCCAGTTTGGGCCGAGGTCGCGCCCGGTCTGTGCCTCACGGTACGGCCCGTATCGGAAAAACCTCATCATGGCGCCCTCTTTCCTTTCCACGAAAAGACGGCATCATCGGAGGGAAGAGCAGCTTCTTTTCGAACACGGGCTTTCATGGTTTCTCATCTGTTGCACTGGCCCGGGAAAAGCGGCCAGATTGGCGGGCCCGAGCATCCTGCCATATATCACATGCTTGACGTGGCTGCGGTTGCCGAACGGCTGTTGCGCGGCGATCCTCTTGCCGACAGATGGAAGGCCGCGTTCGCGCTGCTCATCGCCTTGCATGATCTGGGCAAGATCGGGGCGGGCTTCCGTGCCATGATCCGCGAGGGCACCCCGCAGACCGCGCGCCACTGGGAGTTGACCGAGGCCTGGCTGCTGGATGATCAGTGGTTGCAAGACCGTTTGCAGGCCGATCCCTGGGCGATGCGCGCCTTGATCTCGGCCATTGCGGGTCACCACGGGCGACCTTCGAAACAGGATGAACGCTTCTTTCCCCGAATGCGCAGCGGTGCGGGGGCAGAAGCTGCGGCGGACATTCCCGCGACCATCGAGGCTTTGGCCGGCCTTTGGCCGGAGGCATCGCTGGCGGGGTTGGATGAAATCGAGGCGACGCGACTGTCCTGGTGGCTGGCGGGGCTGACCACGGCGGCGGACTGGATCGGCTCGAATTCCGACTGGTTTCCGGCCCGATCACCCGACCTGCCCCTGGCTGAATATCTTGCGCTGGCGCGGGGTGCTGCCGCGCGCCATGTGCCCGAGGCAGGCGTTGCGGGAGCGGCCGCGACAGCAGGGGAACTGTTCGACTTTGCCTTGCGCCCCATGCAGCAGGCCGCCGCATCGGTCCCGTTGCCCGAGGGGCAGATGCTGGCCTTCATCGAGGATGAAACAGGTGCCGGCAAGACCGAGGCGGCGCTGATCCTTGCGCAGCGCATGTTGCTGGCCGGAAAGGGGCGGGGGCTGTTCTTTGCGCTTCCCACCATGGCCACGGCGGATGCGATGTTCGTGCGGACGTCGCAGGTGGTCGGGCGTCTGCTAGACCGGCCGACGCTGACCCTGGCCCATGGCCGCGCCGGACTGTCGGTGCCGTTTCTCGACCTGCAGTATGGGAACAGCCGCAGCGATGACGTGACCTGCACCGAATGGCTGGCAGATGACCGGCGGCGGGCGCTCCTGGCCGATGTGGGGATCGGGACGGTCGACCAGGCGCTGCTGGCGGTGATGCGGGCGCGGTTCTCCGCGTTGCGGTTGTGGGGGCTGTCCTCCAAGATCCTGATCGTGGACGAGGCGCATGAAATTTCGGGCGACGGCTACATGGCGATCCTGCTGGAGCGGTTGCTGCAGGCCCATGCCGCGCAGGGCGGATCGGCGATTCTGCTGACGGCGACCTTGCCGCTGGACGCGCGGGCGCGGCTGATGCGAGCCTTTGCCGAAGGAGCGGGCAGGGATTGGGCCACGGATCGCGACCCGGCCTATCCCGCACTGACGATTCCGGGCACAGACAAGCCGCAACCCGTTGCCGCGACGCCCAGCCCGAAGGGAGTGGTGAAGGTCGAGAGGCTGCCCGATGCCGAGGCGGCCGTCGATCTGCTGGCGCGTCTGGCGCAGGCGGGTGCGGCCTGCGTCTGGGTGCGCAATGCCGTCGATGACGCGATTGCCGCCATAGGTCTGTTGCGCACGCGCGGGGTCGAGGCGTCGCTGCTGCATGCACGTTTTGCACTATGCGACCGCAAGCGGATCGAGGCGGCGGAGCTGGCGCGCTTCGGACGCAAGGGCAAGAGGCGGGCGGGCAAGGTGCTTGTGGCGACGCAGGTGGTGGAATCCAGCCTCGACCTCGACTTCGACGTGATGGTGTCCGATCTTGCGCCGATGGCCGCGCTGATCCAGCGCGCCGGACGCTTGTGGCGGCATATGGACGAGCGTCCGCGGGACCGGCGGCCTGTTCCCCGGCCCGTGCTGCATGTCGTCTCGCCCGATCCGGCGCAGGTGCCTGACGCCCGATGGCTGCATCAGGTGCTGGAGGGCGGTGCCTGGGTCTATCCGCTGGCCGAGCAATGGCGCACCGCCGATCTGCTGTTCCGGCGGGGCGAGATTGATGCGCCTTGCGAACTGCGCGCGTTGATCGAGGCCGTGCATGGCGATGGCGCGGTTCCGGTCCCGCCGGTCTTGGAGGCCGCCGAGCAGGAGCGCATCGGCGAGGGCTATGCCCGCCGCTCGCTGGGCGATCAGAATGTCGTGGATCTTGCTGCGGGCTATCGGCTGGGCGCGGCAGGCGCGGACGATACCCGCTACCCCACTCGTCTGGGGCGCGAGACCCGCACATTGGCGCTGGCGCGCCGGGTGGATGGCGTGCTTAGGCCCTGGGCGCAGGGCGATGGAACGCCTATGGAACTCTGGCAGCTTTCGGAGGTGTCGGCTGCCAAAGTGAGGCTGGATCATCTGCCCCTGCTGGATCAGGCGGCAGCGGAGATCATGGCGGCCACCCGCGATTGGCCGGACTGGCGGCGTGCGGCGGTGACGGTTTGCCCGGTGGACGATGACGGCGCGATTTGCGAGGGGTTGCGCTATTCGGAAAGTTCGGGCCTGATCTGGGGATGATCGCCGCATGGCGGCGATGACCCGTGGAGCAGGGTCAAGGCGCCTCGTTCCCCGCACGCGCGGGGATATATGAATGTGGAGTAGGGTTAAGTTTGAGAAGGGATCAATATGGATTGACAGCAGGTGCGCGGCTCTGATTGGATCGGCCGTAATGTGAATCGCAGGATCGTTCTCATGTCTTTAAATCTTGTTAACGATCCCTGGATCCCGGTCAGCCGCTCAGATGGCGGCCCCCGCATCATCCGCCCCGACCAGATCGCCGAGCCGGGCGTCATCTTTCCCGACTGGCCGCGCGCGGATCTGAACATCGCCTGCCTGGAACTGCTGATCGGTCTGGTCTTTCTCGCCGATCCGCCTGCCAATGCGCAGGACTGGCGGATCCGCAAGCCGGACGCGCAGCGCCTGCGGGAACGGCTCGCCCCGCTGGCGCCGGCCTTCAGCCTGATGGGTGACGGTCCGTGCTTTCTTCAGGACTTCGATCCGCTGGAGGGCGAGCCGAACCCGCCCGACATGCTGTTCATCGACTCGGCCGGCGGCAATACGGCGCGCAACAATGCCGACCTGATGGTGCGGCGGAACCGCTATCCTGTGCTGGAACCCGCGCTGGCGGCGATGGCGCTTTACACGCTTCAGGCGCATGCGCCGTCGGGCGGAGCGGGTAACCGCACCTCGATGCGGGGCGGCGGGCCGATGGTGACGCTGGTCGATCCGGGGCGCGGCGACCTTTGGGATCTGGTCTGGGCCAATGTGCCGGATGGCCGGCCCGCCGGGCCGGAGGTGCTGCCCTGGATGCGCCCGACCCGCACATCAGAAGGGAAGGGGTCCGAGGTCTATCCCGATGCCGCCCATCTCGCCGAGGCGTTCTTCGGCATGCCGCGCCGCCTGCGGCTGGTCGGGGAGGAAGCGATCTGCGGCGTGATCCAGAAACCCTACGGCGCCAATTATGCCGGATGGCAGCATCCTTTGACCCCCTATTACCGGCAGAAGGCCGGTGCCGAGCTTCTGCCCCTGCACCCCCGCGCCGGCGCCTTCGGCTATCGCAACTGGTTGGGCGTGGTGATGGAGATGCCGGGGGATGAGGGAGACCTGCGCCGCCGTGCGCAATGCCTGGACAGCTATGAGCGGCGGGTGCTGCCTCGGGACAGGGCGGGAGCCAGCATCATCGTGGCCGGTTGGGCGATGGACAACATGAAGCCCCGGGACTTTACTTGGTCGCGGCAGCCGTTTCTGCCCCTGGGAAACCAGGCTGGGCTGACTCTGATCGCCATGATCCAGTCGGCGGAATCCTTCGGACTCGCCCTGCGTGGTGCGCTGAAGGTTGTCGTCGGCGAGGGCAGCGCGCTCGAGGCCTTGCGCGAGGAATTCTTTACCGCGACGCAGGTCGGTTTCGAGGCCGGACTCGGCGAATTGCTGGCTGGCGCCCCGCCTGCCGACACTGCCGCGCGCTGGCTGCGGGGAATGGAGCGGGCGGCGCTGACGATCTTCGACCGGCAGGCTTTGCCGGGGCTGGACCAGCAACGGCCTGGGGCGATGGAGGAGATCATCCGGTCGCGCGAGGGGCTGCGGGCCACCTTCGCCGGGTGGAACAAGCTGGGCAGGGATGCCTATCAGAAGCTGGACCTCGAACCCCGACCCCGCAGGAAGGAGGCCGCATGAGCGATGCGACGAAAAACCCCGGCCAGATCGCCTTTGGCTGGTGGAAGCAGCACCTCCGCCCTGACGACGACACCGGCCCGGCGCGGGCCCTGCGGGCAAGGCTGCGGCGGGCGGATCACGTCACCGACATTCTGGCCGAGGGTCGGGTGATCGAGCTGCACGACCGCCTGGCTGCGGCGCCTTCGTGGCGCGCCGATCCGCTGGCTTTGGCCGCACTGGCTCAGGTGCTGGCCCGCGTCGAGCGGCACGAGGGGCGCCGCATCGCCCAGGCCTTTGGCGGGGGCGATCCCAAGCCGCTCTCGCCCTTGCGCTTTCAGCGGCTGATCCGTTCCGACGACCGGCAGGAGTTGGCGACGGGCCTGCGCCGCGCGCTGCCTCTGGTCGGCCGGGCCTGCAACGTGGCCGCGCTGGCCGAGGACATCCTGTTCTGGGGCGAAAAGCCCCGCATTCGCTGGTGTTTCGATTATTACGGCGCCGCGCCTCCGCGCGAAGGTGCCGCCGAGGAGGAGACCGAATGACCACCTTTCTGCAATTTCACCTGCTGACCGCCTATCCTCCGTCGAACCCGAACCGTGACGACCAGGGCCGCCCGAAAGAGGCGCATTATGGCGGTGCGCCCCGACTGCGCCTCTCCAGCCAGTCGATCAAGCGTGCGGTGCGCATGTCTGACACATTCCAGCAGGCGCTGGTCGGGTCTTTGGGCGAACGGACCAAGCGGTTGGGCGAGGTGATCCGCAAGGCGCTGGCCGAGGACGGCGTCGATGCCGCCAAGGCGCGCGAGATCGCCGAGGCCGTGGCCAAGGTCTTTGGCAAGATCGAGCCGGTGGACAAGAAGAACCCGGATCTGGTCCATGGCACGACCCTGGCCTTTATCTCGCCCGAGGAACGGGCCCACGCGCTGGATCTCGCGCGCCGTGCTGCTGCGGGAGAGGGACTGCCTTCGGACAAGGATCTGGCGAAAACCGTGCTGCGCAGCGCCGGCGGTGCCGTGGACATCGCCATGTTCGGCCGCATGCTGGCCGACAACCCGGATTTCAACCGCGAGGCAGCCGTTCAGGTCGGCCATGCCATCACCACCCATCGCGCGCAATCCGAGGATGATTTCTTTACCGCCGTCGACGATCTCAAGACCCGCGACGAGGATGCGGGTGGGGCGCATCTGGGCGAGCATGCCTTCGGCTCGGGCGTCTATTACCTCTATGCCTGCGTGAATACCGATCTTCTGGTCGAGAACCTCGGCGGCGATCGCGAATTGGCGGCAAGGGGGCTGGACGCGCTGGCCCGCGCGCTGGCGACCGCCACGCCCAAAGGCAAGCAGAACAGCCACGCGCACCACCCCTTCGCGGCCTATGTCCTGGCCGAGATCGGCAGCCACGCCCCGCGCGACCTGACCGGCGCCTTCCTGAAACCCGTGCAGGGCGAGGATCTGCTGGCCACCTCGGTCGTGACGCTTGAGGCAATGCGCAGCCAGATCGACGCCGCCTATGACAGCGCCCCGGCGCGCGAGGCGCTGATGAATGTCGCGGCCGGGCAGGGCAGACTGAACGACATAGCCAGTTTCGCGGCCTCGGCGGTGGCGGCGGATGGCTGAGCATCTGGTCTTCACCCTGTGTGCCGCCCTGGGCGCCATGGGGGAACTCGCCGGGCATGAGCGGCGGGGCTCGCTGACATGGCCCGGCCGTTCTGCTGTGATCGGATTGGTCGCGGCGGCCATGGGCATCCGGCGCGGCGACGATGCAGGCTTTGCCCGGTTCGATGCGCTGCGCATGGCGGTGGGGGTGATCGACGACGGGGTGCCGCTGCGCGATTACCATACGGTCGAGACCATCCCGACCGCCGCGGCGCGCAACCCCGACAGTCGTCCCGCTGCGCTGGCGCGTGCCCGACGCAATACGAACACGACCATCACGCTCCGCGATTACCGGGTCGGCGTCGCCTATGCCGTAGCGCTCTGGCCTGGACCCGGCTGGATGGGCGCGCTGGAGGATTTGGCCCAGGCCCTGCGCCAGCCGGTATTCACGCTCTATCTGGGCCGCAAGTCCTGCCCGCTGGCTGCACCCCCTGCGCCGCGTATCGTTGAGGTCGAAGGCCCCTTGCAGGCGCTGGCATTGGCCACTCGTCCACCCTTTGGTCATCAGGGCACGCTGCAACTGGTCGCCTCGGATCAGCCCCTGAGTCCTGCCGATGTGCAGGACAGCCGCAACGATCTGCCGGTCGAGCGTGCGAAATGGCACTTTGCGCAACGTCCCGTGTTCATCCACCGGCTGGCGGCCGAGGGGGCGGTATGAGCCTTTATCTTTCGCGCGCGACATTGGCGCGCAATCCGGCGACCACGGCGCTGAAGGCGCTGATCGACCCGATCAAGGGGCCCGCCCGTGACAGGCTGCACGACCCGGAACGCGGCCGGATCATGGATGCGCATCACCGGCTGATCTGGGCGCTGTTCGCCGGCGATCCCGACCGACGCCGCGATTTCCTGTGGAGGGCCGAGGGGAATGGGCGCTTCCTGATCCTCTCGCCACGTCCACCGGCAATTGATGGTGCAGGGCTGTTCGCGCCGCCCGAGATCAAGCCTTTCGCGCCGGATTTGCGCGTGGGCGATCGGCTTGGCTTTGTCCTGCGCGCGAATGCGACGCGGACGCGCAAGGCCGAACCCGATGCCCGAGCCAAACGGGTCGATGTGGTGATGGACGCCTTGCACGCATTGCCTTCGGGACGCGAAAGCGATGCCCGGCGCGAAACACGTCTGGCGGCAGCCGAAACGGCTGGTGGTGACTGGCTGGCGCAACAGGGCGCGCATGCGGGGTTTCAACTCGCGGATTTCGCAGTGGCCGATTATTCGGTAGTGCCGCTGCCAGCCCATATCGGCCCCCGCAAGGGCCAGCCGCAATTTGGCGTCATCGACATGACCGGGCGGCTGACCGTTACCGACCCCGGTGCCTTGCTCAGCCATGTTGCCCGTGGCTTTGGTCGTGCCAAGGCCTTCGGCTGTGGGCTGATGTTGATCCGCCGGGCCTGAGATGGGGCGCTGAGATGGCGATCCCGGGCCTGCCGCCGCCAAGGCCGATCCCGCTCAAGGATCGCGCCTCGCTGGTTTTTGTCGAACGTGCGCAGCTGGACGTTCAGGACGGCGCATTCGTCGCGGTGAATGCCGATGGCACGCGCACGCATATCCCAGTGGGCGGCCTTGCCGGGATCATGCTGGAACCCGGCGCCCGCATCAGCCATGCCGCGGTGGCTCTTGCCGCCCGCGTGGGGACGCTGATCACCTGGGTGGGAGAGGCGGGCGTGCGGCTTTATTCCGCTGGCCAGCCCGGTGGTGCCCGGTCCGACCGGCTGCTCTGGCAGGCCTCCATTGCGCTTGATCCCGCGGCCAGGTTGCGCGTGGTGCGCAAGATGTATCAGATGCGCTTTCGCGAGCCCGCGCCCGAGCGCCGCTCGATCGACCAGCTTCGCGGGATCGAAGGGGTGCGAGTCCGCAAGGCCTATGAGCTTCTGGCGCAATCCCATGGCGTCAACTGGAAGCGGCGGCAATACGATGTCGCGGATTGGGAGGCGGGCGACGTGCCGAACCGCTGTCTTTCCGCGGCGACCGCCTGTCTGCACGGGCTGACCGAGGCGGCGGTCCTGGCCGCGGGCTATGCCCCGGCCATCGGCTTCCTGCATACCGGCAAGCCGCTGTCCTTTGTCTATGACATTGCCGATCTCTGGAAGCTCGAGACTGTCGTCCCCGAGGCTTTCCGCATCGCCGGCCAGCATGCGCGCGGCAAGCTGGACATGCCGCCCGACCGGGCCGTGCGACTTGCCTGCCGCGATGCCTTTCGCCGCACCGGCCTTCTGGCGAAGATCATCCCCGGGATCGAGGAGGTGCTGGCGGCGGGCGAACTGCCGCGGCCCGAGCCGCCGCCGGATGCGATCGGCCCGGCTTTTGGCGACGGAGCCGGTTCGGGGGACGAGGGGCATCGCGGATGATGGTCGTCGTCCTGAGCAATGCGCCGCCCCGCCTGCGCGGCCGCCTTGCCGCCTGGCTGCTGGAGGTGAGGGCAGGCGTGTATGTCGGCGACTATTCCGCCAAGACCCGGGCCCGGATCTGGGAGCAGGTCGAAGCCTATATCGAGGGCGGCGATGCGGTAATGATCTGGAAGGCGCCCACGGATCAGGGATTCGAGTTTCTGACCGTCGGTCGCAACCGACGGATGCCGGTCGATTTCGACGGGCTGAAGCTGGTTTCGTTCTATCCACGCGAATAGCCGGTGGCCGCGCCAGAGGGCGGCAACAATTGGTGCCTCGATTGACATCGTGAATATTATTGCAGCATAAAGGCTTCCAGGAAGTCTGTTCCCCGCACGCGCGGGGATGAACCGATCCCGCCGATTGTCAAAGACGCCACCGTTGACTGTTCCCCGCACGCGCGGGGATGAACCGGAGAGGATAAATAATGCAACGGTATGGCGCCCCTGTTCCCCGCACGCGCGGGGATGAACCGCCGTCATTGTCATAGCCCTCGTGATCGCGCAGCTGTTCCCCGCACGCGCGGGGATGAACCGCGGATGAGCTCGACCGGCTATTACGCCGTGTCCTGTTCCCCGCACGCGCGGGGATGAACCGACCGATCACGCGTGCACGGCTTGGAACCAGATCTGTTCCCCGCACGCGCGGGGATGAACCGGGTGATTGCATGATGGTCGAACTTGTCGGCCACTGTTCCCCGCACGCGCGGGGATGAACCGCAGCGAAAACCTGCCCGCCCTGGGCGACAATACTGTTCCCCGCACGCGCGGGGATGAACCGAGCATATCGACTTTGCCTATGGGCGCGCCGCACTGTTCCCCGCACGCGCGGGGATGAACCGCGTAGACGATCAGGCGCACCGACCAATAGCGGCTGTTCCCCGCACGCGCGGGGATGAACCGTCAGCCATGCGGCCTCCTGACCCCCGCACAACCTGTTCCCCGCACGCGCGGGGATGAACCGATGGGGAACTGCCGCAGGTGTTCACCGGCTCGCTGTTCCCCGCACGCGCGGGGATGAACCGGTCTGGCGGACGAATCCGGCTCTGACGTGCCGCTGTTCCCCGCACGCGCGGGGATGAACCGCTCAACTCCATCTCCGTATAGATTAACCACCTCTGTTCCCCGCACGCGCGGGGATGAACCGTGTCATTGATGAACCACTTGCTCAACATTTCCCTGTTCCCCGCACGCGCGGGGATGAACCGTCGAAATTCAGTATTTCCGAAAGCATCAATAACTGTTCCCCGCACGCGCGGGGATGAACCGGCCCCGGCGTGATGCTCGCCGCCAGCCGCTCCCTGTTCCCCGCACGCGCGGGGATGAACCGGGGATAAAAAGAGAACGGCCGCAGGGTGTTGGCTGTTCCCCGCACGCGCGGGGATGAACCGGGCGCGTTCGACTGCCGCGACTGTCTCGCTGGCTGTTCCCCGCACGCGCGGGGATGAACCGGGGGATGGCCATTTCGTCAGGCGTCTTGCGTTCTGTTCCCCGCACGCGCGGGGATGAACCGCGCGCGCAGGAATTGCGCTGTGGCCTTGCCATCTGTTCCCCGCACGCGCGGGGATGAACCGGCGTCCACGTCGATGGGCGCGACCTCGGGGCCCTGTTCCCCGCACGCGCGGGGATGAACCGTGAACGCCGCTGGCATAGGTGCGGACGACGCACTGTTCCCCGCACGCGCGGGGATGAACCGGCCCGACAGGCAGAACGCCGACACAACCACGACTGTTCCCCGCACGCGCGGGGATGAACCGGCGCGCAGGCGGTAATCGGCGGGGCTACGGTACTGTTCTCCCCGCACGCGCGGGGATGAACCGGCACCCGTGCCCGCCCAATAGCCGAATCGTGCCTGTTCCCCGCACGCGCGGGGATGAACCGTTGTTTCTCTTGTAGAACGCCCGCATCAGGATCTGTTCCCCGCACGCGCGGGGATGAACCGCTAGGGCGGGCACTAGAGGGATGTATCGTTAGCTGTTCCCCGCACGCGCGGGGATGAACCGCCGTCACGGCGAAGTATGAACCACTTCACCTTCTGTTCCCCGCACGCGCGGGGATGAACCGCGGGGTGCAGCATGAGTGCGTCAGGCCACATCCTGTTCCCCGCACGCGCGGGGATGAACCGTTTGAGAGAGAGGGCGATATACGGCTGCTTGCCTGTTCCCCGCACGCGCGGGGATGAACCGACCGTCGCAGGCATCGAGGCAGCGGAATGACCCTGTTCCCCGCACGCGCGGGGATGAACCGGCTGCGCATGCTGACGGCGCCCGCCAGAGAACCTGTTCCCCGCACGCGCGGGGATGAACCGCTAGGATTAGCTTCTCTTGTGGAAGCCACAATCTGTTCCCCGCACGCGCGGGGATGAACCGTTGAACCACGCCTTGTTTGCCATGTCGGCAATCTGTTCCCCGCACGCGCGGGGATGAACCGGCGCATAAGGACGCCGCAATGCAGAGGGCTGCCTGTTCCCCGCACGCGCGGGGATGAACCGCAACACGTGCTATGAGCGCTATGCACGTAATGCTGTTCCCCGCACGCGTGGGGATGAACCGCCAAGCGACGAAGCCGAGCCTTGGCACCCACCCTGTTCCCCGCACGCGCGGGGATGAACCGGCAAGGATGTTCATGTCCCCCGATCTGAATGACTGTTCCCCGCACGCGCGGGGATGAACCGCCTGACAGCCTAACCGCAGGTTAATCACAGCACTGTTCCCCGCACGCGCGGGGATGAACCGCGGTGTCAACCTCACGATCCTGCGCCGCCATGCTGTTCCCCGCACGCGCGGGGATGAACCGGACATGATCCCCCCGGAATGGCGGGGCTGGATCTGTTCCCCGCACGCGCGGGGATGAACCGTTCTGCACCTCGTAGGAGCCCTCGATCTCGTTCTGTTCCCCGCACGCGCGGGGATGAACCCTGGGACATGATCGGCCATTCCGCCCGGCGGCTCTGTTCCCCGCACGCGCGGGGATGAACCGTGGCCGAGATGCGTGACGAGGCGACACTTGCCCTGTTCCCCGCACGCGCGGGGATGAACCGACGGGTATGTATAGCTCGGATGTAACGGCAACCTGTTCCCCGCACGCGCGGGGATGAACCGAATCCGTCGAATACATCGCCGGCGCCAACAGCCTGTTCCCCGCACGCGCGGGGATGAACCGCCAGACCGCGATCTGTGACGGCACCGAGGCGTCTGTTCCCCGCACGCGCGGGGATGAACCGCTGATGATCCTCGAGGCCGGGATGGAGTTCGACTGTTCCCCGCACGCGCGGGGATGAACCGTGGCCCCTTGCCGAACAACGCGGCCTGCAGCGCTGTTCCCCGCACGCGCGGGGATGAACCGCATCCAGCCGGCCACGACCAGCCAGAACAGCACTGTTCCCCGCACGCGCGGGGATGAACCGCAGTGGACGGGGCTCAATCTCCGCGAATGGGGCTGTTCCCCGCACGCGCGGGGATGAACCGGCGGCAGTCCTGGCGCGACATGGTCGTGCCAGCTGTTCCCCGCACGCGCGGGGATGAACCGGGTTCCTCTACGGGCTCGACCGGGGCAAGATCCTGTTCCCCGCACGCGCGGGGATGAACCGGCCCTGGTTGGCATCGAGGATCTGCTCGACCACTGTTCCCCGCACGCGCGGGGATGAACCGCCGAACCCGTTGATGCCCCCGGGGATGATCCGCTGTTCCCCGCACGCGCGGGGATGAACCGGAGGCCGGGGTTGGCCTGGCCGTGGCGTTCGACTGTTCCCCGCACGCGCGGGGATGAACCTGGTTCAGGGTTTGTTGTCTGGCGATCCGAACCCTGTTCCCCGCACGCGCGGGGATGAACCGGGCCGGCGGCGGGGCTTCCTCGAGATCCGAGTCTGTTCCCCGCACGCGCGGGGATGAACCTTGTGCCCGCTTAACGAGCTTGGCGATTTCATCCTGTTCCCCGCACGCGCGGGGATGAACCGCTGGGCGAGCGAGTGGGACGCCGGGGTCAGGGCTGTTCCCCGCACGCGCGGGGATGAACCGGCATGGCCAGCCGCGATCCCGTAAACGGGTGCCTGTTCCCCGCACGCGCGGGGATGAACCGCCTGCGCCTTAGCCTCTCGCTCTCCGTGACCTCTGTTCCCCGCACGCGCGGGGATGAACCGGCCCTCGCTCCAACATCGCCACCTTAGGAGCCCTGTTCCCCGCACGCGCGGGGATGAACCGTGGCCGTGGACGATCACCGGCACCTCGGCAAGCTGTTCCCCGCACGCGCGGGGATGAACCGGCCGAGGAAGCCGCCCGGCTTGCCGCCATCCGCTGTTCCCCGCACGCGCGGGGATGAACCGGTGTTGTAGTTAGACGCCCCGACCACGTCGCCCTGTTCCCCGCACGCGCGGGGATGAACCGTCGCCACCAAAACCCGTGTTCAGTCCCGGCATCTGTTGGATCGGGTTTAGGATGAATCTGTCGGGCTCTGATGTCCAGATCTTGCAGATGCATTCGTATGGGGTGAGACCGCCGAGGGTCTTGAGCCTTCGTGCAAAGTTGCAGGCCGCCATGAAGTCGGCGAGGTGCGTTCGCAGTTGGTCGTGGCTGTCGTAATGGAAGCGTTTGACGGTGGCCTCCTTGATTGTGCGGTTCATCCGTTCGACTTGACCATTGGTCCACGGATGATTGGGTTTGGTCAGCCTGTGCTCGATGCCGTTTGCCTCGCAGATCATGTCGAAGCGCATCGGCCGGGAGTAGATGGTATTCCTGTTCCGAGGCTGCTCTGCGAACTGGATTCCGTTATCGGTGAGAATGGTGTGGACTTGGTAGGGCACGGCTTCGAGCATATGCTGCAGGAATTCCCAGGCTGTCTTCCTGTCGGCCTTGTCGACGAGTTGGGTCACGGCGAATTGGCTCGTGCGGTCGATGCCGACGAACAAATAGAGTTTGCCTTCAGCGGTCTGCACCTCGGCGATGTCGATGTGGAAGAACCCTATTGGGTAGCGTTTGAACCTCGACCGCTTCGGCTTGTCACCCTCGATATCAGGCAGGCGCGAGATGCCATGGCGTTGCAGGCAGCGGTGCAGCGCAGATCGCGTCAGGTGGGGGATGGACGGCTGCAGGGCGTAAAGGCAGTCGTCCAATGGCAAAAGCGTATGGCGCCGGAATGCCACGATCGCCGCCTCTTCCTCCTCGGACAAGACCGTAGAGCGCGGTTCCGATGGACCGGTCTTCATATCCTCGACCGTCGCGCGCTTGCGCCACTTCGCAACGGTCTTGGGGTTGATGCCCAGCTCCCGGCTCAGCTGCGCGAGCGAAGCTTGCGATCATTCGGGCCAGCCCTCGGACCGATGGCGGGCAGGCCCTCATTATTGCTGCTCGGACAGCGTGCGTGGTCGTGGCGCTTCCGTGACGAACTTGTCCCATAGGGCACCCTTCCATGCCAAAGAAAGGATCGCACCATCAAACCGTGGGATCAAACAGCTAGTTCGGATGCTGCGCGGTGCATGAATGTCGTCGAAAGGCTGCTTGCTTCGTCGCCGCACTCGGCCAGAACGGCTGCTTCGAGGTGCGAGCCAACGACGGGCGACCGGCGGCAATGGACCGTGACCGACGATCGCCTCTGGAGTTACACGGCAAAGTTGCATGCAAGCGGGCCGGGCAGGCGAACTCAGTCAGCCGCGAAGCTCTCGACCTCACCGGAGGGTTACCTTTTGACACAAAAGGCAAGACTCTCTGAAACGCCATACAAGGGAAAAATGGTCGGAGCGAGAGGATTCGAACCTCCGACCCCCTGCTCCCGAAGCAGGTGCGCTACCAGGCTGCGCTACGCTCCGACCGTGTGGGGCAGGTAGCTGTTGGTGCGGCGGAATGCAAGGGGGAATCTTGCAGCTTCGCCGCAGAAAACCGCCTCAGCCCCGCTCGCGCAGCAGGCGCTGCAGCAGGCTCCAGCGCGGCGCGGTCACCGCCTCGCTGCCGAAGCGCGCCCGCGTCGCCGGGCGCAGGCGCGAGCCGCCCAGCCGTTCGCGCATCAGGATGTAGAGCCCCGAGCCCATGATCAGCCCCGCCCCCAGCACCGTCGGCCCGTCCGGGCGCTCGCCGAACAGGAACCAGCCATAGGCCACCGCCCAGAGCATCTGCGAATATTGCATCGGCGCGACATTGGCCGCCTCGCCGGCCTGATAGGCCAGGATCAGCAGGAAGCCCGCCGCAAGTCCCAGGGCTGCGATCACCCCGGTCAGCGCCAGGTCCCCCAGTTCCATCGGGCGATAGGCGAAACCCAGCGAAGCGCCGGTCAGCAGGAAATTCCCGATCATCGGCCAAAGCAGCAGGATCACCGTGCGCTCGGACCGGCCCAGGCGCCTCACCGCGATGGCCGACAGCGCCGTCGCCGTCGCCCCCATCAGCGCCGCCAGATGCCCAAGGCCCAGCGGCGTCGCGCCGGGGCGCAGCACGACCAGCACCCCGCCAAGCCCGGCGCAGACGGCCAGCCAGCGATGCAGCCCAACCCTTTCGCCCAGCAGCGGCACGGACAGCACCGTCACCAGCAGCGGCGCGGCGAAAAGGATGGAATAGACCTGCGCCAGCGGCAGCACGGAAAAGGCGTAGAACCCGCCGACGCCGGAGGTGACGATGCAAAGTGACCGCAGCCCGACCCAGAACGGGTTGCGCGGCCGCAATGTGCCATGCGTCGGGTCGCGCAGCAGCAGCACCGCCAGCGGCGGAAAGGACAGCAACGCCGAAAAGAACAGGATCTGCAGCGCCGGGTAGCTTTCGCCCAGCAGCTTGATGATCACGTCATGGGTCGAATAGAGCCCCATGGACAGAAGGGCGAGCAGCGCGCCCTTGATATTGCCCGCCGTCATGCGCCCCTCCGACGCTCCGCGATGGGGCCGCGCCTGTTTGGAACAGGCGCGGCGCGTCGATTACAGCGCCGAAAGCGCCGCGACGATATGGTCGCCCATCTCGGCGGTCGAAACCGGCTTGCCGCCCTCGGCGCCCATCAGGTCGCCGGTGCGCACGCCATCGGCCAGCACCTTCTCGACGGCCTTCTCCAGCATGTCGGCCTCGGCGCCCAGGTCGAAGGAATAGCGCAGGCACATGGCAAAGCTCAGGATGCAGGCGATGGGGTTGGCCTTGCCCTGCCCGGCGATGTCCGGGGCCGAGCCATGCACCGGCTCATACAGCGCCTTGGGCCGGCCGTTCGCCATCGGCGCGCCAAGGCTGGCCGAGGGCAGCATGCCCAGGCTGCCGGTCAGCATCGCCGCCGCGTCGGACAGGATGTCGCCGAACAGGTTGTCGGTCACGATCACGTCGAACTGGCGCGGGTTCCTGACCAGCTGCATGGCGCCGTTGTCGGCATACATGTGCGTGAGTTCCACGTCGGGATATTCGTTGTCATGGACCCATTGCACCTCTTCGCGCCACAGGATGCCGGATTCCATGACGTTGGCCTTTTCCATCGAGCAGACCCGATTGCCGCGCTTGCGGGCCAGCTCGAAGGCCGAGCGGGCGACGCGGCGGATCTCGCCCGAGGTATAGCGCTGGGTGTTCACGCCGACGCGGCCGCCCTCGTTGCCGGGGGTGTTGTCATCGGAAATGCCGCGTGGCTCGCCGAAATAGACGCCCGAGGTCAGCTCGCGCACGATCAGGATGTCGAGCCCGGCCACCACCTCGGGCTTGAGGCTGCTGAAATCGGCCAGCGCGTCGAAGCATTGTGCCGGGCGCAGGTTGGCGAACAGGTCCATCTCCTTGCGCAGGCGCAGGAGGCCGCGCTCGGGCTTCACCGAGAAGTCGAGGTTGTCGTATTTCGGCCCGCCGACGGCGCCCAGCAGCACCGCGTCGACCGCCTGCGCCTTGGCCATGGTCTCGTCGGCCAGAGGCTTGCCGTGCCTGTCATAGGCGGCGCCGCCGACCAGATCCTCGCTGACGTCGAAGGACAGGCCGCGGTTCTTCTCGAACCAGCCGATGACCTTGCGCACTTCGGCCATGACCTCGGGGCCGATGCCGTCGCCGGGCAGGATCAGCAGGGAATAGGTGGTCATCGCAGGCATCCTCTATGCTTCTGGCTGTTGGCAATCGCGTATCCTTGCGCCTGTGCTGCGTCAAGTTCACGGCGAATTGGCTTGCGCCGGTGGACCGGATCGGGCGGGATGGGCCCGAAAGCGCAAGACCGAAGACGAAAGACCATACGAAGGGGGCGACCATGAAGACAGGTGCGGTCACGACCGGCGCCTTGGCCTTTCTCGCCACGGCGGCACTGGCGGATGGGGGGATCACCGTGCAGCTTCCCGATGTCTCGGGTCTCAGCGATGCCGAGGCGAAATCGCTGATCGCCGAGCTGGCGAATGTCAATGTCATCACCTCGAACTGCCCTGATTACGCGATCACGGACGGCGAATGGACACTGATCACCGGGACGGGCGACCAGCTGGCGGCCAAGCTGGGGCTGGATGCCTCGGCCTATGACCGCACCTATTACGGGCCGGCCTTCAAGCTGCTGGACGATCCCGGCGCCTGCGACCGGATTGGGCCGACTGCCAGACCGCTGATCCAGCGGCTGATCGGCATGGGCGGCGGCACCACGCCGCTGACGCAATCGCAATAAGCTTCGCGTCGCTGACGCAATCGCAACAGACCGTGCATCCGCCGCATCCCGGCAAGACGGGCGCTTGCCGGCGCCGGCGCGGCGTCCTAGCCTGCGCGCATGACCGCCGATCCGATCTACAGGGGATTCGCGCTGGACGCCGAGACGGCGTTGGCGCTTCTGCAATGGCAGGCCGAGCTGGGCGCGGACGAGCCATGTCTCGACGCGCCGCTCGACCGCTATGAGCTGTCGGATCGAGCAGAGGCCGCCCCGGCCCCGGTCGTTCCGCCCCCCGCCGCGCCCGCCAAGGCCCGCGACGCGGCCGAGGATCTGACCGCCCAGGCCGAGGCGATGGCCGGCGCCGCCGCGACCCTGGCCGAGCTGGCGGCCGCGCAGGAGGCTTTTGACGGCATCGAGCTGAAGAAGGGCGCGCGCAATTTCTGCTTCGCTGACGGCAATCCGGCGGCCCGCGTCATGATCATCGGCGAGGCGCCGGGCGAGGAGGAGGATCGCCAGGGCCGTCCCTTCGTCGGCCGCGCCGGACAGTTACTCGACCGGATGTTTGCCGCCATCGGCCTGTCGCGCCAGGCGGTGGATGCGGAAAAGGCGCTCTACA
Organism: Paracoccus binzhouensis; assembly: GCF_016446475.1. Classification (GTDB taxonomy): domain Bacteria; phylum Pseudomonadota; class Alphaproteobacteria; order Rhodobacterales; family Rhodobacteraceae; genus Paracoccus; species Paracoccus binzhouensis. Next base: position 8,850 of record NZ_JAEHFP010000055.1, on the reverse strand, counting down.
TCACCAATGTGCTGACCTGGCGCCCACCCGGCAACCGCCGCCCCGAACCGGCCGAGATCGCCGTGATGCTGCCCTTCCTGCGCCGGCATGTCGAGCTGGCCCAGCCCGAGGCTCTGGTGCTGATGGGCAACACGCCCTGTATCGCGGCGCTGAACCGGCAGGGCATCCTGAAACTGCGCGGCACCTGGACCGAGGCCTTCGGCCTGCCGGCGCTGCCGATGACGCATCCCTCCTACCTGCTGCGCACGCCGGCCGCCAAGCGCGAGGCCTGGGCGGACCTGCTGTCGCTGTCCGCGCGGCTCGGGGGCTAGTCGGCCACCTCGCGGCAGCCCTGGAACGCGACCGCGTCGTCGGGGCCGATCAGCGTCACCCGCAGCGCCTGCGGGTCCAGCGGGAAGGGCTTGCCCGAGGCGGCGACGAAATCCGCCCGGGCGGTCATGCGCTTGCCCGCCCGCCCGGTCTCGGGGGCCGAGACCCAGATCTCCGCGTCGGGCAGCTCCATCGCCACCTCGTCGCCGCGGGCGCTCTCCGCCTCGGGCAGGGTGGCGGTGACCTGCATCCCGTCCTCGATAGGCTTGATCCGGCAGTCCGGCTGCGCGTCCGACGGCTCGGGCTGGCGGGCCATGGCGGCCTGGATCACCGGGTCGGGACCGGGGGCGGCCGGCGGCGCCTCCAGCACCACCTGCGCCGGCACGCAGATGTCCAGGCAAAGTCCGAAATCCACCGTGGCGCGCAGCGCCACCGGCGCGCCGGGGCGGCCGGGAACGATCTCGATGGGCAGGACCAGTTCGTCGTGATAGCCCAGCGTCCGCTCGCCGCCCGAATCGATCACCTCGGGGCGGGGCCAGAGCAGCCGCGCCTCGGCCAGGTTCTCGGAGGCCTGCCAGTCGAAGCGCGGCGGCACCCCGGCATCGCCGGGGCTGCGCCAATAGGTCTTCCAGCCCGGCTCGAGGTCCAGCCGCAGGGCGGTCATGCGGTGGCCCTCGGGTGTGATCCAGCCGGGCAGCAGCTCGGCCGAGACGAGCCCCGGCGGCAGGTCCTGCGCCAGGGCGGGCGCGGCGGTCAGAAAAAGCAGGGCAAGGATCCTCATGGCGCCTATCTAGTCGCGCCGGGGCCACGGCGTGAAGTCACATTCCCGCCAATCCCTTGCGAAATCAGCCCGCAGCGCCGATCTTGAAGGAAAGGAGATGGAGCAGATCATGGACAAGTCGAGCAATCTGACCGGCAAGATGCTGATCGCCATGCCCGGCATGCGCGACCCGCGCTTCGAGCAGTCCGTGATCCTGGTCTGCGCCCATTCCGAGGATGGCGCCATGGGCCTGGTGGTGAACCGCCCGCTGGGAGAGATCGGCTTCGCCGACCTGCTGACGCAGCTGGGCATCGACGTGGGAGAGGATTCCCTGGACATCCCCGTCTGCTTCGGCGGCCCGGTCGAGCCGGGGCGCGGCTTCGTGCTGCACCGGGTGCCCCGCGACATCCAGCTGGGCGAGAACCGGATGCGGATCACCGAGGATCTGGCCATGTCCACCACCCGCGACATCCTCGAGGATTACGCCCGCGGCCACGGCCCGCAGCCCGCCATGCTGGCGCTGGGCTATGCCGGCTGGGGGCCGGGGCAGCTGGATTCCGAGATCCTGCAGAACGGCTGGCTGACCTCGGAACGCGGCGACGAGATCATCTTCGGCGCCGACAATTCCGGCAAATGGCGCGCGGCGCTGAAATCGCTGGGCATCGATCCGCTGATGCTGTCGCCCAGCGCCGGCCATGCCTGACGCCCGACCCTTTGACCCCTAGCGCGGTGCCGCCGCCCGGCGCAGCCGGTCGTTGATCGCCGCGCCCAGGCCGGTTTCCGGCACCGGCGCCACGGCGATGGGCCGCCCCAGCGCATCGGCCCGGTGCAAAAGGTCGAAAAGCCGCGCCGCCGCCTCGGCCAGGTCGCCGCCGGCGCTCAGCGTCATCTCTCCCGCCACCGGACCGAAGCCGATCAGCACCTCGCCTGGACGCGCAGCCTGGGCCTCCAGCCGCAGCGGGCTGCGCGGCGCGTAATGGCTGGTCAGCTGCCCCGGCGCGTTCGGCGCATCGGGATTGGCCGCCGGTCGCAGCAGAGGCCGGCCCAGCACCGCCTCGATCGCCTCGGCGGCGACGCCGCCCGGGCGCAGCAGGGCGGGCGCGCCCTCGATCCAGCCGATGATGGTCGATTCCACCCCGACCGGGCAGGGCCCGGCATCCAGCACCGCGGCGATGCGTCCGCCCAGCCCGGTCCTGGGGTCGGCGACATGGGCGGCCGCGGTCGGGCTGATCCGCCCCGAGGGGTTGGCCGAGGGCGCGGCCAGCGGCCCGCCGAAGGTGCGCATGAGCGCCTGCGCCGCCGGATGCGCCGGCACCCGAATCGCCACCGTGTCCAGCCCCGCCGTGACCAGCGAGGCGATGCTCGCCCTCTCGCGCAGCGGCAGCACCATGGTCAGCGCCCCCGGCCAGAAGGCCCGTGCCAAAGCCCGCGCCGCCTCGTCGAAAACCGCGATGCGCTCGGCCGCGGCCAGGTCGGGCAGGTGCACGATCAGCGGGTTGAAGCTGGGCCGCCCCTTGGCCTCGTAGATGCGCGCCACCGCTCGGGCGTCGCGGGCGTCGCCGGCCAGGCCGTAGACCGTCTCGGTGGGAATGGCGACAAGCTCGCCCCGCGCCAGCAGCGTGGCCGCGGCGGCAATGCCCTGGGTGTCGTTGCGCAGGATCCGGGTTTGCATGCCGTTACGTGAGGTTGCGGTTGATGGCCGACGGGCGGCACCTATGATCGGTCGAGGGTTCAGTTACGCGCCGCAGCCGCATTTGCCAAGGCGCAAGAGGGAGAGAAGACGGATGGCCTATCGAGCACCGGTCGAGCAGATCGCATTCATCCTGAACGAGATCGTGTCATTCCCGCAACTTGCCGAGACCGAGCTTTTCGCCGAGACGACGCCCGAGACCCTGACCGCCATCCTGACCGAAGCCGGCAAGCTTGCCACCGAGATCATCGCCCCGGTGAACCGGGCCGGCGACCTGACGCCCGCGCGACTGGAAAACGGCAAGCTGCGCTCGTCCCCCGGCTATGCCGAGGCCTTCCGCGCCTTGGCCGAAGGCGGCTGGATCGGCATCGCCGCCAATCCCGACCATGGCGGCATGGGCCTGCCGCAGGCGCTGAACATGGCGGTGAACGAGATGATCGCCTCGGGCTGCCTGGCCTTGCAACTGAACCCGCTGCTGACCCAGGGCCAGATCGAGGCGCTGGAGCATCACGGCAGCGACGAACTGAAGGCGCTGTATCTGCCCAAGCTGATCTCGGGCGAATGGTCGGGCACCATGAACCTGACCGAGCCGCAGGCCGGATCGGATGTCGGCGCGCTGACCACGAAGGCCGAGCGGGCAGGGGACGGCAGCTATCGCATCACCGGGCAGAAGATCTTCATCACCTGGGGCGACAGCGACGTGACCGAGAACGTCTGCCATCTGGTGCTGGCGCGCCTGCCCGACGGGGGCGCGGGCACGCGCGGCATCAGCCTGTTCATGGTGCCGAAATTCATCCCCGACGAGGCCGGCAACCCCGGCGTCGCCAACGACCTGCGCGTCGTCAGCCTGGAGCACAAGCTGGGCATCCACGGCAGCCCCACCTGCGTGATGAGCTTCGAGGGCGCCAAGGGCTGGCTTGTGGGCGAGGAACACAAGGGCATGGCCGCCATGTTCACCATGATGAACTGCGCCCGGCTGGGCGTCGGCGTGCAGGGCGTGGCCCAGGCCGAGGCTGCGTTGCAACAGGCTGCCGGCTACGCGGCCGAGCGCAACCAGATGGGCCCGATCATCCGCCACCCGGACGTGCGCCGGATGCTGGCGGAATCGCGGGCCGAGGTCTTTGCCGCCCGCGCCATCTGCCTGGCCTGCGCGGTGGCGCTGGACATGGCGCGGGCCACCGGATCCGAGGAATGGGCGGCGCGCGGCGCCCTGCTGACCCCCATCGCCAAGGCGCATGGCACCGATGTCGGCATCCGCGTCGCCGATACCGCCGTGCAGGTGCATGGCGGCATGGGCTATATCGAGGAAACCGGCGCCGCCCAGTATCTGCGCGACGTGCGCATCACCGCGATCTACGAGGGCACGAACGGCATCCAGGCCATGGACCTGGTCGGGCGCAAGCTGGCGGATGGCGGGGCGGCGGCCATGGCGCTGCTGGACGAGATCCTCGACGGCGCCAAGGCCGCGCAGACCGAAGAGCCGGACCTGGCCAACCAGGTCTGGCAGGCCGCCGAAACCCTGCGCGAGGCGACCCACGACCTGCTGGAGCGGGGCATGGAGGACCGTTTCGCCGGTGCCTTGCCCTATCTGGCGGGCTTTGCCCGCGTACTGGGGGCGCATTACCACCTGCGCGCGGCGACCGGCGGCGGCAGCAAGGCGCTGGCGCGCATCTACATCACCCGCATCCTGCCGCATTTCGCCGCCGACCTCGCCGCCGCCAGGGCCGGCCTGAAGGACCTGGAGGCGCTTGACGATGCCGTGCTCTCGGGTCAAATGGCCGGGTGATACGCAGCGAGACACATAACCCTCCGGCCGAGGGCGAGGCGCATGAGATCGCCCCCGGCGTGTTCTGGTTCCAGCTTCCGCTGCCGTTCAAGCCCGATACGGTGAACGTCTACGCCTTCCGCGACGGCGAGGGCTGGACCGTCGTCGATACCGGCATCGACACCCGCCGCGGTCGGGCGCTGTGGGACCGCGCCCTGCAGGGACCGCTGGCCGGCGCGCCGGTCACCCGGCTGATCGCTACCCATCACCACATCGACCATATCGGTCTGGCCGGCTGGTTCCAGGCGCAGGGGGCCGAGCTTCTCACCTCGCGCGCCTCGTGGCTGACGGCGCGCATGGGCATCCTCGACGTGCAGGAGCGGCCGACGCCGCAGGCGATCGCCTTCTGGCGCCGCGCCGGCATGCCCGAGGAACTGGTCGAGGAACGCAGCCATGAACGGCCCTTCAACAGCGCCGATGTCTGCGCGCCGCTGCCGCCCGGCTATCACCGGCTGCACGAAGGCCGGCAAATCGCCTTCGGCGAGCGGCGCTGGATCGTGCGGCTGGGCAACGGCCACGCGCCCGAACATGTCACGCTCTGGTCGCTCGACGACGACCTGGTGATCGGCGGCGACCAGCTGCTGGCGACGATCTCGCCCAACCTGGGTGTCTATCCGACCGAGCCGGATGCCGACACCGTGGGCGACTGGCTGGAAAGCTGCCAGCGGCTGGCCGAGTTCGCCCGGCCCGAACAGCTGATCCTGCCCGGCCACAAGCTGCCCTATCGCGGCCTGCCCACCCGGCTGCGGCAGCTTGCGGACAACCAGCGCGCGGCGCTGGACCGCGTGGTCGAGGGGTTGCGGGACGCGCCGCGCAGCGCCGTCGGCTGCTTCCCGCTGCTGTTCCGGCGCAATATCGCCAAGCCGGAATTCGGCCTGGCCCTGGCCGAAGCCGTGGGCCATATCAACCACCTGCGCGCCATTGGCCGGGTGTGGCAGGCGGGCATGTCGGAAACCGGCGCGGCGCTTTGGGGGGCGTGACAGGCCCGCTGCCTTGCGCTATCCCTTTGCCCGACGCATCGCATCTTTGACGGACAGGACCATGGCTTCGCATCACGAGATCACCGAACACAAGCACGGCGAAATGGACATCCGCGCCCAGCAGGCGACCTTTGCCGGCTTCATCAAGGCCGCGACCTGGGTCAGCGTCCTTGCCATCGCCGTGCTGGTGTTCATGGCGCTGACCAACGCCTGATCCCAAGCCGGAGAAACCATCCATGCAAAGGCGTGCCTTCCTCGCGCTGGCGCTGCCGGCCGCGCTTGCGGCCTGCGGTGCCGACAACAAATGGGCCAGCGACGAGGCCGTCCGGCGAGCGCGCTACGTCGCGAACGAGCCGCCCTCGATCACGCTGTTCACCGTGATCGGCATCCCGCGCGGCGAGGGCGGGCATTCGGCGCTGATGATCAACGGCAGCCAGCGGGTGATCTACGACCCGGCCGGCAGCTGGGAGCACCCGGCGATCCCCGAGCGCAACGACGTGCTTTACGGCATCACCCCGAACTTCAAGAACTTCTATATCGACTACCACGCGCGCCAGACCTATTGGGTGGCCGAGGACACGCTTCCGGTGTCCGCTGCGGTGGCCGAGGCCGCGATTCGCGCCGTCGAGGCGCAGGGCCCCTCGAACAAGAGCTTCTGTGCGGTCAATACCGGCCAGGCGCTGCGCCGCATTCCGGGCTTCGAGGGCGCGCCGACCGGCTTCTCGCCGCTGAAGCTGCGCAACTGGTTCCTGACCCTGCCCGGCGTGGTGTCCAGGAAGCACATGGACGGCGATCCGGCCAACAATCACAACGTGCTGCTGCGGCAGAAAAGCGGCGTGGTCCAGGGCTACGGCCAGGACGGCCAGCTTCACGCCGTCAGGTAGAGCATCGCGTAAAGCGCGGCCATCCCCGAGACGATGGCCGCCAGCACGTTGCGCGTCAGCACCCCCACCGCGACCGTCACCGCCGCCGCCGTCATCCGCGCCGGATCGGGCTGGCCATGGGTCGCGGCGGGCCAGACCACCAGCGGCGCGACGATGGCCGGCAGCACCCCCACCGCCGTATAGCGCAGCAGGCGCTGCGCCCATAGCGGCATCGGCCGGTTGCCGAAGGCGCCCAGGAAGGACCAGCGCAGCCCATAGGTCCCCAGCGCCACCGCCAGGATGATCGCCCAGATCGTGCCGTCGCCATAGCCGGTCATGCACGGGCCTCCTTGCGGCGTTCCATCAGGGTCTCGACCGCCGCTCCGGTCAGCATGGCCAGCGGCGCCGCGACGAACAGCCCCAGCCCCGAGGGCAGGAAGGCGAAGGCCAGTGCGGCGACCACCGCGACCAGCGCCGCCGCCATGTGCGGAATGCTGCGCAGCATCGGCGCGATCAGGGCGATGAAAGTGATCGGCATGGCGAAGTCCAGCGCCCAGCTTTCCGGGATGGCATTGCCGATCCAGACGCCCAGCAGCGTGGCGATCAGCCAGGGCAGGCAGGTCGCGAAGATGGTGCCGAAGAAATAGGCCACGCGCTGCTCGACCCGCAGGCGCGGGTGTTTCTCGAAATGCTGGATCGCCAGGGCATAGTTCTGATCGACCAGCACATAGGCCAGCCAGGCACGGTCGCGCGCCGGCGCCGCCCCCAGCCAGGGCACCAGCGAGGCCGAATACATCGCCATGCGCAGGTTGACCGCCACCGCCGAGACGATGACCACCAGCGCCGGCGCATGGTCGGTCATCAGCTGCACCGCGGTGAATTGCGAGGCGCCGGCCAGCACCAGCAGCGTGAAGCCCAGGATCTGCGGCAGGTTCAGCCCGGCATCCGATGCGACCACGCCGAACAGCATGCCGAAGGGCAGCAGCACCAGGATGAAGGGCAGCGCCTGCACGAAGCCGTGCCGCGCGCATTGCCGCGGGCTGCGTTGCAGGGCGCGCAACTGCTCGGGCGTCAGGCCGGGCGGCAGGGAATCGACAGGGGCGTTCATGGTGAAAGGGACTCGTCATTCGCGTAAGAGTGATGGCAGATAGGCCCATCCGCCCGCCGATGACAAGGATGCCCGCATGACCGGACCGCAGGAACCGCATCAGGTCCGGCTGGGTATCCCTGCTGCCCTGCAGCCTGCCGCTGCCGCGCTTTACTGGCGGTATTTCGGGGCGCAGATCCTGCCGGTGCCGGCCGGCCCGCGGCAGGGCATGGCGCTGATCCGTGCCGCCATGCGCCCCGACCGGGCGCTGGTGGCACTGTCGCCGGCCGGCCGCCTCGTCGGGATCGCCGGGCTGCGCGATGCGGGCGGCGGCTTTCTCGATCCCGGCGCGCAAAGCTTCGTCACCGTCTGGGGACCGGCGCGCGGGCGGCTGCGGCATCTGTCCACGGCGCTGTTCCGGTCCGGCGGCGCCACTTCGGACCTGGTGCTGGACGGCATCGCCATCCATCCGCGCTGGCGCCGGCGTGGGCTCGCCCGCTCGCTGGTGGCGGCGGCCTCGGCCCATGCCCGGGTGCTTGGCCATCCGGCCCTGCGCGCCGAGGTCGCGGCGGGCAATCTCTCCGGCCTTGCCGCCTGGCGGGCGATGGGCTTCCAGCCGCTTCACCGCCAGAGGCTGGGCTGGCCCTGGTCGGCGCCGGCGCATGTGCTGCGCCTGACGCTGTGAGGTTCAGGCCCCGGCGGCCGGCTCGTTCTCCGCATCGTCCTCGGCCCGGCCCATCATGCCGGTCACCTGCGCCAGCAGTGTGAAGGCGCGGCCCGAGCGGGTCTCGGCCAGCACCGCCAGCAGCTGCGGGTCGCTGTCCTGCGCCTTGCGGCTCAGCAGCCGGTCGAAATGGCGCAGGAAATGGTGGGCGACATCGCGGAAGACCTCGTCGCCGCGCAGCATCGTCGCCGCCGTCCGCAGCGCCGCGGCATCGGCGATCACCGCCAGCCCCGCCACCGCCTCGCCGCGGGCGCCTTCGGCAAAGTGCTGCCACAGGGCGGGATCGGCCTCGGCCATCGCCAGCTCGTCCATATAGACGCCTTGTCCGGCCAGCAGCGTGACCACGTCCTGCGCCGCCCGGATCAGCCGCGCCAGGCCTGGATCGGCCAGCGCCAGGCGCAGGCAGCGAATCGCCTCGCGATCCTCGGGACCGTCGGGGAAGTTCAGGGCATGGAACAGTTCCGGCCCGGTCAGCTCGGCGGCGGGCGGGGCTTCCAGCTCCAGCATGGCCTGGCGCGAATCCGACGCCACGCGCGGCGAAGACGGTGGAGGCGGCGGCATGGCCGCGCGCCGCGGCGGCGGCGTGCCCGCAAGGGCCGGCCGCGGCTCGGG
>NZ_JAEHFP010000054.1 GCF_016446475.1 Paracoccus binzhouensis | reverse complement strand
ATTAAAGGCAAAATCTCATATTTAAGGGCAAAGCACAGCCGTTGATTTCGTTGGATTTTTCATCCCACAATTAAGGGCTACGCGACAGCTGGCCAAGGCCTATGGCACCGACAGGGCTACGTGCAGCCGGATTGTATGCGCTTTCGACTTCGATATTGGCCCGGTAAAGGAGCGCCCAATCAGTGACTGAAAGCCCTGCGCGACGCAGCGCACCATGCCCGGCATACCGCAGAGCCGTGGTCTCGATCGCATGGAGGATTTCTGGGGTGGCGCGGGCGGCGGATCGAGCCGGGATCGCTGTCTCGCTCGTTGCGTCAGGACCGCGAGGTTCTGCGAAGAGAAAAAGGCGCCCGTTTGCCTCTTGAGAAGAGGAAATCAATTGGCCGTCTGGGCCAACCGAAAAGATGAAACCGTCGGCCAGGGCCGGGGGCGCGGAACAAACGCCTGTACCCAAAGCAACGACGAGCGCAGTCGCGCGGTCAGCTGCCTTTGACCGGAGGCGCGGCGTGGCGTTCGCGGCCACCTTCTTCAAGTGGGATGTTAGCGGTCGTACAGCCCATGTCGGCCAGGAAACTGACAAGGCCAACGATGGTTTTGAAGTCGCGGAGCTTGAGGACGCTTCGGCTGGTGACGAGCATCTTGTCGTCACGCCCATCAGAGGCGACGGCGCGGATGACCCACGAGCCGTACCAGCTGTTATGGCGCTTCTCCGCTCTCTCCTTGCAGACCACCTCAATGAGGTAGCCCTCGGCGAGCAAGCCGCGCAGTCCGTCTTCGGTGACCACATTCGGTGCTTCTTCTATCATGACCTCCCCAGGGCCCTCCTCATCATGAGTATCGGCCCGCGGGGACATTTCCACACGGGCGATACAAGACAACATAATTGACTTCAAGACGATTTATTTGAGTTGACGAACCGTCTTTGGCTGCAATAGGTAGCTACCGCACGAAACCATAAATTTGAAGTGGCAAAGGAGTTTTGCCATGCGCATGTTTTGTGCATTTCGATACGGTTTGCTTGGTCTTGTTGTGCCTCTCGCGTCGATTGGCCAAATCGCCAATGCATGTACCGCGCCGGAACGGCCTTTCCTGCCTGAGCGGTCCGAAGACATTCGAGAATATGCCGATCTGCTCCGTTCTGATTTCGAGGGCTACATTGCCGACATACAAGAATACTTCCGCTGCTTGGACGCCGAGCGCCAACGCGCCTTTCACGAGGCACAGGAGGTTAGCCGGGACTACGGAAGGCTGGTCGAGATATTGGAATGACTCTTCGTCGTCTCCATGTTGGAGACTTTGAAAGCAGACACTATATGAATTTAATGTCCGCATAAGCGGACGTTAAAGCGTCAAAGCCTTCTCCAGATCGTCGTGCTCGAAAGCACTTTCAAGATAGTCGAGCTCGCGTGCCGGAGCCCCGACCTGATGCGCAACTTCGCGCCACGTCGCTGTCGCTTTTGCCACTTCAGAGACGATCTCCCGGGCGTGTTGGGTGCGGAGGCCGAATTCAGGTGCCACGGCCAACACCAGGTCAATGTCACAGGTCCCGTCGTCGAAATCGATCCGTGTCTGCAGGACACGCGGTTTTTCCAACTGGGACGTCGGGTTGATGTCGAACGCCGGCGACAGCCGCCATCCAGCTGGCCCATCCCATAGAAACCCGTGATTGCGCATATGGTCATCCGTATTCGACACCAGAACAGTGAAGACAAGGCGGCGATAGAGTTCTTCGCGATCCCTGGCAGCCTGGCTGCCAGTCCTTGTGATCGCGTCTACGATCTCGAGATAGCTGCCAGATACGCCATCCCGGTTCTGGGTCATGGTCATGGCTGACATATACGGGATGCGTTCGCCAGCTGCGCGTCGGTCAAACCGGGCGCTCAGATAGACCGGCTGGTCACCGATGTTTGCCAGAAAGTGATCAGCCATGGCAAGGCCGGCCCGATCTGCCAATCGCGCGGCGACTTCCTCCCAGCGTTCCTTGCTGTAATCGTCGTCAGCCTTGGGAAACTTGGCAATCGAGAGCTTGCCCTGCACATCATAGACCGAGCATTTTGGGCGTGCACCGCCAAGCGATGCTCCGGGCGCAAAAAGGAGATCGAGGTCCTCGTCTCGTTCCTCGCCAGCTTCGAAACGCCCGACTGCGTCGAGAAGGCGCTGGAGCGCGATGTACCCCGGAACGCCATCTTGGATGGGCGCGGCATAGTCGGCATCGCCCCGCCATCGCAGCCGCAAGGCTCCGATGCGGCTGACATCGGAGACACCCATAAGATAATCTGTCTCGAACAAGGTCCGAACCGGACGTTCCTCCCGCGCAGCGCGGCGCCGTTCCCGACGCCGCATCAAGGCACGACCCCAGTTGTCTGGGGCACTGTCGCCAAGGGCTGGAAACATTTCTCCGTTGCCTGATGGCACAAACGGCCCGGGCGAGAGAGGCACGCCCTGATCAATAGCAAACCGCTCTGGCCGGTTCAGCCAATCGTCCGAGTATTCGAAAACGACGGTTTCGCGCGCCCGGGATGGCACGCAACGCATGGTCCCGACAGGCACCATCGCACCATCGAGCTCGATGTCGATTTCGACGACCCGTTCTGCCATGGCCTAGCTGCTCTCCTTGGAGCCAGGCTTCTTGCGCGCAAGAACCGCGCGTTTCGGCAAGCGCTCAAGAGCTGCATGTGCACCTTGGGGATCGTTCCTGGCATCAGCGAGATCTGCAAGTCCATCCATCAGGTTCAATGCTTGCAGCACAGCAGCATAGATGCCGATGGACACGCCAGCATCACCTTTTTCGATCTTGTGGTAGGTTGAGCGCGCAATACCCGCCCGCTCGGCGACAACAGACGCCGGCAAGCCGCGGCGCAAACGTGCGTCACGGATATCGGACCCGAGCTTGCGGATCGCCCGCTTGGCTGCGGGGGGCGGAAGGTATGACGCAGGCAATGCTTCTATCCTCGGTCTTATTGCGGCCTTTATGTATGCATAAGTAGACATAAAGCAAGTGATTGAGTCTCGCTGACTGGCTTCTCCGAGCAATTGCCGCATCCAAAACGTAGATCCTGGGCCTTCGAGCCGGATATCCCAATCAAAGAAATCTGATTGCTGTCAATCATGTTGTATTGTATTCGCGCGAATAGTTTTGTGGGGAGTCGATACATGAGACGCCATATCGTGCGGCTGGCGATGGCCGCGACATTGACGCTTTCGGGCCAAGTTCCTCTTGCGACGCCCGCAAGTGCCTACCAAGTGGATTGCGCCATCCTGCTCTGTCTTGCTGGTGGCTGGCCAGCATCGGCACCTTGTGCCCATGCTCGAGCCGTATTCATACGCCGGATCACCCCTTGGCCCATCGAGCCGCCGCTCCAGATATGGCGCTGCCCTATGGGGGTGGCGTTCTCTCCTTTGGAAAGCCCCGGCCCGGCCGAGCGCCTGTTCGACACCGCATTCCAAGCCACCCTGCCCCGGCAGTCCTTCCCGGACGACGGACAGGTGATCAAGGTTCAAACCACAGATGGCGCCGACATCGACATCTCAGGCGACGCCTTTGATTTCGTGCGCAGCATTCGCGTCTATCACATCCAGTACCGCCAGCACGAGAACCGTGATGGTGACTGCAATCGCAGCGACTCCACGCGATTGGGGTCCTACGGTGTGCAAGGCGATTACCGATGGACAAGATCCAACGTGGGCCAAGTGCCGGCTGCATCTGACCTGAGCATTCCGAATGGATGCGGCAGCTACTTCTACCGCTCCGTCTTCGTCGACTGGCGTGATCACGCCGGGAACTATGGTTCTGAAGAAGTTCGCTACTGACAAAATCTGCACGCGGTTTTGCCGCGCGCGTCCTCACAACCCCGCACGGACGGCTGTGCAAAACGCCCAAAAAGGAGACGACGCCAGACCGTGAAGCCTGACGCCGTGCTAGAAAACTCCGTGAACAAGAGTTTCCTAGCGCACCGCTAAAACACCTGCAACCAGCAAAGTTGTTTTGCTGGCAAGAATGTTGTTGTCTCACGACATGGCGTCGGATCTCCAAGGAGACCTCGACCATGGAACCTACGACCGGCCTGATCCTGCGACGGATCACGCAGACAAATCTCTCTGTTGCAGCGCACAAGCTTGCCACCCTCATCCTCGACGCCATCGCCTGGAAGGATGGCTACAACGGTTTGTCGCGCGGAACGGCAGCCTTCACCCTCTCGGCCCTGGCGGAGAAGATGGGTGTCTCACGGCAGTATCTTACGGTTCTTCTGAACGAACTTGAGGCTTCGGAGTTGCAGCTCGAGCGGGCGAAGCCGAATGGCAAGTTCGCGCCCTGGATCTTTCGGTTTTCCGCCTTCGACGAGGAGAGTGAAACCCATGATCTCGTGTCAGGTGAAGGCGACACATCACTATCTAGAGATAATAATAACAAAACTATCTTCTCAGGGCTGATCGAAATCACCGCGAGTTCGAACGTTTTCCAGACCAGTTGGGCAGAGCTCATCAAAGCAGCGAAGGCCACGTTGCCTTGCTGGAACATCGACACCCAGGTCATTTGGGATCGCTTCCTCGCCTTCAACCGGTCCCGAGGCAACGGCAGGGTGCCGGCCGGCTTCCTGCTTGGCTTCATGCGTCGATGGCGAAATTCTTCGGGAACTCCAACTCGACCCGCGGTCAAGCCGCCCGCGAGACCAATAACGGACCCTAAAGAGCGCGAATTGCTGAAACAGATGCAAGCCGCGCCGACTGCGAACCGCCAGTTCCATGCGTCCGACCTGTGTCGTTTGATCGGGCACGCTGCCTACGAAGCGCGGGTACTCGATGTAGTCCGCAAGTTTGGGTGCCAGAGGTTTTCAGCGACGTTGGCAGTGCACGGACGGGCGGTTCTGGCAGGGGAAATTTCCAGGTAAGTTCGCTTGCCAAGCTTTGGAGCCGGGAAAACCCCGCGGAGAACGTCAAGATCCGATAGTGAAGTTTATGTTAATTTTAATATTTACAGGATTCATGACCAGAACATAGTGCCGTTATCACTGCGATGCTGTTGTCACCGAGGCAAACATCTTCGCAGGCTTGCCAAAGGAAGACTTCTTGTCCGCCCTCTGTCGCGAATCGGTGTGGCGCCGGGTCGTAGGCTCTGGAGATCGAGCGAGGACGGAATAACCCAGGCCGGGGTTGTCGTAACGGAGCTGCAGACCACGAAGCCCGGGATCTTTGCCGCGGGTGATGTCAGGGACCGCGACCAGTTCGTCTACATGGCCGCCTATGGCGCCAAGCTCGCAGCCCGCAACGCCGTGCTGGGCGGGGCGGAGCGTTACGACAACGCCGCGATGCCCTGGGTCGTGTTCACCGATCCGCAGGTGGCGTGCGTCGGGCCGACCGAGGCGCAGGCGCGTGATGCCGGATATGACGTCAAGACCAGCGTGCTGACCCTCGACAACGTGCCCCGCGCGCTCGCCGCGCGCGACACGCGCGGACTGATAAAGCTCGTCGCGGACCGGGCGACCGACCGTCTGCTTGGCGGTGTGATCATTGCGCCGGAGGGGGCGGACAGCGTCCAGACGCTCGCCATGGCGCTCAAGGCCGGCATGACGACAAAGGCACTCGGCGAGACGATCGTTCCCTATCTTACCACGGTCGAGGCGCTGAAGCTCGCCGCGCAAACCTTCGACAAGGATGTCGCGAAGCTGTCGTGTTGCGCGGGGTGAAGCAGTGCTGTACCAGCGTCCACTTCACAGAGGGCGTAGAATACTCTGAGATGAGTCATCTGTCACCTCAACCGTCTCCGTTCAGGAATGTCGCTCGAAGATCTCGGTAGAGCCGTCTTGCAGCAGCAACAGTGTGTCGAAAGCATCACGCTGGTTGCCCATCTCCATTCCCGGAGAGCCGATTGGCATGCCGGGAACCGTCAGGCCGAGCGCGCCGGGCCGCTCGGCCAGCAGTCGCTCGACATCGCCGGCGGGCACGTGACCTTCGACGACGTAGCCGTCAACGAGCGCCGTATGGCAGGAAGAAAGCTCCGGCGTGATCCCGGACTGCGCCTTGAACGCATAAAGGGCGTCCTGGTCGACATTCCGTGCGTCCACGACGAAGCCGGCGCGCTCCATATGCTCGATCCACGCCGAGCAGCATCCACAGGTCGGCGACTTGTAGACTTCAAGGCGCGCCGTCTGCGCACTGGCCCGGCCGGCCAATCCGGTTGCTGCGGCGCTCGCAACGAGAAAAGCGCGTCTGTTCATTCGTGTGTCCATTCCCAAATCCTTTTCGGTTTTCGCGGCCGCATGACCCATGGTCGTTTATCAGGTCGTCAGGCCGGAGTGGCGGGATAGCCGGCCTCCTTCAGGGCGGCCTGAAGCGTGGCGGCATCCTGCGCGGACATGATCGTGACGGTCTTCGAAGTCAGATCGCTATCGACTCTCGCGTCCGGATCGATCACCCTGAGAGCCGTGTCTATGGCTGCGACGCAGTGACCGCAACTCATGTCGGGCACGTGGAACTTCATCTCGATTTATCCCTCCATTTCAGGCACCAAATGCATTCATTTGCTCGCATTGGCAAGGGTGGACGGCGGCGGTTTCCTTGCCGCGGCTCATCTCGCGCGTCAGCCAGAAACCGGACAGGAGCAACAATCCTCCACCGAAGATCATGCCCTGCGCTGGAACTTCGCCAAAGACAAGGTATCCCAGAGTCGCCGCCACGATCGGCGAGACGATGATATCGACCAGCGAATAGATGTTCGCCGAGATCTTCTTGAGCACCAGCGAAATCCCGAAATAGGCGAACCCCGTCGAGACGACGCCGAGGCAGACCGCCCACAGCATGACCGGAAGCGAAACGCCCAGGGCGGGATAGGCAACGAGTTTGCCGACTTCGCCCGGCCCGGCGAGACCCAGCGCCGGCGACAGCAGGACCGCTCCGACCGCCATTGACCAGAAGATATCATTTCCCGCCTCCTCGCGTCCCTCATGGCGCATGTATGTGACCATGGCGGCATAGATCGCGCCGGTGCTGAGCGCGACAAGGTTGCCGAACCAGTCGCCGCCCGCCAGCGGTTTGGCCAGCACGATGCCCACCAGCGCCAGCCCGAAGATCAGCACGTAGCTTTTCTTCGCGGGCTCGCCGAGGAACACCGCCGAGAAGATGAACACGAAAAAGGGAGCCACGCTCCAGAACACCACAGCGTTGGCGATCGGCACGAGCGTCATCGCATAATTGAAGACGCTGATCTGAGCGGCGATGAGCACCCCGATGATGACCGTGTCCTTCACGTTGCCGCGCGGAAAGCGCAGAGGGCGGCCGGTCGCGTGCGGGATGGCCAGTGCGAGGAACGCGGCGGCAAAGCTCAGCGCGTAGAAGTTCAGCGTCTGGATCGGGATCGCATCCCCGGTCAGCTTGACGAAGACGCCGATCGTGGCTTCGGAGACGGTGATCAGGGCGAGAAGGAGTACAACCGGCATCAACCCGCCCCGGTCTGGTCGTTTCGCGTGATATCGATCGTCTCGGTGCCGCTTTCATCGAGACAACGGTCCTCGACCTGCAAGGTAACGAAGAAGAAGCCGAAGCGGTCGCGCAGCATGCCGTGCGCGGCCTTGAGCACGTCCTGTGGGTCGGTGCCCTCCCGCACGCGCAGGTGACCGGAGAATACGTGCTTCCCGCTGGTGAGTGCCCAGGCGTGAACGTGGTGCGCGTCGGCAACGCCGTCGAGGGCTTCGAGCATCCGCGTGATCTCCGGCAGGCTGACCCCGCCCGGCGTGCCCTCCATCAGCAGGTGCATGGAGTCGCGCAGGATCCCCCAGCTTGCCCAGAGCAGCACAAAGCCGAACGCCATGCCGAGGATCGGGTCGATGAGCAGGAAGCCCGTGAACTTGATCACCAATGCGGTCACGATGATCAGCAGGCTGCCGACGAAGGTCTGGATGATGTGCCAAAGCGCCCCCTTCACGTTGAGGTCGCTCTGGCTCTGCTTCCAGATGAGCCCCAGCGATATGAACTCGGTCACCAGCCCGCCGGCAGCGGCCAGCAGCATGGGGCCCGTGGGCAGGTCGATCGGGTCCGACAGGCGCATGGCCGCCATAACGATCACCACCAGCGCCATGCCGAGCAGGAAGCCGCCGTTGACCAGCGCACCGATGATTTCGGCGCGATACCAGCCGAAACTGCGATCCGCATCGGCGGGACGCCGGGCCAGACGCGCGGCGACGATGGCCACCAGGACGCCGCCAACGGCGGAGAAGGTGTGGAACGCGTCCGAAATCACCGCGATCGACCCTGTCCAGAGGCCGATGCCCATCTCGATGACGAAGTAGACTCCCGTCAGCCAGGCGGAGATCGCCATGCCGCGCCCGCTCGATGGCATATGCCCGTGATGCCCGTTGGCCATGACTATCTCCTTTCGATCAGAGCTTTACGCCCCGCAGCCGCAGCGCGTTCGAGATGACGGAAACCGAGGACAGGCTCATCGCCGCCGCCGCGATCATCGGGGACAGGAGCAGGCCGACGACCGGATAGAGGATGCCCGCCGCGATCGGCACGCCTGCCGCGTTGTAGGCGAAGGCGAAGAACAGGTTCTGGCGGATGTTGCGCAGCGTTGCCTTCGCGAGTTTCCGCGCCCGCACCAGCCCCACCAGATCGCCGCGCATCAGCGTGATGCCCGCGCTCTCCACGGCGACGTCGGCGCCCGTGCTCATGGCGATGCCCACGTCCGCCGCCGCCAGCGCCGGGGCGTCGTTCACACCGTCGCCGGCCATCGCCACCGACGCGCCCTTCGCGCGCAATTCCTCGACCAGCTTCTGCTTGTCCTCGGGCAGAACGCCGGCGCGCACCTCGTCGATGCCCAGTTGACGCGCGACAGCCTCGGCCGTTCGCTGGTTGTCGCCGGTGGCCATGATGATCGTCAGACCGAGCGCGTGCAGATCGCGGATCGCCCCTTCGGTGCTTTGCTTGATCGGATCGGCCACGGCGACGATCCCCGCGAGCGCCCCATCGACGGCAACGAACATCGCCGTCTTGCCATCCGTGCGGAGCGTGTCGGCCCGCGCCTCGGCTTCGCCGGTCTCGAGCCCGAGATCCCGCATCATCGCCGGATTGCCGAGCGCCACGTTGCGTCCGTCGACGGTGCCGCGCACGCCCTTGCCGGTGACCGCTTCGAAATCGGCCGCGCTGCCGGGCGACAGACCGCGATCCCGCGCGCCCGCGACGATCGCCTCGGCCAGCGGATGTTCCGAGCCACGTTCCAAAGCGGCGGCGAGGCCCAACACCTCCGCCTCGTCGCCCTGCAGCGCCACGACTTCCGTCAGCGTCGGCTTGCCCTCGGTCAGCGTGCCGGTCTTGTCCACGATCACCGTGTCCACACGCGCCATCCGTTCCAGCGCCTCGGCGTCCTTGATCAGCACGCCCGCTTGTGCGCCGCGCCCCGCGGCCGTGGTGATCGAGATCGGCGTCGCGAGGCCGAGGGCACAGGGACAGGCGATGATCAGGACGGAGACGGCCGAGGCGATGGCGAATGCCAGCACCGGCTCGGGACCGAAGGCAAGCCAGGCGAAGAACGCCGCGATGGCCACCGCGACGACCGTCGGTACGAAGATGGCCGAGACCCGGTCCGCCAGCCCTTGGATCGGCGCGCGCGAGCGTCGGGCACCGGCCACCATGTCCACGATCTGCGCCAGCACCGTGTCGGCGCCAACTTGCGTCGCCCGGATCGCGAGCGAACCGTTCTTGTTGATCGTGCCGCCCGTGACACGGTCGCCTTCTGCCTTTTCGACGGGCACGGGCTCGCCGGTGATCATGCTTTCGTCAACGGACGTGTGGCCCTCGACCACTTCGCCATCGACCGGCATGCTGTCGCCGGGGCGCACCCGCAGCAAGTCGCCCTCCACGATGTTCTCGAGCGGTGCATCATATTCGCTTCCGTCGGGAAGAATTCGCCGCGCGGTCTTGGGCGCGAGGTCCATCAGCGCCCGGATCGCGTCGCCGGTGCGTTCCCGTGCGCGCAACTCGAGCACCTGGCCGACGAAGATCAGCGCGATGATGACGACGGCGGCCTCGAAATACGTGCCGACGCCTTCGCCCATCCGATACTGCTCCGGGAACAACCCCGGCGCGAAGGTGGCGACCAGCGAATACGCATAGGCCGCGCCGACCCCGAGCGAGATCAGCGTCCACATGTTCGGGGACAGGCTCCGGAAGGAGTCGACGCCGCGCCGGAAGAACGGAAGCGCTGCCCAGAGGACAATGGGCGTGGCGAGGACGAATTCGATGTAAACCGCCAGCTGGTGGCCCAGCCAGTCGCGAACCGGCAGGCCGACCAGCTCGCCCATCGTCAGGATCACGAGGGGCACGGCCGCGGTCGCGCTGATCCACATCCGGCGGGTGAAGTCGGTCAGTTCCTCGCTGGGCTCGTCCGAGGGCACCATCGGCTCCAGCGCCATGCCGCAGATCGGACAGCTTCCGGGTTCGTCGCGGATAATCTCGGGGTGCATCGGGCAGGTGTATTGCGTGCCGGGCTGGGCTTTCTGCGATGTCTTCTGCGCGTTTCCCGACGCGTAGAAATAAGGATCCACACCGAATTTCGTCTCGCAGCCTTCCGAGCAGAACCAGTAGGTCTCGCCGCCATACTCGCGCGACCGCGCGTCCTCGCGCATCTCGACCTGCATGCCGCAGACGGGATCCGTCGCGGTTTTCGCGCCGGAGGCCGGAGCGTGGTGGCGGTGGTGATGGTCGTGGTCGGACATCGGTTATCCCTTTTTTTGCATATACCTCTCACGTAGGGCTTCCAGTAATGGGAAGGTCAAGGTGCGATGCGCCGATCCTCTCATTTCCACCGGCGCCGATCATCACGCCCGTTCCCATCGCCACGGCGTCGGGCAGGCTGAGGCTGTTCTTCTTGTAATCCGAACTCATGATCGACCGGCCTCCGTGGTGTCTTTCGCCCGATCGTCTTTTCTCGAGGTTGCGCCACGGCGAAGCGCAACCAGCAAAAGGGGAAGGCCCGTCATGAGGCCCAGTCCGAGGGCGATCCATTCCGCGCTGCCGAAGGCGCCGTCCATCGCAGCGCTGCCAAAATGCGCGAGCACGAAACTCGCGGGCAGGATGCCGGCCATCGTGGCCAGGGCGAAGCGCCAGAAGTGAAGGCGACTGAGCCCCGCGGCATAGCTCATCGCGTCGAACGAGACGAAGGGCAGAAGGCGGCTGGCGAAAACCGTGAGAGTCAGCGCGTTCTGCGAGCCCAACAGGCCGTAATCGGCTTTTTCGCCCAGAAGGCGCTCGACCGGACCACGCCCCAGCCCGCGGGCTATGAGGAAGGCCGCAAGTGCGCCGAGCTCGGATCCTAATGCCACATAGAGAGTGCCGGCGTAGTGACCATAAGCGGCCCCCGAAGCCAGCGCGACCGGCGCGCTTGGAATGGGGCTGGCAACGACCGCGACCGTCATGAGGAAGACAACCGCGAGTGGACCCAGAGATCCGGCGCGCGCGACCCACGTCTCGACCGTCACCCGGTCCAGGTCGAACGACCACCATCCTGCAGCCCAGCCTACGAGGCCCAGCCCAAGGAGAGCACCGACGACAAGGGCGGCACCCTTGCCGAGGAACAGGTAGTTATTTCTCTTTGAGGCGCTCTCTTCGGGCACGTCAGGCAAGGTCCTCCGGCATCGAGGCAAGCGCTGCGTCCAGCGGAACCACGGGCAGACCGGCAGCAAGCCAGCCGGGACCCCGGCGAGAACCCAGCATTCCCTCGGAGATATCCACGTAGCCCTCGTAATGAGCCTGCCGGAGCGCACGGAGCAGGGACGCCGAACGCCCCCCGGTCGCGCAGATCAGGCCGACGTCTCGGGATCCGGCCAGCGCCTTCGCCGCAAAGAGGCGATCCGGAAATCGGTCCTCGTGCATGCTGATCGGCCAGACCCCGGCCCCGACGCCGGTTTCCAGCCACTCCTCGCGCGACCTCACATCGACGACGCGCGCGCTGTCTGCCAGAAGGGCGTCATAGGCCTCGTCCGCCGACCAGATTGTCCGGGCCTGTGCGGTCAGAGGAGACGTGATGAGGGTGACAGGCGCTGCCGCCAGCCCAAGAATGAAGAGGCGCCGACCGTGTGCCGTTGTCATCGGTTGTCTCCTTCAGGCTGCATCCACAGCGCGCACGAGCATGTCGCGGACCTGACCGGCGACCGCGTGCAGTTCGGAGTTGTCCACGGCCGACATGGAGGCAACCGGGTCGATGGCGCTCACCTCGGTGCCGCCCTCGACGCTGCGCAGGATCACGTTGCAGGGCAGCATCGCGCCGATCCGCGGCTCCAGCCCGATGGCCTGCCAGGCCATGTTCGGATTGCAGGCGCCAAGGATCTTGTAGCCCGCCATGTCCTTGTCGATCTTCTTCTTCATCGTGGCCTGCACGTCGATCTCGGTCAGAACGCCGAAACCGGCGTCTGCCAGCGCCGCGCGCACCCGCGCATCTGCTTCGTCCATTCCGGTTTCCGCCATCAAGCGGTTATGCGTATATGCCATTCTGTCTCTCCTTTCATGGGATTGGCCCGGCGCCGCAAGATGCGGGGCCGGGCAATGGGTGACGGCACACCAGGCTCAGTTGTCGTCCATCATGCCGCCGTTGCCCTGCATGCCGCCGGCATCCATCATCCCGCCCTTCGGTCCGCGCATCGTCCCGGGCATCATGCCGTCGCGCATGGTCTGCATGCGCTCCACCACGTCGGCGGGTTTCACAATCTCTGCCACCGTCACCGCACCATCTCCATCGTCGTCGAGGAATTGGAAGCGGTCCACCATCGTTTCGCGAATAAGCGCACTGTGGAGCGTCTCGAATTCGGCGAGTGACAGGGCTTCGTCGCCATCGGCGTCATATTCCGCCAGCAGGGCCTGCAACCCTTCGTGCGCCTCCTGCGATGTGACCGTGCCATCGCCATCCGTGTCGAACTGCTCCATGGCCATACCAATGAACGGCGCGCCGCCGCCCATCATCCCCATGCCCGACATGGGGCCGCCGGACCCCATCATGGCCACGCTGCCCATGGACCCGCTGCCCCCCATCTGCGAGTGCATTCGCATCATCATCTGCATCATGTCATGATTACCGTCGCCCGGACCCTGCGGTCCCGGAGCGGCCCGACCACCATTCGCGTGATCGCCTGCGGCCAGGGCGGCACCGCCCATAGCCATCAAAATGGCGGTTGCCGCCGCGAGTTTCTCTCTGGTTTTCATGTCTGTATCCTTTCTCGTGTGAAACCCTGACTGACATGGGAACACAATAAGGACGACCAAGGCCGCGTCATTGCCGATCTTGTATCCGTTCGTCGCAACGAGGGTGCCTGATACAAAGCGTTACAATCGCGGTGCTGACCTTGTGTCGCCACCCTGCCAAATGAGAAGGATGAATAGCTTGCCGCATATCCTGGTCGTCGACGATCACCGCCAGATACGGGACTCGGTCACGCGATTCCTGGAACGCAATGGCATGCGGGCGACAGCGGCCAAGGATGCCCGGGACATGGACGAGAAGCTCGGGAAGGGTCATTTCGACCTTATGGTGCTCGACGTCATGATGCCGGGCGAGGACGGGCTTTCGATCTGCAAGCGCCTGTCGGCCGAGAAACGGCTTCCCATCATCATGCTCACGGCCCTCGGGCAGGACCAGGACCGTATCGTGGGCCTGGAGATCGGCGCAGACGACTACCTGCCGAAACCGTTCAACCCGCGCGAGCTGTTGGCACGGATCAAGGCGGTCCTGCGCCGCGCGCCCGAGGAGAGACGCGAGGCCGGGCCGCTTTCGGGGCGCATCCTGCGGTTCGGCGGACTGACGCTCGATACCGACGCGCACATGCTGACCGACCGGGACGGCAATCGCGTGCAACTGACGACGGCGGATTTCCGGCTGTTGACGGTCCTTCTGGCGCGTCCGCGCACGGTTCTGAGCCGCGAGCAGCTTCTCGATCTTACGGCGGGACGCGCGGCGGGACCGCTCGACCGTACGATCGACAACCAGATCAGTCGACTGCGACGCAAGATCGAGATGGACCCGTTGCGCCCGACGCTCATCACCACCATCCGAAGCCAGGGATACAGTCTGAACACGGATGTCGAGGTGGTCGCATGACCCGGCTGCGCATAGGCAGCCTGCGTTCGCAGCTCGTGATCCTCATCCTCGGGGCATTGGCCATCGCGCAGGCGGTAAGCCTGTGGCTCTTCACGGACGAGCGCAGCCTGGCCGTCCGCGCCGCCCTTGGCTTCGAGGCAGCAGGACGCGCCGCCAATGTCGTTCGCCTGCTGGAAGACGCGCCGCCCGATCTGTCCGCGTCTATCGTGCGGGCGGCAAATTCACCACTCGTTCGGTTCGACCTTGCGCCTGCCCCAAGCGTGACCACGCCCGATCACCATCATGCCGCTTATATCGAAACGCGCATCCGGGCCTTGCTGGGTGACGGCTTCAGTCGTGATATCCGGGTCAACCTAAGGGAAACCGCAAGCCCCCTTCATCCGATCCCGAACCTGTCCCCGCAGATGGCCGAGATGCATCAGGAAATGATGCGCGGCCGGATGCAGGCGGTCGAGCTGACCCTGTCTATTGCGCTGTCCGGCGGCCAGTGGCTGAACGTCGACACCCGGTTCGAACGCCCGCCATTGCAGTGGCCCCTGTCGTCCTTCCTCGCTTTCGGGCTGACGGCCGCGTTGATCCTCGTCGCGGCATTCTGGTTCGTGATGACCCGTCTGACGGGCCCCCTGCGAGATTTGTCGCGCGCCGCCGAGGACCTGGGGCGCGGCGACGCGCGTGACCCGTTGCCTGTCGCCGGCCCTGATGAGGTGCGCGACCTTACCCGCGCGTTCAATCGCATGCAGGACCGGCTGACGCGCTTTGTCGCGGATCGCACCCGCATTCTCGCCGCGGTCAGCCATGATCTGCGCTCGCCTCTCACGGCAATGCGGTTTGATGCCGAACTCGTCGAGGACGAGAAGACCCGCGAGAGCCTGATCGCTTCCATCGACGAGTTGCAGGCCATGGCCGAGGCCACGCTCGATTTCGCCCAGGGGCTGGCGGGGCGGGAAACCTCGGAGGTCGTCGACCTGCCCGACTGGCTCGAAACACAGGCAGACGACAAGGCCACGCCGTTCGAATTGTCCGGTGGCCCCCCGATGACGCTGCGTATACGCCCCCTTGCCCTGCGCAGGGCCGTTCGCAACCTTGTGGAGAACGCCACGCGTTACGGGGGCGGGGCCACGGTCGGCTGGCACCGCGCAGGCGACGATCTGGCAATCGAGATTACCGACTGTGGCCCCGGAATCCCCCAGGATGAACTCGAAGAGGTCTTCGCGCCGTTTCACCGGCTGGAAGCCTCCCGTTCGCTCGAAACAGGGGGGCATGGGCTGGGCCTTGCCATCGCACGGGCGATCGTGCGCGGACACGGCGGTGACATCCGGCTTGAAAACCGTCCCGAAGGCGGTCTGAAGGCATCGATCCTCATCCCGCTGGCAGAGGGCGCAGCCATCAACGACGCGAGACAACGGAAGGAATAATGAAATGAAACGATTGGCAATCTGGGCAATCAGCAGTCTTTCGGCGCCGACACTGGCCGCTGCGGACCCCGTGGAAAACTGGCAGGAAGGATACGGTCACATGATGTGGGGTGGTGGATTCGGCATATTTGGCGGGCTTATGATGATTGTGTTTTGGGGCATCATCATCGCCCTGATCGTAATCGCGGTGAAATGGCTCACCGACAACCAGCGCAGCAGCAACCCCGGGAAGCGCGATGCAATGGAGATCCTGCGCGAACGCTTTGCTTCGGGCGAGATCGACGAGGATGAGTTCGACCGGCGGCGCAAGGTGCTGGAAAAGTGAGCGGCGGTTCTGTGCCAGGCACGCCGCTGCGGGGTAAGGCCGGCGCGAGTGCCACGCCATGAACCTCACCTGCCGCAGCCGGAAACAGGTGCGGCAGCGTGCGTTCAGGGCTGACCGGCGATATCCCGTTCTTCCCCTGCGGCATCGTCGAGCGCCGCCACGACCACGTCCGGGGTCAGCAGTTCCGGCAAGACGACGCCGTCCGGGGTTGCCGGGCCATAGACCGCATTGAACGGAATGCCGTAACGGCCGAAGCTTTCCAGGTAGCGTGAAATCGCCGGGTCGGGCCGGGTCCAATCAGCTTGCATGGGTGTGACGCCCTCTGCGGCAAGCGCCGAGACGACAGGGTCACGGTCGAGCACGAGCGCCTTGTTCGCCTTGCACGTCAGACACCAGTCGGCCGTGACATCCACGAACACAACCTCGCCCCGCGAGACGCGGCGCGCGATCTCTGCCCGGTCGAAGGGCACCCATTCGGTCACCTGAGACGAAAGCGCGCGGGGCGCTGATGTGTCGGCCAGATACGCTGCCCCGAAGAGCATGACCCCCACGAGGGGCAGCGCGAGCCCGGCACGAACTGTGCCCCGGAGCCTCGACAACGACAGCAGCAGAACGACGCCTGCCGTCAGCCCGACGACCGCCAGCATCGTGGTCGTGCCGGCCACTCCGTGTAGCACCCAGACAAGCCAGGCCGCGGTGACGGCCAGAAGGATGCCCAGCACCACGCGCAGCGCGATCATCCACCGCCCCGGCCTTGGCAGGTGGCGGACAAGGCCCGGTCGGGCGGCGACCAGAAGGTAGGGGGCCGCAAGCCCCAGCCCGAGGAAACTGAAGACCAGCGCGATGTCGGTGCCGCGCCCGGCCAGCGCAAAGGCGATGGCCGTCCCGAGAAAGGGCGCGGAACAGGGCGTGGCCAGCACCGCGGCGAAGGCCCCGGTCAGGAAATCGCCCACATGACCCCCGGCGCCCCCGGCCCGCGCAAGCCGGGTTTGCAGACCGGCGGGCGGGGCGATCTCGAAGGCGCCGGCGAGGTTTGCTGCGAAAATGGCCAGGATGCCGATCATGAGCGCAAGGAAGACCGGGTTCTGGAACTGCAACCCCCAGCCCACCGTGACACCCGCCAACCGCAAGGCGAACAGCGCAGCGGCGAGGCCCCACATGAAGGTCATGACCCCCGCGGCCGAAGCGAGAAATCCCCATCGCACGGTCGCGCGCCCGGCGCCTTCGAGCTTCATGGCAGAGGACAGCTTGATCGACAGCACCGGCAGCACGCAGGGCATGACGTTCAGGATCACCCCGCCCAGGAAGGCCGTCAGGGCGATCCAGACCATGCTGGAAAGCGGCGCGGTGGTGCGGGCTTCGGTGTAGGGCGGGGGCGGCGCGGTCGCGACCCTGTCCGGCGTCACACTTACGGCCCAGCCATCGGCTTCGGTCGCGGTGAGCGATAGCGCGGCCGTCGGATCGGCGGGCGGCGAAAGGATGGGCAGGCGCGCCCAGAGCAGGCGGCCATTCTCACCCAGCCTGTTGTCAGGGGTTCCGAGGGAGGCACCTTCGCCCAGTTCCGGGAACACATCCGGCGCCTCGAAGGGCGAGGAGCGCCGCAGCGTCACGGTCAGCGCGGTTGCGTCGGCATCGACATGCGCGGTGGCGGACCGAATGCCACCTGCTTCCGCCCCAACCGGGACGCGACCCGCGTAATCGGCGATGCGCGCCGCGCTGTCCGGGTCGATCGACGTGCCTTGGGGCAGGTCCAGCGACAGGCTGAAATCCTGCGGCACGCAAACATCGGAGCAGGTAAGCAGCGTCACCGAGGCGGAGAGATGGGCAGGCTGGCCCGGCTGTTCCAGCGCGATGCGCAGCGGAAAGACGACCTCGCCGTGATAGCCGTAATTCTCGATGCCGAAGGCGGTGAACCGCTCGGGCGCGGGCCATTGAAATTCGACCTCGGCCACGTTGCGCGACCCGGTCCAGTCGATTTCGGGTGGGAAGCCCACCTCGCCGGGTGTGCGCCAATAGGTTTTCCAGCCCTCGCCAAGCGCCAGCGCCAGCCCCGCCGAAACCGTCCCCGCGCCCGGCGCGATGCCGTTTTCGGCCGTGATGAGCTGCGCGCTGACCGCCGGTGTCGCCGCTCGTTCCGATGTCGCAGCCAGAATTGCCACCGACGAGGCGACAAGAGACAAGACGCTCAATGCGATCGTCGCGGCACACTGTCTGCTCGATCTGTTCAGCATATCCGTTGCCAGCCGTCGTCGAGTTCGATAGCGATCACGCTGCGCAACACGGCGTCCGTGATTTCGCCTTGGATGACAGTGCCGCCAACCACCATGGCCGGCGTGCCGATGAAGCCGAATATCCGGGAAAGCGCCTTGCTGACCATGAGGTCTTCGGCGACATCCTGGCTTTGCATGTCATTTATCAGGCGCTCACCATCAATTCCGACGGTCTCGGACAATCGCAGAAGATAGTCGCATGTCGGCTGAAACGGCGTCGTCCACAGAGCTTGCTGAAATGCGAGATAAGCACCCTGGCGTTTTGCTGCCAAAGCCGCTCTCGCCGCACGGTCAGAGCCTTCGCCGAGAAGCGGTAGCTCGTGCCAGGAAATCGCAACGCCGCTATCAAGCTGTTCGGCAATATCTGCCAAGCGCCGCATCTGCACGCGACAGTAGGGGCAGTAATAGTCCGAAAACGACGCGATCGGTACGGTCGACGGATCTTCTGCCACATCCGCGTAAAGCGCATTGCAAAGATCGGCTTCTACGGCCGCGATGGTTTCCGCTCTCAACCCGTCGTCTTGGGCTTCAAGGCCGACAAATGGGTCGAATGCGCCGGACGAGGAACTTCCGCCCGTTATCCTCCGGAAGCCTTCTGGATTCGCCAAAGGCTCAAACTCAGGCAGACCCGAGAAACGATCCAACAGGGAAGGAAGCGCCTGAAAGCCGACAACAACGCCCGCAGCGACGCCGAGAAAGGCAAGTGTCGAACGCCTGGATGTCATGGCAATTCCTGCGATCCGATGGCGAGGGCGTCGAATCCATAGCCGAAACGCCCATCATCGCAAGCGAGGGTGACGACACCGTCCGGGCCGGTCCGGATCGCGCGGCATCCATCCGGAAGCGTGAACGCCGCGCCGCGCGTTGACAGCGTGGCGTCGGTATTCAGGCACTGCCGCACTCCCGCTCCGCAACCGGCCAGTGCAAGAAGGCCAACCAGCGCCAGTTTCGGGCGCGCGCCGTGGATCATTACCGTGCAATCAGCGCGGGGCATGGACCGGGACAACCGCCGGGCCTTGTTCGGGGTTCTCGTCCGGGGTCTTCTCCCGGGGATTTGCGGTGTTGTCGTGGCAGGATCTGCCCATCATCCGATGCATCACGACATGCGCCCCGAGGCACAGCGCCAGCGGGGCCAGAAGGCCGAGGTTGCCCGCAAGCCCGCCGAGCGTTCCGCCCGCGACAATGTAGACGCCAAGCGGGACGAGCATCACGGCACAACAGGCCAGCATGCCAAGCTTCATTCCGGCACCACCTGATAGCAGAGTCCGTGGGTTCCAGGCCATCATGTCCTCCAAATCCGTTAACAGGCCGAACGATAGGCGCCTCTTTCGGGTAAAGGTCAAGGATACATTTGGATACAATAAACACGGGTCTATCCGGTTGTAACGTGACTGAGAGCCGGTAGAAAAATCCTCAAGTATCGAGCGGTCTGAAACCACAGTGCCCTGACCGGAGCCTAATTGGAGTGGAACGGATCAAAGGCAAGAAAAGGGCAAAGAACGTGGACAAGCTGGGGCTTCTCATCGGCGGTGTGTTTGTTGCCGGGCTTGGTGTGGCGGTCTGGCAGTTCATGCAACCGAACGAGCCACCGGCGGGGGGCATGGTCCACCCGGAGCCAACAGCCCTGAGCGACCTGGCCGAGGGCGCGCCCATCGTCGAGGTTCGGCTTCCCGAACAGCTGTCGCCCGAGGCGGCGATCGGTCAACGCGCCTTCGAAGCCGTGTGTGCGGAGTGTCACGGGGCCAACGCGGCTGGTCAGAACGGTGTCGCGCCGCCTCTGATCCACCGCACCTATGAGCCGAGCCATCATTCGGACGAAGCCTTTCAGATGGCGGTTCGGAACGGCGTGCGCGCGCATCACTGGCCCTTTGGCAACATGCCCCCGATCAAGGGTCTGACCCGTGCCGACGTTCAGTATATCACCCGCTACATCCGCGAGGTGCAGCGCGAGAACGGAATCAATTGATGCGGGCTCTGTCCTTTCTCGCCGCGCTCGGCGGTCTTGTCGCAATACCCATGATCGCGCTCGTGGCCCTCGCCGCGCCGACACCCGGCCTTGCCGGCACGTGGGATGCGCATTCACAAATCGTCAAGGTCACGGACGGCGATGTCGCGACTGCTGAGCACGCTGCGCATGAGGACACGCTTGACCGCTACTGCCATCCCGACCCGACGTGTTCCCCGGCCGCCATTTTGATGACTCGACCGATATTCGGGGCACAAGGTTTCCGGTCCGTACGTCAGCCGCTCGCGAAAACAGAAATAGGCGGGAGGCATGCGCCCGTCGATCTTCCTCCTCCGCGACCTTGGGCCGTGCCACGATCAAATACCCTGAAATACCCCCAGACATGAGAGTCCAACACATGATCAAGACACTTCTGACCGGCACCGCCCTCGCGGCCAGCCTTACTGCCTCCATCGCGGTTGCCAGCCCCGGCCATGGAGACGGCATCGGCGAGCCTGGCGACGCCGCACAAGTCGACCGCACCATCACTGTCGAAATGGACGAGATGAAATACAGCCCGGCGGCCATCGAGGTCGCACCCGGAGAGACGATCCGCTTCGAAGTGGTGAACGTTGGCCGCGTTGTCCACGAATTCAACATCGGGACGAGCGAAACCTGGAATGGCCACCTTGGTGAAATGCAGACGATGATGCGCGAAGGCATGATGACGATGCGCAGCATCAATCATGACCGGATGATGGAGGCCGGGATGATGCATGACGATGCCAACAGCGTCCTGCTGGAGCCGGGGGATACGGGCGAGGTCATCTGGACCTTCCCCGAAGGCGGCGAGATCGGCTTCGCCTGCAATGTGCCCGGCCACCGCAACGCCGGCATGGTCGGCGATTTCCGTATGGGTCACGGTTCCTGACACACAGACGACTGGCGGCGGGCGAGACTTTCGCCCGCCCCGACACTTTTCCGGAGGCCCTGACCATGCCGACACGACGCGCCTTCCTCGGACAGACCGCCGCCGTTCTGGGCCTGGCGGCGAGCGGTCGGCAGGTGTCTGCCACCTCTCACACGCCCGCGACCCTGACGGCGCGAGAGGCATCGGTGCAACTCGCCCCCGAACGCTATCCGGCAACCTCCATCTGGGGGTACGAGGGCCGCGCGCCCGGCCCGGCGATCCGGGTGCTCCAGGGCGAACGGGTGCGGCGGCGGCTGGTCAACGACGTGCCCGAGCCGACCTCGGTCCACTGGCACGGGATCCGAATCGACAACGCGATGGACGGTGTCTCGGGCCTGACGCAAGAGGCCGTCGCGCCGGGTCAGGCTTTCGACTATGATTTCGTGGCGCCCGATGCCGGAACCTACTGGTACCACGCGCATAACCGGTCCTGGGTACAGGTCGCCCGCGGCCTGCACGGGCCGCTGATCGTGGAAGAGGCCGAACCGCCCGAGGTCGATCGCGAGGAGACCCTCGTGCTCGACGACTGGCTGCTCGATCCCGAAACGGCGCTGATCGAAGACAGCTTCGACCAGCCCATGAGGATGAGCCATGGCGGCCGGATCGGGAACCTGATCACGACCAATGGGCGTTTTGACCTGTCCATCCCGGTCGCGCGGCACAGCCGAATGCGCCTGCGGCTCATCAACGCGTCGAACGCGCGGATCTTTCCTTTGCAACTTGCGGGTTTGCGGGGCTGGACGGTCGCGCTCGACGGCATGCCGCTTGCCGCGCCCGAACCGCTGGAGGACGTCCTCGACCTCGCCCCGGCGCAACGCGCCGATTTGATCGTCGATGTGACGGCCGAAGCGGGCGAGACTGCGCATCTCGTCCGGCTTGACAATGACGACCGACCCGCCGCGCAGGTGGCGTTTCCCGTCTCGGGTAGCATCGCGCAGACGCCGCGCGCGGCACCGATGGCCCTGCCGCCCAATTCCGTCAGCGGCCTTGGGTCGCTGGCCGATGCCCGTCCTTTGCGGCTGGTGATGTCGGGGGGCGCCATGGGGCGGATGGACAACGCCGTGCTGGGCGGAGAGCGCCTGGGCTTTCGCGAACTCGCGGCGCGGGGGCGGTTCTGGGCCTTCAACGACATGGCAGAGATGACGCAGGCCCCGCTGGCCGATCTTTCCCTTGGCGAGCCAGTGCGGCTTGAGATCGTCAACGAGACCGTCTTTCCCCACGCCATGCATCTGCACGGGATGCATTTCCGCGAAATTCGCGACGGCAGACCCGTCGGCCCGATGCGCGACACGCTGCTGGTGGCCGCGCAAGAGACGCGCGAGATCGGCTTCGTCGCCGACAATCCGGGCGACTGGCTGTTTCACTGCCACATGCTCAGCCACGCCGAAAGCGGGATGATGACATGGGTGAGGGTGACATGAAGGCCTGGGTGATGATCGCCGCGCCCGTGGCGCTTGGGCTTGCAGGGGCCTTGGCATGGCTGGCGCTGCGCGGCGCACCGCAGACCGCCACGGACACCACCGTGCCGGTGATGCCGGCGACGGTGGATATCGCGCAGGGCGAAGCGCTTTATGCCCAGAACTGCGCCGCCTGTCACGGCGCCAACCTCGAAGGACAGCCGGACTGGCGAACCCCCGATGCGGATGGGCGTCTGCCCGCGCCGCCTCACGATGAAACCGGGCACACATGGCACCATCCCGACCGGATGCTGTTTGAATACACGAAACTCGGCGGACGCGAGGCCCTGGCCCGGCAAGGCGTGGAATTCGACAGCGGCATGCCCGGTTTCGGCGACGTCCTGACGGATCGCGAGATCTGGAACATCCTCGCCTACATCCAATCAACCTGGCCCGAGCGCGAACGCGCCGCGCAGGCCGAACGCACGGCCGCCGATCTGGCAAACGGAGGAAATTGACATGAAGAATTGCATTTCAATGATGGCGATGGCGCTTTTCCTTGCGCTGCCCTTGCAGGCAGCGGCGCAGGACATCTCGGAGGACAGGGTGCGCGAGCTGGTGCTTGAGACGATCCGCGAAAACCCCGAGATCGTCATGGAGGCCGTCGCGATCCTCGAAGCCCGGCAGGCCGAGGCCCAGGCGGCGTCGCAAGCCGAGGTCCTCTCCCGCGAACGTGACACGCTGGAACGCGACCCCAATGCGCCGGTCCTGGGCAATCCGGAGGGCGATGTCACGGTGGTGGAGTTCTTCGACTACAATTGTCCCTATTGCCGTCGTGCCAAGCCCGAGATCGAGGCCCTGCTGGCCGCCGATCCGGATGTTCGCCTTGTCTATCGTGAATGGCCGATCCTCGGCGAAGGGTCGGTGTTTGCTGCCCGTGCCGCGCTGGCCGCGCGCGAACAGGGGCTTTACGAAGACTTCCATTGGGCGCTGATGGGCATGAGCGGCCGCGCCGAGGAGTCGTCCGTCCTTCGGATCGCGGAAGACATCGGCCTGGACGTCGCGCAATTGCGCCGCGATATGGAAGCGCCGGAGATCGACGCACACATCGAATCCTCGATGCGCCTGGCGCAGGCCCTCGGCATCACGGGTACGCCATCTTTCGTGATCGGCGACGCCCTTGTGCCCGGTGTCGTGGACGTGGAACAGCTAAGTTCGCTTGTTTCTGATGCACGGGAGCCGGAACAATGACCGCAGCCGGAAAGACGGGCCTGACGCGCCGCCATTTCATCATGACCGCATCCGCCTTGTTCTCGCCCCCTGTTGCCGGGCCGCTTCTGGCCGATAGCTGGCCCAGCGAGGCGCAGAAGAGCGCATGAGATGCCGAGGTCACGCCACCCTTCTTCGATCTGGAGGTATCCAATCCCTGGGGTCTCGATCCGCGATTTCTTCCGCAACGGGTGGAGGCGCGGGCAGGCCTTGTTCCGGGGAGCATCCATGTGGATGCCATCGCCCGCTACCTCTATCACATCGAGGAGGGCGGGACGGCTGTCGCGTTGCCCTTAATTCTGAGACGCGGCGCGTTTGACGACAATTTTTGCCCTTAATTGCGAGATTCGGCTGTCGTCGGGCCTGTGCTTCTTGCGCGCCTTTGCGCAATATGATCAACCGCAACAAGCAGACGTGGCTCTTTCTCGAAGGCGCGCAATAGAGCAACCCTTGCATAGTCGTCGATGCCGGAGCTTGAGATGGCCGCTTTGACCAGCGGACGTGATCGGGCGGCATCAATGGCAGCAAGGCCGAACAGCCTCACTTCTGGTTTGTGGCTCTGAAGAGCGTATGCCGGATCTCCGCGGAAGGCCTTTAATGATATGGCAAAGGTGACCGCGCGCATTGCGCGCCGAAGTTGCCTGAGACTGCGTAATCGCGCGGCGTATTCAAGCCGCGCTGCGCCGTGGCGCGCACGATTTATCAGCTTTTCGGGCATCTGTTCACCACCGTCCTTGCCGAGCGTCTGCACAAGTCTCGTCCCGCAAACCTGGCAGTCGAATGCCCAGGCCCGCCTCCAATGCCTGAGCGAAAGGCCCTCTCGGGAGCATTGCGGGCAATGCTGGAATGGCATCTGTGCCGTCAGCGAGGCTTCTCGTGGCGTCATTGCTGGAAAGGTCAAAGATCGCACGACGTCTGGGGCGACACGTGCAGCGCTGGCAATCTTCTCTGCCGCCACCGCGTCAATGCCGAAGTCCAAGGCGGTGCCATGCGCGGTATCGATCTTGATATGAGCCAGCAGTTCGGCGTCATCACAGTAGTTGGCCGCAGCCAACCGAGACAACCAACCTGACAACAACTCGTCTGGCAGCGGCGCGACAGTTTTTGGCAGCGGGTGCGGCTTCACACCCCGGACTTCTCGAGCCGCCGATTGCCGTTCGCATGGCGCGACCAAACCGGTGTCCATTTTGCGATTGCGTCATCGGTGATGCATTCATCACCTGTTGCAATGGCGTCGATGGAAAGATCCTTGATCAGGGCGAAAATGCGCGAGGTCACCCCACCGGTCAGTGCAAGTATCTGCTTGAGTGACTTGACCTTCAGGTTGGACTTCTTTTCCAGTGGCATGGCAGCAATAAGGGTCTGGATCATGTCCGAGAACTCGGCATCGTCGCGCCAGTTTGGCAAGTGATGTTCGTCCAGCCGTCGGGCAAGCTGGATATCACCACGGATGGCGTCGACGGCCTCGCTGACCCCAAGACAGACCAGTGACACCTCGAGCTCATTGCTGAGATAACGAAGAACATTGAGAAAGCGTCGCTGTTCGCGGTGGGTCCCGGCCAAGAGGTTGTGGACCTCGTCGATCATGATCATCCGCAGGCCAAGGTCGCGCAAAAGCGCAACAACACGGACTTCGAGGGAGGCCACATTTTGAGCGCGCGCGCCCAGTGCCGTGGCCGGTGCCCCGACGGACGCCAGGATGTGCAGATAGAACCGCCGTTCGTCGGGAGCTGGCGGTGCTTGTAACAGCAAGAGCGGCGTTCGCGTAATTCCCGATGCTGGGTCATATTCCGGTGCATATCTGCGCGACAGGTTGCGGGCGATCATCGTCTTTCCGATCCCGGATGCGCCATGCACAAGAAGGCCAGGCATACGGGTTTGCCTTGGCGCTTCGATCATACACTGCAAACGGTCCAGAACTTGTTCGGCCCGCGGAAAGCCGATCCAGATATCCGATTGAATGAGGGCGATCCGACCGTCTTCCTCTGTTGTCCCTGCCCTCAATTCACCATCTCTCCACTTTGAACAATGGGCGCGATGTATCACCCGTGTCGATCGGGCGCAGCCCTTCGGTTTTCGAGACAGCCGAGTTGGTGCCCTCCAATGTCCCTTTTCTTTCACGGGATTGGCGTTCGGCCTTCGTTAGGCCCCGGCTTTCAAACTCGATCTGGCGTTGCTGTCGGATCAGCTCAGCCAAGACCAACTCATTGGACCCGGATTTGCCAAGGGCACGGGCCTTCCTCATGGCTTCGCGATATTCCCAGAGCGGCACGGGCGGAATTTCCAAGTTTCTGTAACGCGCCTCAACATATCGGCCATCGTCCAATTCGACCCAGATCATTGAGATATCGCGAGGGTCGTAGCGAACGACCACCTTCCCATCGCCGCGCCCAATGTGGCCTGCAAGAGCATCCGACCAGTACCGTATCTGGAACAGATGGATGCCGTCACGCCTGACCTTACGCAGTTCGCTCGGCAAGAAGCTCACCCGAAAAGCTTCCATCTCGAAGGGGATGTCGCCCATCATTTCCGCTGAGAGTGCCTCCCATTTGGCGACGGGCGTACAGCCAAGACTTGAATGAATGCTGTTGTTGTAGCGGCAGATTTCCAGAGCAAACCAGCGATCGAAGTCGCTTAAGGTCATCGTGGCCATGCCCTCGGCGTCATAGTCGCCCTTGGCCACGACCGAGGATTGCGTTGTTCCAGGCAACAGGTGCACGGCCCCCATCATCGTGCCGATCAATCGTTCGATGTGCCCTCCGAAATGAGGACTGCCTGGCGGCCGATAGACCAGATCGATCCCCCATTCCGCACATGCCGACCGAAAGGCTTGCGACCGGAAATCGCGCCCGTTATCGACGTGGATCCTATGCGGTTTACCCTGCGCGGGCCAAGGAACATTGCACACCAATTCCGCCAGAAGTTCCGCCTTGGGGGCCGCAGCCTGTGTCAGGCAAAGCGCCACCGACAGACGCGAAGGTGCCTCGAGAGAGGTGTAATATCCGGTCACCATCCGCGTTGCGACGTCGATCGCCAGCGTGACCCAAGGCCGCCCAATTGGTTGGCGTTCAAAACTGTCGACGAGAATGATGTCCGCAGGCGTATGGTCGATTTGCACGACCTCCAGTGGCTGGTTTGCCTTGTTGTCGCCTACGACCGGCGCAAACTTCTGGCGGGCCGCCTTTGCGCCTTCGCGTGCCTTGGCAATTTCGCGGGCATCTATTGCATCCAGCCTGCGCTGAACCGTCCGACGTGTCGGCGGTTGCAAGCCCTGCTGCCAGCACGCGCTGCGAATTTCTGTCACGACGCGCGACAGGCTTGGACGTTCCCGCCTTAAGAAATAACGGCGAAGATGTTCTTCAATCACCGCTTCCACCTTGCCGGATATCAAGGTTGTACCAGTCGGGCGGCCCCGTTTCCGCGGTACCAGAGCGCTGGTGCGCCCACCCTCTTCGGCCAGACGCTTTATCCAGCGCCAGACAGTCGCCCTGCTGACACCAAGCTCCCAAACAGCATCATTGATGCCACTTTCCAGACTGCCAGTTCCTTTGAGATATGCATGAACAAGCGGACGCAGAACGGCCGCCCTGCGCGCCTCCTCAGCACCAGCGGCAACGGAGTCTTCGCGATCATCATCCATCAATATTTGCCATACGAAGCTGCGAACCCTGTCTCAGGTTTAAGGGCAAAAATATCGGAATTAAAGGCAAAATCTCATATTTAAGGGCAAAGCACAGCCGTTGATTTCGTTGGATTTTTCATCCCACAATTAAGGGCTACGCGACAGGTCAATTCTCAATGAAAATTTTGCCGGATACCGGGTCACGTCTCGACGGAAATCAACAGCCCGGCACCGGAAAGACCCATGTTGCGACCGCGCTTGGCATCCAGGCCATTGAGCATCACCGCCGCAAGGTGCGGTTCTTCTCGACCATCGAATTGGTCAACGCGCTTGAGCAGGAAAAGACGAAGGGAAAGGCAGGCCAGCTTGCCGAGACCCTCGTGCGCCTCGACCTCGTGATCCTCGACGAGCTGGGTTACCTGCCGTTCAGCGCCTCAGGCGGCGCACTGCTCTTCCATCTGCTGAGCAAGCTTTACGAACGCACCAGCGTCATCATCACCACAAATCTCAGCTTCAGCGAATGGGCCACGGTCTTCGGCGATGCGAAGATGACAACGGCGCTGCTCGATCGGCTTACTCACCGTTGCCATATCTTGGAAACCGGTAACGACAGCTTCCGCTTCAAAGCCAGCACCGAAGCAGCCGCCCGAAAAAAGAAGGAGGCTGCGATGACTTGACCCAAACATGACCCGCTTCGCATAATCTAAAGGTGGGTCAGTTCTCGGTGGAAAAGCCGGGTCACGTCTCGACGGAAATCAACAGCCGGGCCCACCGATGAGCACGATGTTCTGCGCCCCCTCCATGAACTCGCATCGATGGAGCTGGCGCACCGTGGCTTCATTCATCTCGTTTGACCCAAACATGACCCGCTTCGCATAATCTAAAGGTGGGTCAGTTCTCGGTGGAAAAGCCGGGTCACGTCTCGACGGAAATCAACATGTATACCTTAACGCGGCGCGAAGGTGGAACAAGGCGGAGGCAACCCAGATGCGTATCGATCGTCGGGACCAGCCCTCCGGTTACGCCCGGATGGCTGGTAATAATTTCAGATGAGATCCGTCGACAGCGGGAAGCCATAGATGCTGTTGCCGCTGACACCCATTTCCTGCCGCAGCACCCTGCTACGAACCGCGCACCTGGCCTTGCTCTGGCTGAGATCAGAGCGCACCTGCGCCATTTCTGCCTGCCGGCTGTAATACTCTTCCTCGTTGTCGAGTAGCTCCGAAATCTGCCGTTTTCCCATGTCGAAGTATTGGCTTCGGTAAAGCTTGCGGGTCTCCTCCAGCAGGCTGATCTGCCGCTGGAGCATGGCCATTTTCTTGTCCGCGGTTGACAGTGAACGCAACAGAGCATTTTCGGCCAGACCATCCTCCAGCAGCACAGCCGCGAGTTTGGCATCGGCTGCGGCGAGCTGGTTGCGCGCAGCATTGGCCTTGGCGGTCAACGCACCGCCCTGGAGCACGTCAGACTGGACATCGAGGTTGACCCCAAGCGGAAGCTTGTTAACGCCCAGCTCTCCGCCAATCACCGGTTTCAGCGCAATTCGCGGGTTTTTCTCACTCTCGGCCTTCTGTAGAGCGAGCTGGGCGCGTGCCTGTTCCAGGCGCGCCATGCGCAGATCGTCGGTTTCTCCGAATGCCGCGCAGCTCGTGGTTGCGAGCTGTACACGACCGCCGTTCGGCTGTCCGGTGAGAAGGGTCAGACGGTCACGGGCCTCAGCCAGCGCGAGCTGGGTGTCATTAACCAGGAATGCGGCCGACTGAACCCGTTTGCGGGTCTCGAGACGGTCACTTGATGTGGCCGCACCATTCTTGACACGATCGGCGACAAGTCCATCCAGCTGCGTCAGCGCCTTCAGCTGCTTTTCATAGACAGCGAGCAGCTCGCTCTGAAGCTGAACATTGTCATAGGCCTGTAGAACCTCGAGCAATGCATCGTCCACCGCCTTCTGGAACGCGATGTAGTTTATCTGAAGGTCGAAATCCGCCAGCTGGATCGCGCGTTTTGTTCTGCCGCCATCGAACAGCATTTGCGTTCCAGTCAGCTCAACACTCGGATTCCTGTTGCCCTCTGTTCCCACTCCGGCGCCTCCGGAAAGTGAAAGACTGGGGAACAGTGCTGCCCGTTGTACGCGAACCTGGTCAGCACTTGCAGAAATCACGCTCGCAGCCTGACGCACCGAAGGACTGATGAGCAATCCGTTGCGTGCCACCGCCTTCACCTCTGCACCTTCGGCGGGCGTCAGTGCCGGCATCGTGGCTGCCTTCTCGATGATAGCTGCTTCGGTGCCCCCAGCGTCTGGCAGGCCAACACATCCGCCAAGTAGCATGCATGCGGCAATGGCTGTCGCTGCCTTGAGGCGGCCCTTCCGTCGTGCTGGGAGTTGGAGCGTGTTCATTCTTCGCTCAGTTCCGATTGCCTGCGACGAGATCTGCACACTGTGGACGCCGCCACACTGCTCTGGACACGTTGCCCCCATTGTCGAAGAAGACGCGGTACTGGCAGATCAGCCGGTCCCTGCCGGTCAGCGGAAGGGAAAGGTGGAATTCGAAGGAGCCATCCCCATTGCGAACAGCAGGTCGGCCCAGAGCCGCCTGTATCTCGACCTTGGACTGGCCGACAGCGATGCTGCGAACCTGCTCGATCGTGCGCGGCGTCCCAATGCGCACATAGCGCGCGTCCATGTCGGGATACGCCTTTGAAACCGACGTGAAACCGACGCGGGGATTGACCTCATTGAGCTGTGCGCTCGCCTGAGCCGTCGACACACACAATGAAGCAATAGCGATAACGGCAAGCCGCTGCAGAGCGGCGCGCTGGCCAGACCACGGTGTCATTTGGGACCTCTCATCGAGAATGGATGTTGTAGTTGTAGAACGGGATTAGCGCTCACGCAGTGCCTCCTGCGCCCGGTTGAAGGGCTTGATCAGGTACTGCCAGACGGTTTTTTCCCCGGTTCGGATGTCGACTGTAGCGATCATGCCGGGCACGATCGGGAAGTGCTTTCCGGCCTTATTGGCAAGATAGTCTTCGTCGGTACGAATGTAGGCGCGGTAATAGACCAGATCGGGCTTCACCTCGTCGCGCATTGTGTTGGGGGAGATGGTGACCACTTCCCCCTTGAGACCACCGTAGATCGCGTAGTCGTAGGCTGAAATCTTGACCAGCGCTTCCTGTCCCGGATGGATGAAGGCGATGTCACGCGGCGAGATGCGGGCCTCGACCAGCAGCTTGTCATCGAGCGGAACGATGGTCATGAGTTGCCCGCCGGGCGGAATGACGCCGCCAATGGTCGTAACGGCGATGTCCTTGACGATGCCACGCATCGGCGCACGAAACACCAGTCGTTCGAGCTGGTCGGAGCGGCCGCGCATAATAGATGCCTGCACTTCGGCCTCGGCATTGACCTTCTGCAGTTCCTCGCCGGTCTTGACCCGGGAATCGGCGCGCAGGCGGGCGATCTCCAGTTCGGTCTGGGCAGCCTCTCGCCGGAGCTTGATAACCTCGACACGGCTTGTCGCACCACTCGTTTGCAGCTTCTCGGCGATGGCCAGTTCCTGGCGGATGAGCTCAAGGTCCTTGGTGAGGCCCGCCAGGGATTCCTCCAGGCTGGCCCGGCGGGACTGGAACAGAGCCAGCTCGTTGGCCCGCAATTGGGCGAACTCGGCGGCCTCGAGCGCGGCCGGAAAGGCCACCGTCTCGGCATCGTCGAGCTCCGCCCGCAGGCGCGCGGCGGCGGCGATCGCACCGTGATAGCGCGCCGCCGCCTCGTCGAAGTTGGAAACCGAGCGCGTCGCGTCGAGCCGGGCCAGAACCTCGCCCGCCTCGACGATGTCGCCCTCGCGAACGAAGAGCGAGGCCACGATCCCGCCGTCGAGCGACTGGATCAGCTGCTCGCGCGAGCTCGGCACCACCGTGCCCTGGCCGCGCGACACCTCGACCAGCGGAAAATACCAGGCCCAGCCGACGAAGAGCGCCAGCATGACGAAGACCAGCCAGACGAAGCGGCGCTCGGCACGCGCGGTCGGGCGGTGCTCGCCCATGACCAGCACGCCCGTCATGCCGCCGCCTGCCCGGTGCGCAGCTGTGCCAGCACCTGATCCTTGGGGCCGTCCATGACGATCGCGCCGTTGTTGACCACGATCAACCGATCGACGATGCGCAGCATCGCCGGCCTGTGGGTCGCCACGATCACCGAGACATGCCGGTCGAGCCGGCCCAGCATGTCGATCACCGCCGCCTCCGACACCTCGTCGAAGGACGCCGTCGGCTCGTCCAGCAGCAGCACATTCGGCCGTCGCAGCAAAAGCCGCGCGAGCAGCAGGCCCTGTTTCTGACCGCCGGACAGGCCCAGCCCGCCCTCCTGCACCGGATGGTCCAGCCCCTCGGGCAGGCGCTGCACGAAATCGGCAAGCCCCATCCGGCCGAGCGTGCCGAGGATCATCTCGTCGCTCGCCTCCGGCGCGCCGAGGGTCAGGTTCTCGCGCAGCGTCCCGTGGAACAGCCGGGCACCCTGCCCCATCAGGCCGATGTCGCGGCGCAGGTCGGCCGGGTCGATCAGCCCCATCACCACGTCATCGACGCGGATTTCCCCGGCCAGCGGCTCCAGGAGCCCGGCGAGACCGGCTAGGAGCGTCGACTTGCCGGCACCGTTGCGGCCCAGGATGGCGATGCGCTCGCCGGGGGCGATGGTCAGGCGCGCGACCTTGAGGGCCGGGGTTTTCGGATCGTGGCCGAAGACCGCCTCGCTGAGACGGAAATCGCCGTGCACCACCGGCCGGTGGATGCGTTGCTCCTCGGCGGCCACATCGACCGGCAAGGCCATCAGCCCGTCCAGCGCGCGGCGCGCCACCTGCCCCTGTTGCCAGCGGCTGAGGATCTGCGTGACCGAGGCCAGCGGTGCCAGCATCCGCGACGACAGCATCGAGGCGGCGACCAGCACGCCGGTGCTCATGTCCCCGGCCATGACCAGCGGCGCACCGAAGAAGATCACCACCGCGAACACGCCGCCCTGCACTGTCTGCGCCCAGGACGACAGCTGGTTCACCAGATCGCGCAGCTCCATCGAGGAGCCGGCGGTGGTCTCGTTGTAATGGTTCCACAGCGCCTGGAACCGCGCCTCGGCCTGCAGCGACTTGATATCGTCAAGCCCCTGGATCGCCTCGACCAGCATGGCGCTGCGCAGCGAGCTTTCGCGGGTGTTGGCCTCCGCCAGCCGGCGCAGGCGCTTTTGCGCCAGAAGGCCGGGCAC
Source organism: Paracoccus binzhouensis (assembly GCF_016446475.1). Taxonomy (GTDB): domain Bacteria; phylum Pseudomonadota; class Alphaproteobacteria; order Rhodobacterales; family Rhodobacteraceae; genus Paracoccus; species Paracoccus binzhouensis. The sequence continues at coordinate 10,867 of NZ_JAEHFP010000054.1, read as the reverse complement.
CACCAGCAGCACCATGGCGGCGACGGGGATCCAGACCAGCGACCCGGCGATATAGAGGAAAAGCGCGCAGAACAGCAGGAAGAACGGCACGTCGGCGATGGCGGCGACCGTGGTCGAGGTCATCATCTCGCGCACATGCTCCAGCTCGCGGACCTGCGAGATGAAGGTGCCGGTGGAGCGTGGCCGCGCGATGTTGCGAACGCGCAGCGCATGACCGAACACGCGGTCGGAAATGCGCAGATCCGCCACCTTGCCGGCCGCGTCCGAGATCCGTCCCCGCGCGATGCGCATGGCCAGCCCGAAGAAGGTGGCCATCATCACGCCGATGAACAGCACCCAGAGCGTGCTCATCGACTGGCCCGGCACCACCCGGTCGTAAACCTGCATGGCAAAGATCGTGCCCGCCAGCGCGAGGACGTTCGAGACCAGCGAGGCGACCATGACGGTATGATAGGCGCGCATGTCCGACAGCGCGATGCTGCGCAGCCAGTCCGGCCGCCAGGGCGCGACATACTCGTCGACGCGGCGGTCGGGGCGGCCGGAAACCGGGCGCAGCACGAAGAGCCGGCGCAGGCGCGCGCTCAGTTCCTCGCGCGAGATCGGCGTTTCGAGCCCGCCGTCGCCCGCCAGCACGATGCCGAACCCCTCCGCCGTCTCGCGCTCGACGACGGCAATGTCGCCCCCGTCGAGTTCGGCGACGAGCGGCAGGCGCAGCCCCGAGATCGCCGGCACGCGCGGATCGGCCTCCCGAAGCGACAGGCCGGCCGAGCGGGCAAGCCCGCCCAGAGGGTCCGCCTCGGAAGCCCAGGCGAGGTCCAGCCGAAGCCGCTCGGGAGAGACGGCGATGCGGTAATGCGCGGCCACGCGCAAGACAGCATCGCTCCAGCCCCGGTGCGGGGTGTTCCCCCCCGGGGCTGGTCCCTCGTCTGCGGCTGCGAGTGCCACCGGCCTAGACCTCGTACACTGGGCTGGACAGCAGATCGTCTTCCAGCGCCGATGCCGGCGGCGGGGCGATCGGCTCGGCCGTGTCGCCACCGTCTGCCTGCGCCACCGCAACCGCAACCGTCTCTTCGGGCAGACCGGCGGTCAGGTCTTCCTCCGGCGTGCCCGTTGCCAGAACCTCGTCGAGAGCGACGGTCTCGCCCTCGGGCGTGTCCTGCTGCGGCGCCGGGCCTTCCTCCAGCGAGGCAAGGCCGAAGCTCATGAACGAGGCGCTCGAGAAGAAGGCCGCGAACCCGCTCGGCGGCATGGTGACGCCCGCATCCTCGACGGTCAGCGTGACCGAGCCACCGCCGGCCAGCGAGCCGGTATAGGTGCCGTCGAAATTGTCGACCCAGTCGCCCGACAGCGTCACGCTGTCCTCCGCCGACCCGCGGATCGTCAGCAGGTTGTCGCCATCGGTCATGGCGGCGACCTCTTCGGGCGTCAGATCGCTGATGCCGTTGGCCCCGGCGATGCCCAGATCGAGCGTCTCGATGTTGCTCAGCTGCGCCCCCAGCTCCGCCCCGGTCAGGGACTCGCCCTGGCGGAAGACCACCGTATCCTCGCCGGCGCGCCCGTTGATCGCGTTGCCGGTCCAGATCAGGCTGTCATCGCCGGTGCTCGGCACCTGGGCGCTCAGGTTCAGCGTCATGCTGCTGCTTTGCGGCGCCGAGACGTCCGTCCCGTCCACGGTGCGCGCCGTCACGGCGATCTGGATGCCGGCGGTGCCGCCGTCCTGATCGTCGAGCGCGGCGGCCGCCTGGCGAACCCCGAGGTTGTCGAGGTCGGACTGGCTGAGCCCGGTCAGCGTGTAGGTCTCGGTCCCGGGATCGTAGCTCACGCCGCTCTCGATCAGCGTCGTGCCGATGTAGAAGGACGCATAGGCGCCGAGCCCGGTCAGCTCCAGCGTAACCGTCTCCTGGCTCTCGTCGGGCGCCCCCGGGACGGAAGCGTCCTGGAAGTCGTCCATCGAGGCGTTCATGTTCAGCGACACGATCGCGCCTTCCACGCCGAAGGAGTTGGTCGCGGTCAGCTCGATCCCGTTCGCCACCGGCGACACGACCACGTCACCGATCGGCAGGATATCGACCCGCTCCTCGCTCAGCGTCGTCTCGCCGGATTTCACCAGAAGCTCGAGATCGCTGAGCGTCCCGCTCCAGTTGCGCGGCGGCAGGATGGAGATATGGGCCGGCATGCTCTCGCCCTCGCCGGCAAGCACCCAGGTGTTCAGCCCGCCGCTGCCGCCCGCGTTGACGGCAAGCGTCGCCGTGCCCGCGGTGTCGCCGGTATAGACGAGGAAGCCCTCCGGCAAGCCGCTGAGCAGAACCGTCCCGATCGCCTCCGACCCGTCGTCATCGCTCAGCGACACCGACAGATCCAGCGGGATGCGCGAGGCCGCCTCGCTGTCGGCCGCCTCGTTGCCGTAGAACGGGCCGGTAACGTCCAGACTGACGCCGTCGTTGCTGATCGCAACCGGCAGGGTGGTCGAGCCGGTCGAGGTCACGGCCGTCGCGCCGGTCTCGATATTGCGGACCCAGGCGTCGACGGTGACGCTGCCCTCGGTCATCACATCGGGGGTGAAGACCATGTCGAACGGCCCGTCCATGGTGACGCCGGGGACGACGTAATAGGTGCCGTTCGGGATCCCCTCCACGCCGCTGATCGCCTGCGGCGCATAGTCGACGCCGCCGATGGTCAGCGTGCCCGCGCCCAGCCCGTTGGTTCCGTCGATCTGCAAGTAGAGATCGCCGAGCACCGAGCCCGCAGCGCCATCGGCCGGGTTGGTTACCGTCACGGTCAGCGGGATTTCCGTATCCGACTCGGTCAGGGCGCCGTCGGCATCGGCCGCGCCGAGCACGATGGACACCACGGCCGGATCGGTCACCGGCGCGACCGGGATGTCGTCCGTCAGCGAGGCCGTGTTGGAGCGCCCGCCGCCGGCGATCGCCGCGGAGAGCGTGGCGTTCAGCGTGAAGGGCTCACCGAGGTTGTTGTCGTTCGCATGCTCGGGCAGCTCGATGATGATGCTGTCCATCAGCGCGTCGAGCTTGGCCTGCGCGGCGGCGGTATCGTCGCCCGGCGCGGTGGCGGTCGAGGCCGTCCAGACCTCCTGCCCGTCGACCACGGTGCGCACCATGCCCGACACCTGGCTGCCCGGGGGCAGGTCGGTGATGGTGACGGTCAGGACGCTCGAGACCGTGCTGGGGATCGCCACGGACAATTCCGCATCGACCCGTTCGGACAGCGCGAAGCTCAGGTCTTCGGTGGAGCTGCTCCCGTTGTATTCCCAGGTCTCGATGGTCGGCGGCACCTCGCCCTCGCCCGGCAGGAAGGTGGTCGTCAGCGTCCATTGGGTGCGGTCTTCCAGCACCTCGGTCGCCGTGCCGGGGACGTCGCCCCGGTCCTGGGTCTGCACGATCACAGTGATCGGCGCATCGGCCAGCCCGCCGGCGATGCCGCTGACGCCGAAGGTCACCGGCAGGACATAGCCGCCGGCATCGCCGATCTGCAGCGCGTCCCCCCCTTCGTAGATCAAGATCCAGGTGTTCGCGCCCGAAAGCTCGGCCCCCTCGACGGTCACGCCGTCAGGCACGCCCTCGAGAATGACGCGAACCACATGTTCGCTGCCGTCGCTGTCGGGGCTCGCGATGTTGAGATCAAGCGTGACCGGCGTTCCGGGGGTTTCGACCGTCACGCTGGTGCCGGAGGCAGAGCCCCCGCCCGCGCCGACATCGACGCCCTGGATCGACAGAACCGGCGCGTCGGTCACCGGAGTCGCGGTCAGATCGAGCCGACCCGGAAGCCAGTCGCTCGTGACCGCGGCCACGCTGCCGTCGCCCGGGTCGGTGATCTTGTAGAGCAGATCGAACCCGCCCAGCGCCCCGTCGAGATGGGGCGCGCCCTGCGCCGACAGCGTTTCGGCCTGCGCCGCGGTCAACTCGTAATAAAGCACACCGCCCACATCGACGGGCGACAGGACCGAGGTCAGCGGCTGCTCCGAGCCCGGTGCGCCGAGGTAGAGCGTGAAGTCCGCCCCGTCGAGATCGGAGGCGAGGATGCGCACCGAATCGAGCGTCTCGTCGGTGTCGCCGTACTGGTGGACGATGCCGAAGCCGATGGATTGCAGCGTGTCCTCGGCGATCACCGCCGCGGAGGTGACGGTCGCCTCGGGCGAGGGCGTCACGGTGAAGCTGACGGCCTGGCGGACGCCGGTGAGCGAGGCGCCATCGTTCTCGGTCGTGACCGGCGCGAGCACGAAGCTCACCTCGCCGCTGTGGTTCGCGGGAACCGTGATCTCGGCGTTGGCGAACTGCGTTTGCTGCAACACCCAGACCCGGTCCTCGCCGGTGACATCGGGGCCAGTCAGCAGGGTGGCGTTGGTCAGGTCGAACCCGTCCGGCAGGCCGGTGACCCGCATGGTCAGAACCTCGGAGCCGTCGCCATCGGTCAGGCCAACCGAAACCAGATCGGAGAGCTTCACCGTCTCAGCGCCGGCATCCACCAGGGCCTCGGAATAGACCTGCGGCGTCACCGACACATCGGCCTCGTCGGCCACGCCCCGCACCTCGACATGCATGTCGAGCGTGATTTCCGGGGAGCGGTCGGTGAGCAGCGTGCCGCCGATCATCACGCTGTCGACCGACTGCGCGGTCACGCTCAGGTCGAAGTCCTCGTTGCTGTTCAGCGGCGGACGCAGGGTGAGAAGGGTCGAGGCGTCGAAGTTCTCGATGGTCACGCTGCCGCCGACCACCGTCAGTTCCGTGCCGCCATAGGTCACCACCGCGCCGGCGGGGATGCCGGAGATGGTGACTTCGAAGACCTCCGACGGGTCGGAGCTGGTCGGACGGATCGACAGCGGAATGTCGGTATCCTCGCGCCCCTGCGTGCGGGCCGCGAGGGCCAGGGTCACTTCGTCGGCCTTCGGCGCGACCACGAGGTTGTCCAGCCAGGCCTCCCCGCTGGTTGCGCTGGCCGTGGTGCCGCCGTTGTCGTCGGTGTCGACGGTATGCGCCTGCACCCTGATGCGGAACTGCCCGGAGAAGTTCTCGACCGCGCGGAATTCCAGCGTGCCGAGCGCGCTGACCGGCACGTCGATGGGCGTGCCGCTATAGACCGCGGTCTTCACCTCGCCGCCTTCGACCCAGCGGAATTCCGAGCCGATGGCGTTGGTGGGATTGCCGTCGCCGGCGAGCAGCTCGGGGGTCAGCCGGGCGAAGGTCTCCTCGCCCGCATCCTGGTTGCTCCAACCAGCGCCAAGGTCGAAACCGTCGCTGTTGAGGTCGAACCACTCGTCTTCCGTCGCCGCAGTCGTGTAGTTGACGCCCGCCGTCATGGTCAGGTCGGCGACGGTGTCGCCGTCCGTGTCGGTGCCGACCCGCTCGGCCACCGGGTTCACCGTCACTTCGACATCGTGCGTTTGCGTCGCCGTGTCCGTCGTCAGCACCACATCGCCGGCGAGCAGCACGGAGTCCTGCGTGGTGATCGTCAGCGCGATCGTGGTATCCGTGCTGTCATGGGCGGGCGGGGTGAGGGTGAAACCGTCGAGATAGGCCTCGCGCTCGGCCTCGGTGCCGGCGGTGAAGGTGATCGTGTAGGTCGATCCGAGCTGCCCGGTCGTGGCCGTCGCACCGTTCACGACGCTCGACGCCCCGAGGGTCCAGCCGGTCGGGATGTCGAACGAGACCTCGGTGATGACCTCGGAGCCGCCGTCCGAGGTGCCGCCGCTGGTGTCGGTCACGGAGATTCCGGAGAGGAAGCTGATCGCGCTGTCCTCGTCGCCCTCGACATCGGAGACACGCACGTCATCGGCCACCGGGGTGACGTTCAGGTTCAGCGTGACGGTGTTGTCGCTGGTGTCGACCTCGGCCAGGCCGTTGGTCGGCCCGCCCACCTCGGCGGTGCCGTTCCAATAGCCGTCCTGGTCCACGTCCTGCGCGTTCAGCGTGATCTTGATGCCGCTCAGGGTGCCGCTGAAATCAGCGGTGCCGCCGATGTTGATCGCCGGGAAGCCGGTCGTGCTGTCGCTCAGGTCGGGCGCGGGGACGGTGAACGTCCCCCCGGCCGGCACGGTCGTGCCGTTGACCACGATGTCGTGCCCGCTGTCGTTGGTGATCGTGAACGAGCGGACCTCGCTGCCGTCGAGATCGGCAAAGCTCGCCTCGAGGATCTGCGCGACGTTGATCGTTTCATCCTCGGCCACGGACACCTCGGCCTCGGTGCCGCTGATGAAGCTCAGCTGCGAGGCGTTGTCGAGATCGGCCAGGACCAGGGCGGTGTCGAAGGTCAGCGTCGCCGGATCGGTCGCGGCCTGGACATAGACCGTCACGGACTCTTCGCTTTCGGCGCCGGCAATCCCGGTCAGCCGGTCGCCTGCGCCGTCGACCTCGTAGCTGGTGACCTTGTAGGTGATTTCGAAATTGTCCGAAGAATGCGGCGGCGGCGTCACCATCAGCGCTTCGAAATCCGCCGCGCTCATGGAGACCATGCCTGTGGTGCCGGTCACACTCAGCCCGGTATCGGTGAGTCCGATCGTGACCACCCCCGCCGGGTCTCCGACGGTGAGGTTGCCACCACCGGGCCAGGTCAGGACCGAGCCGAGGGGGAAGCCGCTCAGGGTGATCACGCCGATCCGCTCGGGCGTGGTGTTGTTGCCGGTGCCGTTGCCGTCATCGGTGATGACCGGCGCGACAAGACCCAGGGCGACCGCCGTATCCTCGACGGTATTCACCTCGGCATCCGCGACCGCGACGGTCGCCGCATCCGCGACCGGCGTGACATCCATCGTCACCACCGTGGTGCTGGCGGTGCCATCGTCCTGGGTGACGATCGAGAAGACCTCCTGCCCGCTATAGTTCGGGTCGGGCACATAGGTCATTTCGCCATCGTCGCCGATGGTGACGGTGCCGTGCTCGGTCTTGTAGGCCATGCCGCCGGCAACCGGGGTGCCGCTCAGGTCGATGCCGCCCTGGTTGACGACGGTGTTGCCCGAGGTCGCATCGGCCGAGATGTTGGCGGTGAAGACGCCCACGTCCTCGTCGATCTCCGCGCCCAGCGTGGCGAGCGCGCTGTCGTCGACCACCTCGACGTCGAAGCTGGCGGTGTCGGTGTCGCCGTCACTGTCGGTGACCTCGACATCGAAGGTCAGGTCCATGGTGGCATTGGCCCCGTGGTCCAGCGGACGCAGCAGTTCGAAGGAATAGCCGGCCGAGGCATCGGTGGGATCGGTCAGCGTGACGACGAAGACCGCATCGGTGCCCGGGCCCGTGTCGGCGGTCAGCGTATGGCCGTCGCCCGAGAGCACGTAGCGCAGATCCACGCCGCCCGATTGCAGCCCCACCGGCGGGGTCGTCGTGGTCAGGCGAACGTCGAGGCTGTCCTCGCCCGGTGTCAGGTTCAGGCTGCCCGTCACCTCGCGCGAGGCCGGGTCGGGGTTGCTGCCGACGGCCAGATGTTCCTCGTCGATCGAGGCGGTGTCGGGCGTGCCGAACAGCGGCACCGTATCGGTCACGGTGATCTGCTGCGTGGCCGAACCGGCGGAAACGTCGCCGTCGCCGTCGATGGTGCTATAGCTGAAATCGTCGCGCAGCTCGGTGTCGTTCGTGGGCTGCACGTGGTTGACGGTGTCGAGCGGGGTATAGCTCCAGCTGCCGTCGCTGTTGACGGTCAGCTCGCCATAAAGCGTCTCGACGGTCTGCGATCCGCCCTCGGCCACGGTGACCGTGGCGCTGTTGCCGGCCCGGTCGGTATAGGTGACCTGATGCACCCGCCCGCCGTCGGCGCCCAGCTCGTCATTGGCCAGGAGGTTCGCCCCGCCGCTGGCGGAACCGACCGCGGCGCCGCCCTCGACGGTCGACACCGGCGTGTCGTCCACCGGGGTGCCGGGCACGTCGTCCTCGACCCCGGCGACCAGACGGTCCACGCGGATGTCGCCATCGGTCTCGACCACGGCGACCTGGATCGTCTCGGACACCACGTCCTGACCGGCGGCGCTGTGATCTTCGGTGCTCGTGTCGATCGTATAGCTATAGGTGATCGTGCCCGTCCCGGCGTCATAGCCGGTGATGGTCAGCGTGCCGTATTCGGTCGACACGTTCACCGGCACGGTCCCGGCGTTCTGAAGCTGCGCCAGCGTCACCGTGGTGCCGCCACCGAGCCCGCTGCCCGAGACCGAGCCGCCGATCACGACCTCGCTCAGCTCGGAGGTGTCGCCGAGCGCGAAGGTCGAGCTGGCGGTCTGCGCGCCGCTGGCCGGGGCCGAGCCGTCCGGAAGGCCGGTTTCCGACACCAGAATGTCGACGGGCAGGCCCGTCTCCGCGTCGGTGATCGTCAGCCCCGTGACGGTGCGGTCGTCGGTATTGGTGTTGCCGTAGACGTCGGTGGCTTCGGCCGAGACCTCCAGATCATCCGTGCCGAGCGCGCCGGGCCGCGTCAGGCTCCAGGTGCCCGCGGGGTCGACCACGGCGTCGTATTCCGTGCCGTTCACCGTGACGGTGACCGTGCTCGCGCCCGGCTCGCACGTGCCGGTGATCGTCGGCGCGACGCCGTCGACCACCAGGATCGGGTCGATCGTCACCTCGGTGACGGTGTCCTTCAGGATCGTGTCGCTGGTCGTCGTGGTGGCGCCGCTCGCATCCTCGATGCCGGCGGTCACGGTCAGCGTGCCGTCGTCCAGCCCGCTCAGATCGGCGGTGACCGAATAGCTGCCGTCCGGCTGCACGATGATGCTGGCCGGCGGAACGGTCACGCTGTTGGTGCCGTCCGAAATGACCAGCGATGTCACGGAGCCGCCCGGCGCCGCGAGGCCGTCGATCTGCACCTGCGTCAGGTCGTCGACATTGGACAGGACGTCATCCCTCACGCCCGGCGCGTCGCGGCTCGAATCGTCGACGATATCCACGCCGGCCACGTTGACGACCCAGTCGGCGCTCGCCGTGGCGTTGGACGTGCCGCTGCCGTCGTCGACGGTGTAGGCGATCGTCACCTGGCCGGTGAAGCCGGACGCCGGGGTGAAGGTCAGCTCGCCCAGACCGCTGAGCGACACGGTGCCGCTGCCGTCGGTCAGGGTGACGCTGCCGCCCGGCACGATCGCCTGGCCGTCGACCATGGTCACCGCCAGAGTGGCGGTCTCGCCGTCGTCGGCGTCGCTGTCGTTGGCCAGAACGTTCAGCACCGCGGCCACGTCCATCGCGGTCAGCGAGCTGTCGTCCTCCGGCTCGGGCCGGTCGTTGGCGCCGTTGATGGTGACCGTCACGGTCACCGTGTCGATCGCCCCGTCGGCGTCGGTGATCGTGACCGTGTAGTCCTGCGTCAGCACATCCCCCGCGCCGAGCCCGTCGAGATCGGCATCGTCCACGGTGAAGGTCCAGTCGAATTCACCCGTGGTCGGGTCGATCGGGCCCAGCGAGAAATTGCCGAGATAGCCGGCGCCGTCCGGCACGAAGGAGGCCGCCAGGCTGTCGCCGTTGTCGATATCGCTCGCCGTGATGGTGCCGGTCTGGCTGTGCTCGGCGGTGTTCTCGTCGGGGTCGCCATCGGCCAGTTCGGTCACGGTGCCGGTCACTTCAGACCCCGCGTCGATCACCGGCGCGTCATTCGTGCCGGTGATGGTGATGGTCACCACCTGCTCGTCGAAACCCCCGTCGTTATCGGTCACCCGAACGGTGATCTCGTCGGTCAGGGTCTCGCCGTCGGCGAGGGCCTGGACATCGGGATCGGCGTTGTCGAGCGTATAGGTCCATTGCCCGGTGGCGGGATCGACCACGAGCGTGCCATAGGCGCCGGTCGTCCCCTCGACCGCGAAACTGTGCGTGTTGCCGATGTCGATATCCGTGAAATCCAGATCGCCGGTCGCGATCAGCACGCCGTCATCGGCCACATCGCCGGTGGAATCGCCCGAGATCACCGGGTCGTCATTGCTGCCCTCGATCGTCACCGTGATCGTGCTGGTCGCGGTGCCGTCGGCCGAGGTGACCTCGAACGTCTCGGTCATGGTCGCACCGACCGCCAGCGACTGCACCTCGGGCAGGTCGTTGTCGATCTCGTAGACCCAGCTGCCATCCGGCTGGACGACGAGAGAGCCAAGCGCGGAGGCGCCGCCATGGCTGCCCGACGCGAAGCTGGTGCTGCTGTCGTCGAAGACATCCTCGCCGTCGTCGACATCGGTCACGGTGATCTGCCCCGAGGTCGTCAGAATGTCGGTGCCGGCGTCGTCATCCTCGGTCACGGTGCCGGTGTCGTCCGTCACCACGGCCACATCGTTGCTGCCGGTGATGGTGACGGTGATGGTCTCGGAGGCGGTGCCGTCGAGGCTGGTCACGCTCAGCGTGTCGCTCACGACATCGCCGTCGTTCAGCGACTGGGTCGCCGCGCGGTCGTTGTCGAGCTGGTAGGACCAGGCGCCGGTCGCCGGGTCGAACGAGAAGGTGCCATAAGTCCCCTCGAGATCGGCCGGGGTCTGGAACACCTCCTCACCGGCGTCCACATCCGACACGGACAGCGTGCCGCTCGCGGAACTCGTGCCGGGATCGCCGTTGGCGACGCCGCCGGCCTCCACAACCGCGCCGTCGGTATCGCCCGAGATCGTCGCCGGGTCGTTCACCGGCAGAACGGTGATGTCGACCGTCACCGTGGTCGTGCCGCCGTTGCCGTCGCTGACCTCGACGTCGAAACTGTCGGGGCCGTTGTAGTCGGCGTTCGGCACGTATTCGTAGCTGCCGTCCGGGTTCACCGTGACGGTGCCGTTCGACGGCCCGCCGTCCAGCGTGAAGGTCAGGTCGTCGCCGTCCACATCCGTCGCGCTGACGGTGCCGCTGACCGGCGTGTCCTCGGGCGTGGTCACGGATGCGTCCTCACCCACCGGCGGATCGTTCTCCGGCGTGACGGTGAC
>NZ_JAEHFP010000053.1 GCF_016446475.1 Paracoccus binzhouensis | reverse complement strand
CAGGCGGGACGGGCGGCGGTGCTCTCGGGCTCCTGCTCGCGCGCCACGCGGGGGCAGGTGGCCCAGCATGTCGCGCGCGGCGAGCCGCGGCTGGAGATCGACCCCGAGGCGGTGATCGCCGGCCAGGCCACGCCGCGCGCCGCCGCCGACTGGGCCCTGGCCCAGCCCGGCCTGCCGCTGGTCTATTCCTCGGCCGACCCGCAGGCGGTGCGGGCGGTTCAGGACCGGCATGGCGGCGATCTGGTCGCCCACAGGCTCGAAGCCTTCTTCGCCGAGACGGCGCGGCTGCTGGTCGCGGGCGGCGTGACGCGGCTGATCACCGCCGGCGGCGAGACCTCGGGCGCGGTGGTCGAGGGGCTGGCCCCCGGCGCGCTGGAGATCGGCCCCGAGATCGCGCCGGGCGTTCCCGCAATGCGCGCGGGCGAGGCTCTGGTGCTGGCGCTGAAATCGGGCAATTTCGGCGCCCCCGACTTCTTTGCCGCCGCCGCAGCGGTGCTGGCCGGCGAGACGGTGGCCGCATGACCGAGGAAGCCCGGCTGCGCGAGCGCATCTGCGCTCTGGCATGCTCGATGTTCGAGCGCGGGCTGACGCATGGCTCGACCGGCAACATCTCGGCGCGGACGCCGGATGGCGGGCTGCTGGTCAGCCCGACCGGCACCAGCTTCGGCCGGCTCGACCCGGCGCGGCTGGCGCGCTTCGACGCGCAGGGCCGGCAGATCGGCGGCGACAGGCCCACCAAGGAGATGCCGCTGCACGCCGCCTTCTACGAGACGCGCAGCCGGACGGCGGCGGTGGTGCACCTGCATTCCTGCCATGCGGTGGCGCTCTCGACCCTGCCGGACGCCGATGCCGAGGATTTCCTGCCGCCGCTGACCCCCTATGCCTTCATGCAGCTGGGCCGGGTGCGGCTGCTGCCCTATTTCCGGCCCGGCGACCCGGCCATCGGCGATGCGGTGCGGGGGCTGGCGGGCCGGCGCTCGGCGGTGATGCTGGCCAATCACGGCCCGGTGGTGGCCGGCCTGGACCTGGAAGGCGCCTGCAACGCCATCGAGGAGCTCGAGGCGACGGCGCGGCTGGCGCTGCTGCTGCGCGGGACCACGCCCAACCGGCTGAGCCCCGCGCAGGTGGCGGAACTGGTGCGGCTGCATGACATCGCCTGGGAGGGCTGATCTCAGGCACAAAGCGGCGCGGCCCGCGCACCAAGTGCCGCCACCGCCTCCCGCGGCGACAGCAGCAGCAACAGCCCGCGCCTGCCGCCGTTGATCGCCACCTCGGCGCAATCCATCGCCCCGGCCTCGAACAGGGTCGGCACCGGGCGGCGCTGGCCGAAGGGGCTGATGCCGCCGGTATGGTAGCCGGTCAGGCGCTCGGCCTTGCCCACGGGCATCATCGCCGCCGCCTTGCCGCCGAAACCCGCGGCGACGCGCTTCATCGACAGGCTGCGGTCGCCCGGCACCACCGCGCAGGCCGGCCGGCCGTCCACCTCGACCATCAGCGTTTTCAGAAGCTGGCCGGGCGGCAGGCCGATGGCCTCGGCCGCCTGCAGGGCCACGCGCTCGGAGCCCGGGTCGTAGCGGTACTCGACCGGGCGGAAGGCCACGCCGGCGCGGCGCAGGAACAGGGTGGCGGGGGTGCCGGTGCTCATGATGCGGCCCTTTGCGCGGGCGCCGGGGCGCGGATGTTGATGTAGTTTCCGACCAGGATCAGCGCCGCGCCGGCGACGACCGCCAGGCCGATGGGTTCGTCGTAAAGCAGCAGCCCGACGATGGCGATGACCGGCAGGCGCAGGAAGTCGAAGGGCATGACCAGCGTCGCCGGCGCGACGCGCAGCGCGTTGACGATGCAGAAATGCGCCGCCAGCCCGGTGGTGCCCAGCAGCGCCACCCAGGGCGCCGCCGCGGAGGAGGGCAGGGTGATCCGCCCGTCGAAGCCCGCACAGCCAAGGCCCATCAGCGCCTGGCTGACCGACATCCACCACAGGATGCAGACGGGATCGACCACCGCCGTCAGCTTCTTGGTGCAGATATAGGTCAGCGCGAAGCCGATCGCCGCCAGCGCGGCCGAGATCAGCCCGGGCGACAGGCCCGCAGCGCCGGGCTGCGCGACCAGCAGGATACCCAGGAAGCCCAGCAGGGCCGAGAACGCCCGCACCATGGTCAGCCGCTCGGCCAGAAGCAGCGGCGAAAGCAGCAGCACCCAGAGCGGCGCGGTGAATTCCAGCGCGAAGACCTGGGCCAGCGGAATGGTGAAAAGCGCGTGGAACCACAGGTTCTGCGCGATGAAATGCGCGCCGTTGCGCAGCAGCTGCAGTCCCGGACGCTGCAGCGTCACCACCTGCCAGCGGCCGCGCAGCGACAGCGCCGCGGCCAGGATCGCCATCCCGATCAGCGAGCGCCAGGCCAGGATCTCGAAAGTGTCGAGCTCGTGCGAGACCTTGCGCCCGGCGATGGCCATGAGGGTGAAGGAGGCGACCGCCCCCATCATCCAGCCGGCGGCCAGCAGCGGCCGGGTCGTTGGCGCGGCGCTCATCGCAGGATCGGGGGCGTGGTGACGGCCATCGGCTGGGCTCCTTTCCCTCGGGGCACAGGGCTAGCGGATCGGCCGGTGGCGGGCAAGCGGGGCAGGGCAAGCGGAGCGGCGGCAATCACCTTGTCGCGCGCACCGCCACGCGGCTTTTGACAAGCGGCCGGCGTCGGCCCTATCCTTGGTCCCGAGGATGGAACTGCGGAGGCGAACCATGCTCAAGACCATCGGACTGAGCGCGATCCTGATGATCCTGGCTGCGCCCGGCCTGCCAGCCGGGGCGGCACAGGCTGCGGGCGGGGTCAGCGTGACCTATGTTGCGCCCGAGACGTTCCGCGACCGGGAATTCCGCCGCGAGCGCGACCGCCGTTCGGTGCTGGCCGAGTTCGACAGATGGTTCGCGGAACTGGGCGCGCGCCACCTGCCGCCCGGCCAGAGCCTGCGCGTCGAGGTGCTCGACATCGACCTGGCCGGCGAGTTCGAGCCCTGGCGCACGGGCTGGCAGGACGTGCGCATCCTGCGCGACACCACCCCGCCGCGCATCCATCTGCGCTATTGGCTGTCGCAGGACGGCCGGGTGATCCGCAGCGGCGAGGAACGGCTGAGCGACATGCACTATCTCTGGAACCCGCGCGGCAGCGGCGGCGACCGCCGCTTCGTCCATGACCGCCTGCTGCTGGAAGGCTGGTTCCGCAAGACCTTCGCCGCGCCCCGGCAGGCGCCGCGGGCCGGCGACCTTACCGGCTGACGGGGAAGCGGCATGGCCGAGATCGCCGTCACCAAGGAAGGCAACCGCTATGTCGCCCGCATTCCGGGCATCGAGGCCGAGGCCGAGATCACCTTCACCCGCCGCGGCCCCGCGGTCATTAGCGCCGATCATACCGGCGTGCCCGAACCCATGGCCGGGCGGGGCGTGGCGCGGGCGCTGCTGGATTTCATGCTGCAGGATGCACGGCAGAACGGCTTCCGCATCGTCCCGCTTTGCCCCTATGTGCGGGGACAATATGCCCGCCACCCGGAATGGGCCGACCTGTTCACCCTGGCGCCGGGCGAGGATCCCTAGGCCCCCCGCAGGCTGGCCGCGAAGCCGCCCAGGAAATCGCGCAGCGCCTCACGGGTCCTGTCGTCGGTCAGGTTGCCCTGGTCGTCGAAGACCGATCCGGCGCGCGACACCATCAGCCGGCCCTCGGTCCACAGCGCGGCCTTCAGCGTGCGCAGCACCGGCAGCCAGTGGCTTTGCGCCAGGATGGTGCCGAAGCCGCCGGGCGAGGCGCCGATCACCGCCACCGGCTTGCCGACGAACATGGCCAGGCCCTCGCCGCGCGACATCCAGTCGATGGCGTTCTTGAACACGCCGGGGACGCCGTTGTTGTATTCCGGCGTCACCAGCAGCAGCCCGTCCGCCTCTGCCAGCTGCGCCTGCAGGGTGCGGACGGCGGCGGGCAGGCCCGAGGCTGCCTCGAGATCGGCGTCGTAAAGCGGCACCTCGCGGATCGAGCCGATCTGGATCCGCGTGCCTTCGGGCGCGACATCGGCGGCGGCGCGCAGCAACCCGGCGTTGAACGAGGCGCGGCGCAGGCTGCCGCTGAGGCCCAGAATCGTCTTGGTCATGGGTTTCCCTTTCCTGGCTGGGCCGATTACGCCCGATGCCCGGCATGCGGGCAAGCCCCGTGACGGCAATTCCCGGCCGGCGCCGGCACGCGGCCCTTGCCTTGCGGGCATTTGTGGCCTCTGCTGGGGCCGAACCGGGCGGCCCTCCGCCGATGGCCGGTCGGGAAATTCATTGAGGAATTGTCGCCATGTCCGCGAAAACCCGAAAATATGTCATCGTGCCCGAGGACAACGTCTTCAACGAGGGGATGGAGACCAGCAGCTTCCGGTTGTTTCGCACCATGCACCGGCGGCTTTTCGGCAGGAAGGAGGGGGCGCGTATCGCCAGCAGCATGCCCAAGGGCGCCGAGCATGGCGATCGCTCGCCGACCCGGCCGCCGCTGCGCATCCTGGAAACCGAGGTCGGCCGTATCCGGCTGATCGATTCCATCGGCGAGGACGAGGCCTCGCTGGTCCGCATGACGCCCGAGCAGGCCTTCGTCCTGCAGCGCGCCTATCCCGGCCTGCGCATCCGGCCCGAGCTGCGGCTCTATCCGCTGCGCTTCGGGCAGGTGAACATCATCCGCCAGCAGGCCAAGCCGGCGGCCTTCCGCTCGGCCAAGTCGCTGGCCCTGCGCTGCGTCGATGCCGAAACCGGCCGGCCGGTGGCCGGTGCGCATGTCGTCATCGTGCTGAACCGGCGGCGGGGCTTCGGCATCTCCGAGGTCAGGACCGACGCGCAGGGCTGGTTCCGCACCGCCTTGCCGGCCGGGCAGACCAGCATCGATGCCATCATCTGCGCGCCGCTTTCGGGCTATTGGCCGGGCGGGCTGGAGGCGGTGCCGGTCGCGCCCGAAGGCGAGACCGGGGTGACCCTGGCCGTGCCGCCCATCGCCGAGGATTTCCCCGATGCGCTGGCCCGCATGGTGAAGCCGGCGAAGAAGCGCGACGGCATGGGCGTCAAGCTGGCGGTGATCGACACCGGAATCGACCCGGCGCCCGGGCTGAACGTGGTGAAGGGCCTGAACACCACCGGCACCGAGCCCGCCGACGAATGGTTCGACAATGGTGCGGGCCACGGCACCCATGTCGCCGGCATCGTCGCCCGCATCGCGCCCGAGGTGGAACTGCACGCCTATCGCGTCTTCGAGAAGGGCGAGGGCGGCGCCAGCGAATTCGCCATCGCCCGCGCCATCCGCCAGGCGGTCGAGGACGGCTGCGACATCATCAACATGAGCCTTGGCCAGTCCTCGGAACCGATCGCCATCTCGCGCGAGGTGCGGCGGGCGCGGGCGCTCGGCGTGGTCTGCGTGGCGGCGACCGGCAATGACGGCATGGCGCCGGTTTCCTATCCGGCGCGTTCGGCGGCCGTCCTGGGGGTTTCGGCGGGCGGCGTGCTGGACAGCTGGCCCGAGGGGGCGATCACCGGGCGCAACGTCGCCACGAAGCCCAGCCCGGTCGGGGACCGCTTCTTTGCCCGATTCAGCAATATCGGCCCCGAGGTGGACTTTATCGGACCGGGCGTTGGTATTATATCTTGGGTCGATGCAAAGTCCAAAGGGGTGATGGACGGCACCTCGATGGCTTGTCCCGCAATCGCGGGGCTGATTGCCAGGCTGCTGTCGCAAAACCCGGAAATCATGTCGGCCGAACGCAACCAGCAACGTTCGGACGACATTGTAAGGATGGCGAACAGCCACGCAGCGCCGATCGGTTTCGGCAAGGAATATGAAGGTGCTGGACTGATCGAATAGGTTTTGGGCGATGAAGGTGCAACGCAAACAGGATGAAAGCTTCGTGCTGGTCTATTCCGACGACCGCGACCCCTCGCGCGAGGAAACGGCCGAAGCTCTGGACCAATTGAAGCCCCTGACGGCCGAGGAAGTGATTCCCGGAACGATTCGCGTCACAGGCCCGCGGCGCGAGGTCGAGAAATGCATGGGTGCGCTGGATCACTGGCGCCTGTCGCGGGAAAAGATCTTCCGGCTGGATCCGCCCTGCAAGGCGCTGCGCTGATCCGCCCGCCGGAAAGCTGAAGCTTCGGTCGGTCCGGTCGGGGCTTGCGACGCCGCTCAATGCGTCTCGCGCAGTGGCAGCCTGATGTCCACGCGCAGCCCGCCCTCGGCCCGGTTGGTCAGCGCCAGCGTGCCGCCATGGGTGCGGACCACGTCCTGGGCGATGGACAGGCCCAGCCCGGCGCCGCCGGTATCGGGGCTGCGGCTGGCCTCGCCGCGCACGAAGGGCTCGGTCACCCGGGCCAGCAGCGCCTCGGGGATGCCGGGGCCGTCATCCTCGATCCGGATCAGCGCCGATGTCGGGCCGCGCCGCAATCGCAGCCGCGCCGGCACGGCATAGCGGCGGGCATTGTCCAGCAGGTTGCGGATCGCGCGACGCATCGCCACCGGCCGCAGCGGCATGACCAGCGGCCCGGCACCCGCATAGGCCACGCCGCTATCGGCGCAGAGCTGCGCCAGCAGCCGGTCCAGGTCCACCGGCTGCGACGGCTCGGATTCGCCCCCGCCCGAGCCGGCCTGCAGCAGCCCCTCGGCCATCACTGCCATCTCGTCCAGGATGCGGATCATGGCCTCGCGCTGCTCGGCCTCGTCCAGCAGTTCGGCGCGCAGGCGCAGCCCGGTGATCGGGGTGCGCAGGTCGTGGCCCACGGCGGCCAGCATGCGCATGCGCTCGGCCTCGAAACCGGCGATGCGGCGCTGCATGTCGTTGAAGGCCGCGGCGGCCTCGCGCAGCTCTCCGGCGCCGGTCTCGGTCACGCGGGCGCCGTGGTTGCCGCGGCCGGCGGCCCGCGCCGCCTCGGCCAGAGCGCGCAGCGGCCGGGTCATGCGGCGCACGAAGACCAGCCCCACCGCAAGGGTGCCCAGAAGCGAGGCCAGCAGCGGCGCAAAGAAGCCCTGTTTCCATTGCCAGGCGCTGCGTGCCGGCAGCGGATAGACTAGGGCGTTCAGCCAGTGCCCGGCCTCGGGTCCCTGCACCAGCCGCACCGAGACCAGCATCAGCGGCGCGCGGTTGTCGGCACCGGCCGGGGCGGCGCTTTCGCGGATCAGGATCTGGTGTCCCGGCAACTCGGCGGCCATGTCGGCCTCGTGCATGATCAGCCGCGCGGCGTCGGGCGGGCCCAGCGGCGCCGGATCGACCGAGAAGCGGGTGAAGCCGGTGCTGCTGTTGCGCGGCAGCATCCGCGCCGTTTCCGGATCCGCCGCCTCGAGCGCGGTGACCAGCGCGTGCAGCCGGTGCGCATCGCCCTGAAGCCGGATCGCCCGGTCGAAGGCGGTGCCCTCGCGCGCCATCAGCAGGGCGGCGATCAGGTTGGCGCCCAGAAGCGCCGCGACCAGCAGCAGCGAGAAGCGGGCCGCCAGCCCGGCGGGCAGCAGGCGCCTCATGCCAGGGGTTCCACCTCGGCGGCCAGGCGATAGCCGCCGCCCCATTCGGTGACGATCAGCTGCGGCGCGCGCGGGTTTTCCTCGATCTTGTAGCGCAGCCGGCTGACGGCATTGTCGACGGCCCGGTCATAGGCCCGTGCCTCGCGCCCCGACAGCAGGTCCAGCAGCCGCATTCGCGACAGCACCTGCCCGGGATGGTCCAGCAGCAGGCCCAGCAGCCGGTTCTCGCCCGAGGTCAACGCCACCTCGCGCCCCGAGGCCAGCATCACCACGGCCCGCGCCGGATCATGCACCAGCCCCGAGAAGCGGCGGCGCTGCATGCCGGGTGCGGGCCGTTCCGGCGGTACGCGGCGCAGCACGGCATGGATCCGCGCCAGCAGCTCGCGCGGATCGAAGGGCTTGGTGACGTAATCGTCGGCCCCCAGGTCCAGCCCCGCGACCCGGTCGCCTTGCGCGCTGCGGGCGGTCAGCAGGATCACCGGCAGGCGGTGGTCGTGCACCAGGGAGCGGCACAGGCTCAGCCCGTCCTCGCCCGGCATCATCACGTCGATGACGGCCAGGTGCACGGGTTCGGCCCCCAGCACCTGGCGGGCCTCGGCGGCGTCCTGGGCCAGGCGGGTGCGAAAGCCGTTGCGGCGCAGGTATTGGCCCAGCGGCTCGCGGATGTCGCGCGCGTCGTCGACGATCAGGATGCGCGGTTCGATGGCGTCGGTCATAGGCATCTGCCTGCTGTGGAACGGAATGCGACGGCGGCACCGCAGGCGCCGCCGCCGAAAGCATGGTGGCGCATGCGCGACGCATGCGCCATGGGCGCCGGGATCAGAAGGTCGAGGTCAGCCCCAGGTAGAAGGCGCGCCCCGGCTCGTTGAACGTATTCGCCCCGGTGCTGGCGTCGGTGCGCAGCACCGTCTTGTCGAACAGGTTCGTCACCCCGGCCGAGAGCCGCGCCTTGTCGGTCATGTCCCAGGTCGCGCCCAGGTTGACCAGCGTATAGGGGTCGCGCTCGTTCGTCTCGTCGAACTCGGCATTGGTGATCGAGCTGACCGTGGCGGCGTCGATCTTGCCATAATGCGTCGCCGCCAGCGTCACCGTCACCGTATCCGAGGCGAACCAGTCCAGCGAGGCGTTGACCGTGTAATCCGGCACCAGGCTCAGCGGCTGGCCGTCGTCCTTTTCGGATTTGATCATCTTGGTGAAGTTGGCGTTGAAGGCGAAACGCTCGCCCAGATCGGTCGAGAAGTTGCCCTCCAGCCCCGAGATGACCGCCTTGCCCTGGTTTTCCCAGCGATACAGCCGGCCGTCGTCGCTGTTGTCGTTATACTGAACGAAGCCCGAGCCGATGCGGTTGTCGTAGTCGTTATGGAAATAGGTCAGGCTGGCCTCGATGCCGTTGGCGCCGACATAGGCGACGCCGATTTCCTTGTTGAGGCTCTTCTCGGGCTCCAGGTCCGGGTTGCCGAGGACATAGCAGGGACCGGACAGCCGCACCCCGTCGACATAGGGGCAGCCGTTGCCGCGGGTGACGTAGACGTAGTTCGGATTCAGCTGGAACAGGTTCGGCACCTTGAAGGCGCGCGCGACGCCGACCTTCATCGACCATGCGTCGTTGAAGCGCCAGGTCGCGTTCAGGCTGGGCGACCAGTTCGAGCCGAAATTGTCGTTGTAGTCGAAGCGCAGGCCCGGCGTCAGGGTCAGCTGCTCGTTCCATTCGATATTCGCCTCGGCGTAAAGGCCGATGGTGTTCTGCTCGGTCTTGGGATCGCGGTCGGCCGCATCCTCGGGCACGCCGGTGCCGCCGCCCACTTCCGGCGGCAGGGTGTTGGTGGTCGAGACCGAATCGTCCATGAACTCGCCGCGGTAATCGGCGCCCAGGGTCACCCGGCTGGCCTTGGAGCCCAGATTCATCGGCAGGATCCATTCGGACTTGGCCGAGATCGTGTCGAGGTCGATGGTCCGGTATTCGTAGGCGTCGTCCTCGCCATCGCCGTCGGTATCGACGCAATAGACGTAGTTGTCCTCGGGGCCGCCGGCATTGCCGGTGCAGAGCCGGGTGTTGCCGGTGTTTTCCCACTGGATGTAGCTGTTCGATTCGCCGAAGTCGTATTCGCCGCGATGGGTCAGCGAGAAGGTGCGGCGATACATCCGACTGGTTTCGGTGCCGAACAGCTCGGCTTGTTCCTCGTCCACCGCGCCGCTGCGGGTGTCGCCGGCGAAGTCGTTGCCCTGGCGCGAGAAATCCATCTGGAAATCGAGATGATGACCGGGGGCGAGGTTCCAGCTCAGCAGCGCGCCCAGGTCCTTGTTGGTCACGCCCTCGCTGCCCGCCAGCGGCGGCAGCGCCTCGCCGGTCTCGGGGTCGGTGCGCGGCGGGTTCAGGTCGGCGGCATCGCCATCGGTGCGGTTGTAATTGCCGAACAGGCGGAAGGTCAGCGTCTCGCCCAACGGGCCGGCCAGCATGAAGTTGGCGCGGTTGGTGCTGCCTTCCTTGCTGTTTTCCGGCACGTCGGTGTGCATCGACACCTGCCCGGTGAAGGTCTCGGGCCGCTTGGTGATGATGTTGACCACCCCGCCCGAGGCGCCCGAGCCATAGCGTGCCGCGGCCGGGCCGCGGATCACCTCGATCCGCTCGATCATCTCGGCAGGCACCCAGTTGGAATCGCCGCGGGTGTCGCGTTCGCCGCCGCGGCTCATCTTGACCGCGTTGCGCGACATGACCGGCTTGCCGTCGATCAGGATCAGCGTGTTTTCCGGCCCCATGCCGCGAATGTCGATCTGGCGCTGGTTGCCGCGCTGGCCGGTGGCGGTGGCGCCGGTCAGGTTGACGCCCGGCATCTTGCGCACGATCTCGGAAATGTCGTTGACCGGCGGGAGTTTCTCGATGTCCTCGGCGGTCACGGTCGAGGTGCCGAGCGCCTGCTTGGCCTGTTCCTCGGCCGAGATCACCACGGTATCGAGGACGATGGTGTCGTCGGTGGTTGCGGTCGTGGTGGTGGTCTCCTGCGCCAGGGCGGAACCGGCGAGGACCGGCAGTGACATCAGCAGACAGAGTGCGGTGCCCGTGGTCGGGCGCGGGAAAAGCGTCGCCATCGCTTGCTCCTGTGGAAGGGATCGGGAATGGCTGGCGGTGCGCGTGCTGGCCCGCTTCAAGCATTTGTGAACCGAAGCATCAATCCGGGCCCGGGATTCTTTTGTCGCGAAATGTCGCAAGGTTGCGAGCCGGGCGATCGCTTCCGGGGGGAGGAGCTTTTGCCTGGCCGATCCCGGAGGCTGCTTCTTGACGATATATTCATATTCTTGTAGATATGCAAAAATGATGAGCGGAACCCTTCCCGAGCCCGGCCGGATTGACCCCGAAGCCATGCGGAGCGCGGCCGGCGCGGCCAGCGAATTCCTGAAATCCCTGGGCAATCAGCACCGGCTGATGATTCTGTGCGCGCTCAGCTCGGGCGAGAAATCGGTGGGCCAGCTTGCCGAATTCCTCGGCATCCGCGACTCGACGGTGTCGCAGCATCTGGCGCTGCTTCGGCGCGACCGGATCATCGCGGGCCGGCGCGCGGGGCAGGTGATCTGGTATCGCATCGAAAGCGAGCCCGCCCGCCGCGTCATGGCGGTGCTTTACGAAAGCTTCTGCGCCGCCTGATTGCGGCGGCCGCGCAGCGCGCAGATCGCCTCGTGCTGGCTCAGGAACACCCCCCGACAGGTGGTCCAGGAAATCGCTGCGCCGCAGCCGGTCCATGACCGGGCCCTTGACCTCGGACAGGTGCAGCCTGATCCTGCCCTCGGCCAGCCGGCGATTGATTTCCCTAAGGCTCTCCAGCGCGCTTGCGTCGATGTCGTTCACCGCCGGGCACATCAGCACCACATGTCGCAGCCGCGGTCGGTCGGCGACCAGGGCGGCGATGCGATCCTCGAGAAAGCGCGAATTGGCGAAATACAGGCTTTCATCGACGCGCAGCGACAGGATCTCGGGCCAGGTGATGACCGCGTGGCGCTCGACATTGCGGAAATGCTCGGTCCCCGGCACCTGGCCGACCATCGCGGAATGTGGGCGCGCGCTGCGGTAAAGCTGCATGACCAGCGACAGGATCACCCCGGCGCTGATGCCCTGCTCGACGCCCGCCAGCAGCGTGACCAGGATCGTGGCCGCCATCGCCAGGAAATCGCGCGGCGAATAGGTCAGGATGCGGGCGATGGCGCGCAGATCGACCAGCGACAGCACCGCCAGGATGATGGTCGCGGCCAGCACCGCCTGTGGCAGGTCCGCCAGAAACGGGGTCAGAAACAGCGCCGCCAGCGCGATGCCGAGGGTGGTGAAAATGCCCGCCGCCGGGGTTTGCGCCCCCGCATCATGGTTCACCACCGAGCGCGCGAAGCCGCCGGTCACCGGGTAGCCTCCGGTCAGCCCGACGGCGATATTGGCGGCGCCGAGCCCGATCAGTTCCTGGTCCGGCGCGATGCGCTCGCGCCGCCGCGCCGCCAGGGTCTGCCCGACCGAGACCGACTCGACGAAGCCCACGACCGAGATCAGCAGCGCCGCCGGGGCCAGCGCCAGCAGCAGCTCGGGGGCCAGCGCGGGCAGGGCGGGTCTTGGCAACGCTTGCGGGATCGCGGCGACCAGCTTGACGCCGCGCGCGCCCAGGTCCAGCGCCCTGACCAGCAGGATCGAGACGGCGATGGCAAGGATGGGTGCCGCGCGGGCCAGCATGTCGGCCGGCCAGCCGGGCCGGCCCGCGCCCGTCAGGGCCGGCCGCGCCCAAAGCCGCGCCGCCCCCAAGAAAGGTCAGCGCACCAAGCCCGATAGCCAGCGTCCATGGATTCGTCCGGCCTATCTGCCCGGCAAGCGCCGGGAGGATCTCGACCAGCGTGGTGCCTGCGACCTCGATGCCGAGGACATGGCGGACCTGTCCCGCCGCGATCAGGATGCCCGAGGCGGTGATGAAGCCCAAGATCACCGGATGGCTGAGGAAATTCGCCAGGAAGCCCAGCCGGAACAGGCCCGCTGCGACCAGCATCGCGCCCGAAAGCAGCGCCAGCCCGGCAGCGGCCACCGGCGGGCTTGCCAGCCCCTGCGCCACCACCGGCCCGATGGCCGAGGCGGTCATCAGCGATACCACCGCCACCGGCCCCACTGCCAGCACCCGCGAGGTGCCATAGGCCACCAGCGGCAGGATCGGGGCGTAGAGCCCGACCTCGGGCGGCAGGTCGGCGAGCATCGCATAGGCAAGGTTTTGCGGGATCAGCATGACGGTCACGATCGCCGCCGCCAGCAGGTTGGCGCCCAGCGTCGCGCCGTCATAACCGCGTGTCCAGTGCAGCGGCAGCAGACGGCTGGGCGTCATGGACGCAGCCAGCGCGTCAGGGCGATGCCCGCGACCATGGCGGCGACGAAGATCGCCGCGTCGGGCTGGCCCAGGCCAAGGGCGGGAATCGCGCCTCCGGGGCAGAAGCCGGCGATGCCCCAGCCGATACCGAACAGCGCCGAGCCGCCGATCAGCGCCGGGTCCAGGTCGCGTCGGGTCGGCAGGTGGAAGCGTGGCGCAAGCAGCGGCTGCAGGCGTTTCAGCACCAGGCGGTAGCCGGCGAAGGTCACGGCCAGCGCCCCGGCCATGACGAAGGCCAGCGACGGATCCCAGTCACCCGCAAGGTCGAAGAAGTTCAGCACCTTGGCCGGGTTGATCATCCCCGACAGCGCGATGCCCGCGCCAAAGATCAGCCCGGCCAGCAGGGCGGTGAGGACCGGCATCTCAGACCCCTCCGATCACGTGGCGGATGACGTAGACCGTGGCGAAGGCGGTCAGCATGAAGGTCAGCGTCGCCACCAGCGAGCGCGGCGACAGCCGCGCATTGCCGCAGACCCCGTGCCCCGAGGTGCAGCCGCCGCCATAGGTCACGCCGATCCCGACCAGCAGCCCGCCCAGCACCAGCAAGGGCCGCGGCACCGGGTTGTCGAAGGGCACCGGCGCCCCAAGCGCCAGCATCAGCGCCGGCGCGGCGGCGGCGCCCAGCAGGAAGGCCGCGCGCCAGCCGCGGCCCTGCGCACCTTGGCCCTCGCCGCCGGGCAGCAGGCCCGAGACGATCCCGGTCATGCCCGCGACCCGGCCGATCAGCGCCATCAGCAGCACCGCCGCCAGCCCGATCAGCGCCCCGCCCAGGGTGGATTGCAGGGGCGTGAACGCGGTCATTTGCGGCCGCAGGTGCTGATGCCGAACAGTGCATAGGCCGGGCAGATACGCGCCAGCGCGGTGACGACCAGCACCGCGCCGACCGCCAGGCTGAGCCATTTCCCGAACCCGGCCAGTCCGGCCAGGAAGGGCAGCAAGATCAGCAGGATACCAAGAACCAGCCGCAGCGAACGGTCGATGCTTCCGACATTGGCTTTCATCGTTACTCTCCCTTGGTTCAATCCCAGGCCGCCTGCAGCAGGTCCAGCGGGATCTTCAGATAGCGGCGGCCGTTCGCCTCGGGTTCGGGCAGGCGGCCGGCATTGGTGTTGATCTGCAGCGCGTGCAGGATCAGCTTGGGCATCGGCAGGGTCTTGTCGCGGGCCTCGCGCAGGGCGACGAAGCGGGTCTCGTCCATGCCGGCGACATGCGGGTTCTTGCGCTTCTGCTCGGCCACGGTGGATGCCCAGCGCGGCTCGCGTCCGCCCGGGCAATAGTCGTGGCCGGTGAAGATCCGGGTCTGGTCCGGCAGGGCCAGGATGGCCTGGATCGAGTTCCACAGCACATGCGCATCGCCGCCGGGAAAGTCGGCCCGCGCGGTGCCGCTGTCGGGCATGAACAGCGTGTCATGCACGAAGGCTGCATCGCCGATGACATAGGTGATCGAGGCGAGCGTATGGCCGGGCGAGAGCATCACCCGCGCGGGGATATTGCCGACCGCAAAAGTCTCGCCATCGGCGAAGAGCCTGTCCCATTGCGAGCCATCGGCGGGAAAGTCCGGCCAGTGGTAATAGCCCTTCCACAGCGTCTGGACCTCGGTCACCTTCTCGCCGATGGCGGTGGGGGCGCCGGTCCGGCGCTTGAGGTAATCGGCGGCCGAGAAATGGTCGGCATGGGGATGGGTGTCCAGGATCCACTGCACCTCGTAGCCCTTGTCTGCGACGAAGCGCAGGATCCGGTCGGCCTGGATCGTCGCCGTGGCGCCGGATTTCTCGTCGTAATCCAGCACCGGGTCGATGATCGCGCATTGCTTCGTCTCGGGGTCGGCCACGACATATTGCACCGAGCCGGTGCGCGCCTCGTAGAACCCTGTCACTTCCGGGGCCATAGTCATGGGAAAACCTCTTGATCTGATCGCGGCATCTGGAATTTCTTCCCTATATATTCACTTATGCGAATATATGCAACAGAGGGATGCGCGGCGAAACGCCCCAGGCGGACGATGTAAAAAGGCCGGGCCTTGCGGCCCGGCCCGATGGGAAAACGGGGGATGCGACCGGTCAGTCCTCCAGCGGCTTGCCGGCGGTTTCGCGGGCCAGCAGCATGGCGATCAGAGCGAGCCCGGCGGCGCCGACCAGATACCAGGCCGGGGCCAGCTTGCTGCCGGTGGCGCCGATCAGCCAGGTCGCCACGAAGGGCGCCGTGCCGCCGAACAGCGCATTGGCGGCGTTGAAGCTGAAGGCGAAGCCGGAATAGCGCACCCGCGTCGGGAAGATCTCGGACAGGAAGCAGGGCAGCGTGCCGTCGTTGATGGTCAGCAGCGCGCCGAAGGCGATCTGGATCAGCACGATGGTGGCGAAGCTGGCGCCGTCGAGCATCTTGAACAGCGGCACCGTCAGCAGGATGAACAGCACCGAGGCGGTGATCAGCGCCGTCTTGCGGCCGAAGCGGTCGGAAAGCTGGCCCATCAGGAAGATCAGGAAGATGTAGACGGCAAGCGACAGGCTGGCGGCGATGAAGGATTCCGTATGCCCCATGCCCATCTCGGTCGAGAGATAGGTTGGCATGTAGCTGAGGATCAGATAGAAGCCCACGGCGTTCAGGCAGGTGGCGCCGAAGGCGATGGCGATCTGTCGGCCGTGGTTGCCGAACAGCTCGCGGATCGGCGTGCGCTCGACGTGATGCGCCTGTTCAAGCTCGCGGAACTTGGGCGTATCCTCCAGCCGCAGCCGGATATAGAGCCCGACCAGCCCCAACGGCAGTGCCAGCAGGAAGGGCAGACGCCAGCCATAGGACTGCATCTGCGCCTCGCTCAGCAGCCAGAACAGCGCCGCCGACATCAGCGACCCGGCCAGGAGCCCCGCCGCGGTCGAGGCGGGCACGATGCTGGTATAGAGCCCGCGGCGATGCGTCGGTGAATATTCGGCGATGAACGAGGTCGCCCCCGCATATTCGCCCGAGGCCGAGAAGCCCTGGACCATGCGCACCACCAGCAGCAGGATCGGCGCGGCGATGCCGATCTGGTGGTAATCGGGCAGCAGCGCGATGACCGTGGTCGCCCCCGACATGATCAGGATCGACCAGGACAGCGCCGTGCGCCGGCCGACCCGGTCGCCGATCGTGCCCCAGATGATGCCGCCCAGCGGCCGGATCACGAAGGAGATGGCGAAGACCGCATAGGTCGCCAGCAGGGCGCTGCCCGGCGCGATGTCGGGAAAGAAGGCGGCGGCGATCACCGTCGCGAAATAGCCATAGGATGCATAGTCGAACCATTCGACGAAATTGCCGATGAAGCTAGCGCCCAGGACCTTTTTCAGGACGCCTTGCGAGCCTTCGGCATCATCGGTCCGGGCGGCCGCTTGCGCGGCCACGGAATGCGACATGATTTTTCCTCCCTTGGGGTTCTTGTGCCGGCCCCTCCTGCCGGCGCGCAGGATGCGAAGCGGCCCGCCTGGCGGGCGCCGGCGGGCCGCTGGGGGATCAGGCCGCCTTGGCCTTGCCCTTCACGATCAGATGCTCGGGGCCGTAGGGGAAGCCGGTGATGTTGCGGTTGCCGGCCTCCTCGATCACCAGGATGTCGTGTTCGCGGTAGCCGCCGGCCCCGAGCATGCCCTCGGGGATGGTGATCATCGGCTCCATCGAGACCACCATGCCGGGCTCCAGAACGGTGTCGCAATCCTCGCGCAGTTCCAGCCCGGCCTCGCGGCCGTAATAGTGGCAGAGCACGCCGAAGCTGTGGCCATAGCCGAAGCTGCGATATTGCAGCAGGTTCTCGGCCGCATACATCTCGTTCAGTTCCGCGGCGATCTCCGAGCATTTCTTGCCCGGCACCAGCAGTTCCTTGCCGCGGTCATGGACCTTGCAGTTGAACTCCCACAGCCGGATATGCTCGTCGCTGGCATGTTCGGCGAACAGCGTGCGCTCCAGCGCGACGTAATAGCCGGCGACCATCGGGAAGCAGTTCAGCGACAGGATATCGCCGGCCTCGATCTTGCGCGAGGTGACGGGGTTGTGCGCGCCATCGGTGTTGATGCCCGACTGGAACCAGGTCCAGGTGTCCAGCAACTCGGCATGCGGCCAGGTTCTGGCGATCTCGCGCACCATGCTGGCGGTCGAATGCAATGCCACCTCGTGCTCGGGCACGCCCACCGCTGTCGCCTCGACGCAGGCGGCGCCGCCGACATCGGCGATGCGGGCCATCTCGGTGATATGGGCGATCTCCTCGGCCGACTTGATCATGCGCAGCCGCATGGCGGGGGCGGCGATATCGACGAAATCGACCCCGGGGAATTCCGCTTTCAGCAGGTTCAGCAGGTCGATGTTCACATGGTCGAACTCGATGCCGATGCGCTTGGCGGCGCCGACCAGCTGGCGGATGGCGTGGAAGTAGTTGTCCTTCTGCCAGTCGGTATAGGTGACGTTGCCGCCGAAGGTGCGCCGCCAGGGCTGGCCGCCGTCGATGCCGGCGCTGATCAAGGTCGCCTTGTCATGGTCGACCAGGAAGCCGTAGCGGCGGCCGAACTGGCAATAGAGGAAGTCCGAATAATAGTTGATGTTGTGATACGAGGTGAACAGCGCCGCGTCGATGCCCGCCTGCGCCATATGCGCCCGGATCGCGTCCAGGCGCCGCTGCATCTCGGCCGCCGAGAAGGTCGACTGCGCCTTCTGCCCGTTGCCGACATAGTTCTGAAGTCTTTCGCGTTCGGTCATCCATACTCTCCCGGTTAGGTTTCCTGGAGATTGCCGTCGCATTTGCCCTGCGTC
Organism: Paracoccus binzhouensis; assembly: GCF_016446475.1. GTDB lineage: Bacteria > Pseudomonadota > Alphaproteobacteria > Rhodobacterales > Rhodobacteraceae > Paracoccus > Paracoccus binzhouensis. The sequence continues at coordinate 10,840 of NZ_JAEHFP010000053.1, read as the reverse complement.
AAAAGACCATTTATAATCATTTCTATTAGAAAATCTTATCCGAGGTGCCATGACGACCGCCCCCCTGAACGCCCTGCGTGCCTTCGAGGCGGTGGCGCGGCTTGGCAGCTTCCGCGCCGCATCCGAGGCGCTTTTCGTGACCCAGCCGGCGGTCAGTCACCAGATCCGGCATCTTGAGGAGTGGTTCGGTGCGCCGCTGTTCGACCGCACCGGGCGGGCCCCCCGGCTGCTGCCCCATGCCCAGGCGCTGGCCCGCGACCTGACCCTGGCCTTCGGCGGCATCGACGCGGCCTGTCTTCGCGCCCGCCATGCGCCCGCCGCCGATTCGCTGGTGGTCGCGGCGATTCCTTCGGTCGCGGTCTGCTGGCTGATCCCGCGCCTGCCGCGGTTTCGCGAAAGGCATCCCGAGGTGCAGCTGCGCGTCATCTACGCCCATCACGGCCACGAGATCGACTTTGGCGACGTGGATCTGGCGTTCACCTTTGCCGCCATGCGGCCAATGGGGGCGGGCTTCCGCTCGGAGCCATTCCTGAGCGGGGTCAGCGTGCCGGTCTGCAGCCCGGCGCTGCTGGATGGCGGGCCGGTCGAGAGCCTGGCACCACAGCGGATGCTGGATTTGGGCCTGCTGCATGATGCGGACCCGGCGGGATGGCAGACCTGGCTGCGACGGGCGGGCCAGCCGGTGCCCGAAACGCTGCCCGGCCCGATCTTCGAGGATTTCAACCTGCTGCGCGCCGCGGCCCTGGCGGGGCAGGGGGTGGCGCTCTGCTCGCTGGCGATGATCGGGCCGGACCTGGCCGAGGGCAGGCTGGTGCGGCTGTCGGACATCGCGGTGCTGGAGCAGTTCGACTATTACCTGACCCAGTCCGACGCCGCGCCGCCCAACAGCGACCGGATCGAGGCCCGGCGGGTCTTCGTCGAATGGCTGATGGCCGAACGGGCGCAGATGGTCCCCTGACATGTCACGCGGCTGGCCAATTTCGCCAGTTCTTTGTAATGTATTGCCGCGGACGGGTCCGCAGGCGGAGGGATCATGTTCGACGGCAATCTGCTGGCCGGTATCCTGCGCGGGCTGGAACTGCGCTCGGCTTCCTTCATCGTCACCGTCTATGGCGATGTGGTGGTGCCGCGGGGTGGCGTGCTTTGGACCGGCACCCTGATCGAGATCTGCGCCCGGGTCGGCATCAGCGAGTCGCTGGTGCGCACCGCCGTCTCGCGCCTGGTGGCCGCCAGCCGCCTGCGCGGCGAGCGCGCCGGGCGGCGCAGCTATTACCGGCTGGACGCCTCGGCCCGCAGGGAATTCGACCAGGCGGCCCGGCTGCTCTATGCGCCCGACCCGGTCCCGCAGGGCTGGCAGATCATCCATGCCCCGGCCCTGACCGAGGATCAGGCCCGGCATCTGCGGCTGGGCCGCATGGGCGGCCATGTCTTCATCCGCCCCGATCGCGGCCAGGAACCGCCCGAGGGCGCGGTGGTCTTCCACGCCGACGATCCGGCCGCGACGGCGGAACTGGCGCGCTACTGGGATCTATCCGCGCTGCAGGCGCGCTATCTCGAGATGCTGGGCCGCTTCGGGGATGTGCTGGAGCCGGCACGGCGCGGCGCGCTGGCGGACGAGACGGCGCTGGTGGTGCGGCTGCTGCTGGTCGAGGTCTATCGCAAGGTGCTGCTGCGCGACCCGCGCCTGCCGGTCCGGGTGCTGCCGCCGGACTGGCAGGGCGGCGCGGCGCGCGACCTGTTCCGCCAGCTTTATGCCGCCCTGTCCCCGGGGGCCGAGCGCCACATCGCCAGCCGTTTCGAGGGCGTGGACGGTTTCCTGCCGGCAAGCACCAAGGAAAGCGCAAGCCGGATGGCCGGAATAGGCTGACGCAACTCCATGACAGGAAAGGACAATCCTGGGTGCGCGCAAAAAACATCACATGGTCAGCGCATTTTTTGCTTCCTGTGTGATGTTTCCCGCGTTATAAGCTGACCAATCGGTCGGCGAATTGGGAGAATCGCCGATCTTTCAACGCAAGGGGAACAGGCATGCAGGAAGCCTTCATCTGCGACGCGGTGCGCACGCCCATCGGGCGCTATGCCGGGGCGCTGGCCTCGGTCAGGGCGGACGATCTGGCGGCGATCCCGCTGAAGGCGCTGATGGAGCGCAATCCGGGCGTGGACTGGTCGGCGGTCGACGACCTGATCTATGGCTGCGCCAACCAGGCGGGCGAGGACAACCGCAATGTCGGCCGCATGGCGGTGCTGCTGGCCGGGATGCCGGTCGGCGTGCCGGCGACCACGGTGAACCGGCTGTGCGGCTCGGGCATGGATGCGGTCGGCATGGCCGCCCGCGCCATCAAGGCGGGCGACTGCGATTTCGTCATCGCCGGCGGCGTCGAAAGCATGACCCGCGCGCCCTTCGTGATGCCCAAGGCGGAAACCGCCTTCTCGCGCGCCAATGCCGTCTATGACACCACCATCGGCTGGCGCTTCGTCAACCCGGCGATGAAGGCACAATACGGCATCGACTCGATGCCGCAGACCGCCGACAACGTCGCCGCCGAATTCGCCATCAGCCGCGCCGACCAGGACGCCTTCGCCGCCCGCAGCCAGGCCCGCTGGGAAGCGGCGCAGAAGGCCGGCATCTTCCGCGACGAGATCGTGCCCGTCACCATCCCGCAGAAGAAGGGCGCGCCCATCGTCTTCGACACCGACGAGCATCCGCGCCCCGGCACCACCGCCGAGGTGCTGGCGAAGCTGAAGGGCGTGAACGGGCCCGAGCTGACGGTGACGGCCGGCAATGCCTCGGGCGTCAACGACGGCGCCGCGGCGCTGGCGATCCTGTCGGCCGAGGCGGCGCAGCGGCACGGCCTGACGCCGAAAGCCCGCATCGTCGCCATGGCCGCGGCGGGGGTCGAGCCGCGCATCATGGGCATAGGCCCGGCCCCTGCGGCGAAAAAGGTTCTGGCGCGCGCGGGACTGACCATCGGGCAGATGGATGTGATAGAATTGAACGAGGCCTTCGCCAGCCAGGCGCTGGCGACCTTGCGCGACCTTGGCCTGCCCGACGATGCCGCCCACGTCAATCCGAACGGCGGCGCCATCGCGATCGGCCATCCGCTTGGCATGTCGGGGGCCCGGCTTGTGACGACGGCGATGTATCAGCTGCATCGCACCGGCGGGCGCTATGCGCTCTGCACCATGTGCATCGGTGTGGGACAGGGGATCGCCATCATCATCGAACGCGTTTGATCCAGGGAGGGATCCAGCCATGTATGCCCAGCTTGTGAAATCCGAAGGCAGCAAATCCCGCGAGGAGATGACGCCCGAGGAGCTCGCCTTCCAGGAGCGCATCGACCGCGGCGAGAAGATCGAGCCCAAGGAATGGATGCCCGAGGGCTATCGCAAGACGCTGATCCGCCAGATCGGCCAGCATGCCCATAGCGAGATCGTCGGCCAGCTGCCCGAGGGCAACTGGATCACCCGCGCCCCCACGCTGGAGCGCAAGGCGATCCTGCTGGCCAAGGTGCAGGACGAGGCCGGGCACGGGCTTTACCTTTACAGCGCCGCCGAGACGCTGGGCGTCAGCCGCGACGAGCTGATGGAACTGCTGCATGCCGGCAAGATGAAATATTCCTCGATCTTCAACTATCCGACGCTGACCTGGGCCGACATGGGCGCGGTGGGCTGGCTGGTCGACGGCGCGGCGATCATGAACCAGGTGCCGCTGCAAAGGACCAGCTACGGTCCCTATTCCCGTGCCATGATCCGCATCTGCAAGGAGGAGTCGTTCCACCAGCGCCAGGGCTACGCGATCATGATGAAGATGGCGCAGGGCACGCCGGCGCAGAAGCGCATGGCGCAGGATGCGCTGAACCGGCTCTGGTATCCGGCGCTGATGATGTTCGGGCCGTCCGACAAGGACTCGGTGCATTCGGCACAGTCGATGGCGTGGAAGATCAAGATGAACACCAATGACGAGCTGCGGCAGAAATTCGTCGACCAGACCGTGCCGCAGGCGGAGTATCTGGGCTTGACCGTTCCGGACCCGAACCTGAAATGGAACGAGGAAAAGGGCGGCTACGATTTCAGCGAGCCGGACTGGTCGGAATTCTACGATGTGCTGGCCGGCAACGGGCCCTGCAACAAGGACCGGCTGGGCGCCCGCGTCAAGGCCTGGGAGGACGGCGCCTGGTTCCGCGAGGCGCTGGTCGTCCATGCTGAAAAGGCCGCCGCCCGCCGGGCGCAGGCCGCCGAGTAACCCGTCACCGCCAGGAACACGCGCCAGCCGCAGAACCAAGTTTAGGGAGAGAACCATGTCCAAGGAATGGCCGCTCTGGGAGGTCTTCATCCGGGGCCAGCACGGGCTGAACCACCGCCATGTCGGCAGCCTGCACGCGCCCGACGCCGAAATGGCGATCATGAACGCCCGCGACGTCTATACCCGCCGCAACGAGGGCGTGTCGATCTGGGTCGTGCCCTCGGCGCAGATCACTGCGTCGAGCCCCTCGGACAAGGGGCCGCTGTTCGAGCCGTCGAACTCCAAGGTCTATCGCCACCCGACCTTCTTCGACATTCCCGACGAAGTGGGGCACATGTGATGCCGTCGCTGCCCGACATGAACACGCCCGAGGTGGCGGACCTTGCCCGGCGCGAGGCCGAGGCCAACCCGAACCATCCCGCCGCGCCGCAGCCCGATGCCGGGCAGGAGGCGTTCTTCGAGGCGCTGCTGCGCATCGGCGACAGCACGCTGATCCTCGGCCATCGCGTGTCCGAATGGTGCGGCCATTCGCCGGCGCTTGAAGAGGACATCGCGCTGGCCAACGTGGCGCTGGACCTGATCGGCCAGACCCAGCTGTGGCTGGGCCTCGCGGCCGAGGTCGAGGGGCAGGGCCGCAGCGCCGATGACCTGGCCTATCTGCGCGACGCCTGGGATTTCCGCAACCTGCTGCTGGTCGAGCGCCCGAACGGCGATTTCGGCCATACGCTGATGCGGCAGTTCCTGTTCGACGCCTGGCACCACGAGCTGCTGAAGGCGCTGTCCGCGTCCTTGGACCCGCGCGTGGCCGAGATCGCGGCCAAGGCCGGCAAGGAGGTTGCCTACCACCTGGAACGCTCCTCCGACCTGGTGGTGCGGCTGGGGGATGGCACCGCGGAAAGCCACCGCCGCATGCAGGAGGCGCTGGACGCGCTCTGGCCCTATACGGGCGAGATGTTCCTGGGCGACGACAAGGATGCCAAGGTCGCGGCGCGTGGCATCTTCCCCGATCCGGCCAGCCTGCGCGCCGGTTGGGACGCCACCCTGCGCCATGTTTTGGGCGAGGCGACCTTGCAGATCCCCGACAGCCCCTTCGCGCACAAGGGCGGCAGGCAGGGCACCCATACCGAGCATCTGGGCTATATCCTGGCCGAGATGCAGTTCCTGCAGCGCGCCTATCCGGGCGCAAGCTGGTAACGGCCATGGCCGCCGCACCCCATCCCGGCGTCGAAGAGGTCTGGGGCTGGCTTTCCGAGGTTCCCGACCCGGAGATTCCGGTCATCAGCCTGACCGACCTGGGCATCATCCGCGATGTCGCGTGGCAGGGCGACACGCTGGTCGTCACTGTCACGCCGACCTATTCCGGCTGCCCGGCGACCAGCATCATCAACCTGGATATCGAGACGGCGCTGCGGGCCCGCGGCATCGACAAGCTGCGGCTGGAGCGGCGGCTGTCGCCGCCCTGGACCACCGACTGGCTGACCGAATCCGGGCGGGAAAAGCTGCGCGCCTATGGCATCGCGCCCCCCATCGACGGCACGGCGGCGGACGGCCAGCTGGCGGGGCGGATCTCGCGGCTGATCGGGGCGGGCGGCAACCTGGCCGTCGCCTGCCCGCGCTGTGGCTCGACCCATACCGAACGAGTCAGCCAGTTCGGCTCGACCCCCTGCAAGGCCAGCTGGCGCTGCAAGGATTGCCTGGAACCCTTTGACTATTTCAAATGCATCTGAGGATGCGCAGCCCGTTATCAGGAAGGATACCCGAATGGCACGCTTCCACCCGCTGAAGGTGACCGATGTCCGGCGCGAGACGCGCGACTCGGTGGTGGTCACGCTGGCCCCGCGCGAGGAGGATCGCGCGCTTTTCGACTTCACCCAGGGCCAGTATCTGACCTTCCGCCGCGAGTTCGACGGCGAGGAGCTGCGCCGCAGCTATTCGATCTGCGCCGGCAAGGACGAGGGCGCGCTGCGCGTCGGCATCAAGCGCGTCGATGGCGGCGCCTTCAGCACCTGGGCGAACGAGAACCTGGCGCCGGGCGACGAGATCGAGGCGATGCCGCCCATGGGCAGGTTCTACAGCGAGATCGATCCGGCCGCCGAACGGCAATACCTGGCCGTCGCCGCCGGTTCCGGCATCACCCCGATCCTGTCGATCATCAAGACGGTCTTGGCGCGCGAGCCGCGCTCGCAGTTCACGCTGGTCTATGCCAACCGCCAGATCAGCTCGATCATGTTCCGCGAAGAGCTGGAGGACCTGAAGAACCTCTACCTGGGCCGCTTCTCGGTGCTGCATGTGCTCAAGGCCGAGGCGCAGGAGATCGACCTGTTCACCGGCCGCATCGACGAGGGCAAGATGGCGGCGCTGTTCCGGCACTGGATCGACCCCAAGGCCATCGACACCGCCTTCATCTGCGGCCCCGAGGGCATGATGCTGACCGTGGCGGCAAGCCTGCGCGAGCACGGGCTGCGCGACGACCAGATCAAGTTCGAGCTGTTCGCCAGCAGCCAGCCCGGTCGCGCCAGGGCCCGCGCCGTGTCGCGCGAGTCCGCGACGCAGGGAAACGGCACCGCGGCCACCGTGACGCTGGACGGCGCCACGCGCAATTTCCAGATGCCGCGCGAGGGCGAGACGATTCTGGACGCCGCCATCGCCAACCACATGGACGCGCCCTATTCCTGCAAGGCCGGGGTATGCTCGACCTGCCGCTGCAAGGTGCTGGAAGGCGAGGTCGAGATGGCGGTGAACCACGCGCTGGAAGATTACGAGGTCCGGGCGGGCTATGTCCTGTCCTGCCAGGCCTATCCGGTCAGCGACCGGGTCGTCGTGACCTATGACGAATGACCGGACGGGAGGGGGAACCATGTCTGACAGCATGAGCATCGAGGACTATCTGGCCCAGGGCGGGGTGCTGACCGCGCCGGGCAACGTGCCGGCCCGCTATCGCGGCGAGCTGCTGCGGCTGATGTCCTCCTTCGTGGACAGCGAGCTGGCTGCCTCGGCCGGTTTCGCCGATGCGATCAACTTCGCGCCCGGCATCAAGGAGCGTATCGCGGCCAGCCGCATCACCCTGGAAAAGGCCGACCACGCCGAACAGGTGCTGGAGGTGATGGGCGATTTCGGCACCGATGTCATGCGCTACCAGACCAGCCACGACTGGGCCGCCCGGGTCGCGCGCGAGGCCGATCTGGGCGCGGCGCGCCGGCCAGGCGACATGCGGCTGTCGGTGTTCCACTATCCGATCACCGGCTGGACCGATGCGGTGGTGATGAACGTGCTGCAGGGCCTGGCGACCGGGGTGCAGATGACCGAGCTGACCCGCGTCTCCTACGGCCCGCTGGCCGAGGTCTTCCGGCAGATCGCTCCGCGCGAGGCCCGCCATGCCCAGCTGGGGCTGGAGGGGCTGGAACGCATCGCCGCCACGCCCGAGGGCAAGGCCGAGATCCTGGCGGCGCTGGATTATTGGCGGCCGCGCGTCGCGGCGGGCTTCGGCCTGGCGCAATCGGCGCGGCACGAGATGCTGCGCCGCCTTGGCCTGCGCCACCAGCCGAACGAGGCGCTGCTGGCGCAATGGGAAGCCCAGCTGCAGGAAGAACTGGCCCGACTGGGCCTGTGAGATGGCGGGCGGCGGGGAAACAGGCCCCGCGCCCTGTCTGAAGAACGCGACCGGAAACGCGAAGGAAACGCATATGAACGCAGTCACCCGCAACCCGCGCCGCCTGGAAAGCTATGTCTGCGGCGCCTGGACGCCCGGGGCGCGCGAAGGCCAGGCGCTGCTGGACGCCGCCACCGGCGAGCCTGTGGCGCTGATCGACTCGACCGGGCTGGATTTCGCCGCGGTGCTGGCGCATGGCCGCGAGGTCGCCGGGCCGGCGCTGCGCCGCATGTCCTTTCACGAGCGGGCGGCGATGCTCAAGGCCCTGGGCCAGGCGCTGATGGCGCAGAAGGAGGAATTCTACGCCGAAAGCCTGCATACCGGCGCCACCCGCGCCGACGGTTGGGTCGATATCGAGGGCGGCATCGGCACCATGCTGACCTATGCCTCGAAGGGCCGGCGCGAGCTGCCGAATACCCGCGTGCTGACCGATGGCGATGTCGAGCTGCTGTCGCGCGACAATACCTTCAGCGCCCAGCACATCCTGTCGCCGCTGCAGGGGGTGGCGGTGCATATCAACGCCTTCAACTTCCCGATCTGGGGGATGCTGGAAAAGATCGCCCCGACCTTGCTGGCCGGGGTGCCCTGCGTGGTGAAGCCGGCCAGCCAGACCGCCTATCTGACCGAGCTGATGGTGCGGCGCATCGTCGAGACCGGCATCCTGCCCGAAGGCGCGCTGCAGCTGATCTGCGGCTCGGTGGGCGACCTGCTGGACCATGTCACCGGACAGGACGCAGTGACCTTCACCGGCTCGGCCTGGACCGGGCGCAAGCTGAAGGCGCATCCGGCGATCATCGCCAATTCCGTGCGCTTCACCATGGAGGCGGACAGCCTGAACGCCTCGATCCTGGGTCCGGACGCCGTGGCGGGCACGCCCGAGTTCGAGCTGTTCGTGAAGGAGGTGGCGCGCGAGATGACGGTGAAGGCGGGGCAGAAATGCACCGCGATCCGCCGGGTGATCGCGCCGCGCGCGCAGGTGCAGGCGTTGGTCGCGGCGCTGGGGGAACGGCTGGGCAAGACCGCGCTGGGCCTGCCGGGCGAGGAAGCCACGCGCATGGGCCCGCTGGCGAGCCTCGACCAGCGGCAGGAGGTGCGCGAGCGCATCCGCGAGTTGCAGGCGGTGGCCGAGATCGTGGCCGGCGATCCCGAGGAAGTGCGCGTTGCCTCGGGCGATGCCGGCAAGGGCGCCTTCCTGAACCCGGTGCTGATGTATGCCGAAAAGCCCTTTTCGGCCGCCGCCGTGCATGAGGTCGAGGCCTTCGGTCCCGTGTCCACCGTCCTGCCCTATGACGACCTGGACGAGGCGATCCGTCTGACCCGGCTGGGCAAGGGTTCGCTGGTCTCCTCGGTCTTCACCGACGATCCCCGGGTGGCCGAGGAAGTGGTGCTGGGTGTCGCGCCCTTCCACGGCCGGGTGCTGATCGGCAACCGCGCCTCGGCCAAAAGCTCGACCGGGCACGGCTCGCCCCTGGCGCCGCTGGTCCATGGCGGGCCGGGCCGGGCTGGCGGCGGCGAGGAGATGGGGGGCATCCGCGGCGTCAAGCATTACATGCAGCGCACCGCCGTGCAGGGCGCGCCGCGGCTGCTGTCCGCGGTCACCGGCCGCTGGATCGAGGGGGCGGATGCGCAGCAGGGCGTGCATCCCTTCCGCAAGTCGCTGGCCGAGCTGCGCATCGGCGACCAGCTGGTCACGGCGACGCGCACCATCACTCGCGAGGATGTCGAGCATTTCGCGCATTTCACCGGCGACACCTTCTATGCCCATATGGACGAGGCGGCGGCCAAGGCGAATCCGTTCTTCGACGACCGCGTGGCGCATGGCTACCTGATCGCCAGTTTCGCGGCCGGCCTGTTCGTCGAGCCGAATCCGGGCCCGGTGTTGGCCAATTACGGCGTGGACAACCTGCGCTTCCTGACGCCGGTCTATTTCGGCGACACGCTGCAGGTGCGGCTGACCTGCAAGGAGATCAACCCGCGCCAGAATGCCGATCACGGCGAGGTGCGCTGGGACTGCCGGGTCACCAACCAGAAGGGCGAGGTCGTGGCGCAATACGACGTGCTGACCATGGTGGCCAAGGAGTGGCCTCTGGTCTCGTGATGGCATCGTGCTGGTCATCGACGCATCGGCCTTCATCCACCTCGAGGCTGTGGTGATCGGCGACGTGATTGCCTGGAAGTGGCCGGGCAGGGCTTCTATCAGCAGCTTGCCGTCGGGCGAAGGAGAAGCTGGCCCCGGCGGTGGCGCTGACCGAGGTAGAGCCGAACCGGCGCCGCGCCGAGGCGCCGCAGTATGATCTGTTGGTGATGGCGCGGAACGGGCGTTGCGGGTGAATGGTAAGAGCAAGTACGCACTCTACGCTTTGCTGAGCGCCGATCACCACCTTTTTAGTATGAGAAAACAGCAGACTGCACGCCATATCCCGATCCAGTCCTCCAGGCTCCGGGTGGTCGCGACACCCATACAGAGCTTTGGTCGCAGACATAGCGCGGCAAAGTGCATGTTTAAATAGACACGGGCCTTGTTCTTTTATCAGTATAGCAGCGAGCACCACCACTACCAACCGGCGCATATCTCTGCACAATGCCGCTTCGAATGTAGAACTGATTGTTACACGCTGCAAATCTACTGGAGCAAAAACTATTCCCGCTAACTTGCACAGTCATCGGGCTATATCTTGAAGCTGATGCGCCGCCGAAGCACTGCGAAACGGCCATCCCATTCACATAATTTCTAACTTCAGTTCCATCCGCCAGATAACGTACTTCAACTGGCATAGTATTAAAGAGTGGATGTGCATCTAGCAGGGTTACCGACTGCCCCGACCATGAGGCAAGATCATCCTCATTCACACCACAAGAAGCTAGGTTGTGTTGACAAAAAGGATTCCCCTGCGCGTCTGGCTGTGATTCAAGATCATCTCTACGTGGGAGGTGACCTTGGCACGCAA
>NZ_JAEHFP010000052.1 GCF_016446475.1 Paracoccus binzhouensis | reverse complement strand
CCTGGTGCCGCGCCGGATCGAGGCCCTGCGCCCGCAGCCCCGGCAGGCCGGCCCCGCGCGCCCAGCGGGCCAGGGCCTGCGGCGCCTCGGCCTCGTCGCAACCCAGCACGGCCGCCACCTCGCCGCAGACCTCGCGGATGCGGGCAGGATCGGAGGCATGGGCGCGGTTCATCTCCAGCACCGGACCCAGCAGCGCGCCGCAGATCGCGCCATGGGCGGCGGTCGTCACGCCACCGATCACCCCGGCCAGCCCGTGCACGGCGCCAAGCCCGCCATTGGCCAGCGCGATGCCGCCGCACAGGCTGACCCAGGCCATGGTGTCGCGCGCCGCCGCCTCTTCCTTCTCCATCAATCGTTTCAGCGCCCGCAGGCCCGGCCGGATCGCCGGGCGCACCAGCGCATCGGTGAAGGGCGTGGCCTTGCACGAGATCCAGGGCTCGATCACCTGCGCCAGCGCATCGAGTCCCGAGGCCAGCGTCACTGCGCGCGGGCAATCATCGGTCAGCGCCGGATCGACGATGGCCAGCCGCGGCAGCATCCGTTCATCGCGGATCGAGACCTTGCGGCCATGCTCGGGCAGGCCGATCACCGCGTTGCGCGTCGCCTCGGCCCCGGTGCCAGCGGTGGTCGGCAGGGCGACATAGGGCAAGGGCGGAACCGACAGCGGCAGGCCGCGCCCGACCACCTCGAGATGATCCATGATCCCGCCCGGCGCCGGCACCAGCCCGGCCAGCGCCTTGCCCAGGTCCAGCGCCGCGCCGCCGCCCAGCGCCGCGACCCAGGCCGGGCGGAATTCCTTGGCCCGCGCCAGGGCATCCTCCAGCATCGGCAGGCTCGGCTCGGCCCCGCAGGCGAGGGTCAGCACCTCGGCCCCCTCGGCGCGCAGGGCATCGACCAGCCATGCGGCCCGGCCGGGATCGGCGCCATGCACCAGCACGCCGCGCGGGCCATGGGCCCGGATCGCGGCGGGGGCCTTCCGCGCCTCGCCTCGGCCAAAGACGGTGCGGCCCGGCAGGGCGAAGGCAAAGGAGGCAAGACCCGGAAAGGCGGCGGGATCGGTCATGGCTGGCCTGTTTTCTGCGTCGCGCCGCAAGCTGCACCGGCCCCGGCGGGGGGTCAAGCGGCTTTCGTTTCGGGCTGGACCGCGCCCGATCCGAACATCGGCGCCGCCCGGTCCCGGCGCAAGGAACGCTTGCGCGCAGAAGCGGATCGCTTACAGTGAAGCCGTTCCAGCATGGAGTGCCCCTTGGCCCTCAGCATCCGCCAGAGCGAAATCCTCGAACTCGCCCGGGCCGAGGGCCGTGTGCTGGTCGACGACCTCGCCCAGCGTTTCGAGGTGACGCTGCAGACCATCCGCCGCGATCTGGGCGAGATGGCCGAGGCCGGGTTGCTGGACCGCGTCCATGGCGGCGCGGTGCCGCGGGCCGGCGCGGTGAACCTGGGCTACGAGGCGCGGCGGCGCATGAACGCCGAGGCCAAGGCGGCCATCGGCGCGGCCTGCGCGGCGGAAATCCCCGACAATTGCAGCCTGATCCTGAACCTGGGCACCACGACCGAGGCGGTAGCCCAGGCGCTGATCCATCACTCCAACATCACCGTGGTCACCAACAACATGAACGTGGCCAATATCCTGCTGGCCAATCCCGGCTGCGAGATCATGGTGGCCGGCGGCGCGCTGCGGCGCTCGGACGGCGGGCTGGTAGGCGAGCTGACGACGCAGTTCTTCGAGCAGTTCAAGGTCGATTACGCGGTGATCGGCACCTCGGCGCTGGACCATGACGGCGACCTCTTGGACTTCGACCTGGCCGAAGTGCGGGTCAGCCGCTCGATCCTGCGCCAGTCGCGGCGGGCCTTCCTGGTCACCGACCATTCCAAGCTGGGCCGCCCGGCCCCGGCCCGCATCGGCAGCCTGTCCGAGCTGGACGCGGTCTTCATCGACCGGCCGCTGCCCGAGGACCTGATGCGCCGCTGCGCCGAATGGGGGACCGAGGTGCGCGTCTGCCCGCCCGCCGGCTAGGTGTTTGATCCCGCCCGCCAGCTAGTTCAGGTCACCGCCGCCTTCACCGCAAAACGCGGATCCCGCCAGCTTTCGCTTTCCAGCACCTCGGCCAGCGTCTCGGCCGCGCGCAGCACGTCCACATGGCGCAGGTAGAGCGGCGCGAAGCCGAAGCGCAGCGTGGCGGGGGCGCGGAAATCGCCGATCACGCCGCGGGCGATCAGCGCCTGCATGATCTCATGGGCATGGTCGTGGCGAAAGGCGACCTGGCTGCCGCGCAGCGCGCCGTCGCGCGGGCTTTCCAGCGCCAGGCCCCGCCCAGCGCAAAGGCTTTCCACCAGCTCGATGAACAGGCCGGTCAGCGCGATGCTTTTGGCGCGCAGCGCCGCCATGTCCACCCGGTCCCAGACCTCCAGCGCGCCCTTCAGCGCCCGCATGGACAGGATCGGCTGGGTGCCGCATTGGAAGCGGCGGATGCCGGGATCGCCCTCGTAGCCGGTCTCGAAGGCAAAGGGCCGGGCATGGCCCCACCAGCCGCTGAGCGGCTGCCGCGCCTGGCCCAGGTGCCGCTTTGCCACATAGATGAAGGCCGGCGCGCCGGGACCGCCGTTCAGATACTTGTAGCTGCAGCCCACGGCGAAATCCGCCCCGGCCGCGTCCAGCGCGACCGGCAGGGCGCCGGCGGAGTGGCACAGGTCCCAGATGGCGAGGGCGCCCGCCTCGTGGATGCGCGCGGTCAGCGCCGCCATGTCGCGCAGGGCGCCGGTCTTGTAGTTCACATGGTTGACCAGCACCGCCGCGACATCGCTGTCCAGCAGCTCCTCGATCGTCGGGGCGTCCACGCCCTCGAGCCGCAGCCGCGCGCCGGGCAGGGTCGAGACCACGCCCTCGGCCATGTAGAGATCGGTCGGGAAACTGCCGCTTTCCGCGACGATGGTGCCGCGCCCCGGCCGCAGGCCCATGGCGGCGTGCAGCGCCTTGTAGATGTTGACCGAGGTGGTGTCGGCCACCACCACCTGCCCCGGCGCCGCGCCGATCAGCCTGCCGATCCGGTCGCCCAGCCGCACCGGAAGGTCGAACCAGCCGGCGCCGTTCCAGCTGCGGATCATGTCGCGCGCCCATTCCTCGCGCGCCGCCGTCAGCAGTTCCTGCTGCGCGGCCAGCGTGGCGGGCCCCAGGGAATTGCCGTCCAGGTAGATCTCGTCCCCGGCCAGGATGAAGGCGTCGCGCAAATGGCGCAGGGGATCCTGGGCATCCATGGCCTGGATGGCGGCACGGTCGGGAACGGGCATGGGCATTCCTTTCGCGGTTCAGGCCGGCGCCGGCCCGGTCGAGTTGCGGATGATCAGTTCATGCGGGCCGACGATCTGCAGCTCCTCTTGCGGGCGGCCGTCCAGCAGCCCGGTCAGGCAGTCCGCCAAGGGCTCCCAGCTGTCGCGCAGCGGGGCCTTGGTGACGCTGAGCGCCGGGAAGAAGGCCGAGGCGCGCAGCATCGGCAGATGGTCGTCATGGGCCATGACCGAGACGTCGCCGGGGATCGACAGGCCCAGCGCCTCGAGCGCCTTGTAGACCCCCTTGGCGATGCGCACGTTGCTGCACAGCATCGCCGTGGGTGCCGGCTTGCCCGAGCGGAACATCTCGACGGTCGCGACCAGCCCCAGCGCCTCGGTCATCTCGCCATGGCGGATCAGCGCCGGATCCTCGGCCAGCCCGGCCTCCTCCAGCGCCCGGCGATAGCCGCGCATCCGCGCCGAAGCGAAGCCGTGGCCCAGCACGCCGTTGATGAAGGCAATGCGGCGATGGCCGAGCCCGATCAGGTGCCGGGCGCTTTCCAGCAGGATGCCCTCGTTGTCGATGTCGAAATAGGCGTGGTCGGCCTCGGGCCAGATGCGGCCATGCACCACGAAGGGGATGCCCCGCTCCTTGAGAAACCGGGCGCGCGGGTCGCCGTCATGCGGGCTGAACAGGATGAAGCCGTCCAGCACGCCATTGCCGATCAGGCGCTGATAGACGCGGGTGATCGGCTCCTCGGGCTGGGCCACATGCAGCACGAACTGCATGCCGCGCCCCGAGAACTGCGCCGAAAGCCCGGCGACGCCCTCGATGAACAGGCCGTCGCGCGGCAGGTCGGCGGAATGCGGCACCACCAGCGCCACCATGCCCGAGCGCCCTGTGACCAGCTTGCGCGCCGAGATGTTCGCCTGGTAGTTCAGCGAGCGCGCCACCGCCTTGACCCGCTCGCGGGTCATCTCGTTGACATCGGAATGGTCGTTCAGCGCCCGGCTGGTCTGCGTGATCGACAGCCCCGCCGCCCGCGCGACATCCTTGAGCGTGGCCAAGTTTCCTGCCTCCCGGAAGTGCCCGGGCGGAACCGCGCCGCCTGCCTGCACCCTGCCCGAGTTCTAGAATATCCTGCCGCGCCGGTCCATAGCGCCGGGCAAGACCGGGGCTTGCTTCCCGGCCCTCCCCCACGCGGCAGGGGATCCGCGATGCGGCCATGGCTGCGGCTCGGGCCGAACCCCGCCCCCGGCGCGGCCCTGGCAATGGCGCGCACCGGGGCGGCCTTCAGCCCTCATGCCCCATGACCAGCGGCCCGGCGCTGGCGGATGTGTCGCGCGCGCCCGAGCCCTCGTCCACCGTCACCACCACCGACAGGCCGGGCTCCAGGTATTCCGACATCGCCTGGCCCGGGTCGATGCTGATGCGGATGGGCAGGCGCTGCACGATC
Source organism: Paracoccus binzhouensis (assembly GCF_016446475.1). Lineage (GTDB taxonomy): Bacteria > Pseudomonadota > Alphaproteobacteria > Rhodobacterales > Rhodobacteraceae > Paracoccus > Paracoccus binzhouensis. The sequence continues at coordinate 24,294 of NZ_JAEHFP010000052.1, read as the reverse complement.
TTGGTGAAGTTGCCGGTGGCGTTCGAGGATCCCAGCAGGCTGAACTCGGATGCCGTGGCCGGCGAGAAGGCCTCGATCCGGCCGGTGAAGGCGCGGTGCTGCATGGCATCCACCGTGAAGGTCGCCCGGTCGCCGACGCGGACGCCGTGCAGCTGGGTTTCCTTGAAATTCGCGATCACCCAGACATCGGGGCCGACATGGCTGACCAGCGCCGTGCCGGCGGTGACATACTGGCCGATGCGCACGCCCACCTGGCCCAGCCGCCCGTTTGCGGGGGCGCGGATCACCGTGTTGTCGAGGTCGATCTGCGCCAGCTCGACCGCCGCACGGGCCGAGGCGATCTCGGCGCGCTTGGCGGCCAGCCCGACCTGGGCGCCGTTGACGGTCTCGCGCGCCACGGCGATGGCGCTTTGTCCTTGGGTGACGGCGGCCTCGGCCTGGCGCAGCGCCAGCTCGGTCTGGTCGGCCGAGCTTTGCGCGGTCACGCCGCGCGACTGCAGGGCCTGCGCCCGGTCCCAGGTCGATTTCGCCGTGTCCCGCGCCGCCTCGGCCGCCGACAGCGCCGCCTTGGCCGATTGCAGGCTGGCCCGGGCGGAATGCACGCTCTGTTCCTGGATCTGCAGCGCCGCCTCGGCGCCCTCCAGCACCGCCCGGGCCTGGGCAAGCTTCTGGCGATACTGCCGGTCGTCGAGCCGGGCGATGACCTGGCCGGCCCTGACCGGCTGGAAGTCCTGCACCTCGACCGCCGCCACATAGCCCGAGAGCTGCGGGGCGATGGTGGTGACCTTGCCGCGGATATAGGCGTTCTCGGTCTGCGGATGCGCCGGGGTGAAGGGCGGCAGGTGCCAGGCGTAAAGCACGATGAGCAGGCCAGCGATGCCGGCGGCGATGGCGATCAGGGTGGGGATCAGATGGGTCTTGGTCATGTCGCGGGCTCGGGTTGGCTGCTGGTCGTGGCGGGCGTGGGCTGGGCTGTCTCGGGCTGGGCGGGCGCGGACGGACGGGGCCAGAAGCGCGCCGCGAGCCAGTCGCGGAACAGGTGCAGGACCAGCGCGCAAAGCGCCGCCGCCGCCACCAGGAAGGTCAGGAAATAGGCGTCGTTATAGGCCATGACATAGGCCTGGGCGCTGGCGTCCTGGGCGATCAGCGCCACGGCCTGCGCCTTGCGCGCCGCCAGGTCCGGCAGTTGCGGCCCCAGCATGGCCATGTTGCGGGCCACGGCCGCGGCGGTCAGCGGGTCGGCGGCGGTCAGCGCCTCGCGCAGGACCTGCAGATGCATGGCCTGGCGGTGGTTGATGAAGGTCGAGAACAGGCCCGAACCCATGGCGCCGCCCAGCGACTGCGTGGACAGGAAGACGATGATGAAGGACAGGATATAGGCCGGCCCGCGCGCCAGGGCCGAAAGCAACCCCTGCATCATCGCCGGTGCCAGGAAGAACGAGCCGGCAAAGGCGATCAGCGCCTGGCTGAGCATCATCTGCGCCGGCCGGGTGTCGATGGTCGAATGGCTGTCCATCCAGGCGCCGGTGCAGATCAGCGCCAGCGCGATCAGGTGGAACAGCGGCACGCGCTGGGGACGCATGAAGGGCACCAGCGCCAGGCCGCCAAGCACGGTCGCCAGGGTGATGAGGGCGAAAAGCGGCACCAGCTGGTCCTGCGTCACCCCCAGGACCTGGAACATGCGCGGCGCGCCCGCGCTCTGCTCGGACAAGACCAGGCGGAAGATCAGCAGCGTCGCCGTCAGGTGCAGCATGGCCGGGCTGGAGAGCCAGCGGATGTCCAGAAGCGGCGTCTTGCGGTGCAGCTCGATCACCACGGCCAGGGTCAGCGCCACCACGGCCAGCGCCATCACCCAGCCCAGCCACGGCGCATCGGTCCACCAGTGGATCGAGCCCATGACGAAGGCCACCGTCAGCCCGCCGAAGCCGGTGGCGATCAGCAGCCAGCTGACCAGGTCCATGGCGGCGATGACCTTGACCCGCGGCTGCGAGGTCAGCGGCAGGGCATAGACCAGCCCCAGCGACACCGCCGCCATGCCCAGCGCCATGAAATGCAGCCCGTCCCAGCCGTGATCGCCCATCAGCGCCGGCGAGATCACCCGCGCCAGCATCGGCCCGGCCGCGACCATGGCCAGCACCATGGGCAGGCCCAGCCGCATCTTCCAGGCCGGCGGCAGCGGCTCCAGCATGTACATGAAGGCCAGGGTCGAGAGCGGCGCCGAAGCCATGCCGGCAAAGAACTGCACCGTCACCGCCGAACGCAGGTCCGAGACGGCGAAGGCCGCCAGCGAGACGGCAAGATAGACCAGGATCGCCACTTCGGCAAAGCGGCGCAGGCCGAACTGGGTGCGGATCTTGATCAGCAGCAGCGGCATCGAGGCGCGCGGGATCAGGAAGGCCGCCATCAGCCAGGTCGCCTGGGTCTGGGTGGCGCCCAGATCGCCGGCGATCTGCGGGATGTTGGTGCTGACGAAGCCCTGCGCCAGCCCCTGCGTCAGCCCGATGGTCACCGAGGCGCCAATATAGCCCAGCGTCGCCGGCCAGGACATCGGCACGAAGGCCGGCGCCGCCGCAGCGGGCGCCGGTGCGGGCTGCTGCCCCTCGCTCATGCCTGCCCCAGCTTCTCGGCGTTGCGGGCCATCTGCGCCAGGGTGCGGCGCGTCACCGCCATGTCCTCGGCCGGAATGCCCTCGGCCAGCGCGGCATCGACCTCGGCGCGGAAGCCCAGCAGCGGCTCGATCCGCGCCGCCTCGGTCAGGAAGACGGCGTGCTTGCGGCCGTCCTCGGGGATCGGCCGGCGCTCGGCCAGGCCCTGCTCCTCCAGCGCGTCCAGCAGACGCTTCAGCGTCGGCGTCTCGATGCCCATCAGCGCCGCCAGCTCGGCCTGGCTCGCACCCTCGTGCCGGCCGATGGTGGTCAGAAGCCGGGCGCGGGCATAGGTCAGCCCGTGCTTCTCGACCCGCACGCCGAATGCCGCGCGCAATGTCCGGGTCAGTTCGATCAGGGTTTCCACGAAGGTGGAGGGACGGTCTGGCATGGGATTTTTCCTGCTGAACCCGCGGGCAGGTCGCGATTTTCATTAGCAAGCTAATAAATCAGCCGGCAAAGTTCAAGACCCCGCCGCGGCTTGTGGGCGAGGTCTTGCGATCCGCGTGGCGCGGATGGTTCAGTAGTCGCGTTCGTAGAACAGGCCGATGGTGCTTTCGCCCTCGCTGTCCACCGAGCCGCGCGCGGTCAGGGTTTTCGACACGTCGAGGTTCAGGTTCAGCTGGGTCTTGCCGTCGCCGCCGACCTGCACGTCGGTATAGAGGTTCTCGGACAGATACTTGCCGGCGCGCAGCGAGACATTGCCCTCGTCATCGGTGGCAAGGTCGAGATCGTCAAGCCCGGTCGAGGCACGCAGCCGCCCGACGATGCCCTCGCCGCCCTTGCCGGCCAGCGTCGCCACGGCGCTGGCAAGCTGGGCGGCCTGCAGGGCGCTGATATTGTCCAGGCCGCGCCCGAACAGCAGCTGCGACAGCACCTCCTCCTGCGGCATCTCGGGCGAGGATTCGAAGGTGATCTCGGGATCCTGCGCCTCGCCGTCGATGATGATGCGGGTGGTGATGCCGTCCTGCTCGGTCTGCGCCACCAGCCGGATCACCGGGATCAGGCTGCCCTGCAGCTCGATCAACCCCTCGGTCATGTCGAAGCGCTTGCCCAGCAGGTCGACGCGGCCGCGGATCAGCTCCAGCTGGCCGATGGGGATGGGCTGGCGGGCATTGCCGGTCAGGCGGATCTCTCCGCCCAGCTCGGCATCGACGCCGCGCCCGCGCACGAAGACCTGGTCGGGGGCCGAGATCAGCAGCTCGAACCGCGCCGGATTGGCCGGCGGCGTCGCCGGCGGCGAGGTCATGCCGGCCGCCATCGCGTCGGGATTGGGAAAGTCCAGCAGCCCGGCCTTGGCGCGGGTCTGGCGCTGCGGCGGACGTTCCGAACGGTGGATGATGTCCGGGATCGCCTTGGCGCCGCCCAGCCCTGTCGAGGGGATGCGCAGCTCGGTATGGCCGACATCGATGCGGCCCGAGACCAGCGGCCCCTGCCCCACGGTGCCCGCGACGTTGATGGCGCCGTTCACCCGCGTCTCGTAGAGGTTCGGGTCGCGCAGCACCACATCCGCCAGCCGCACATCCAGGTTCATCTGCCGGTCGCCCACCAGGCTGACCGGGCCGCTGACGGTGATGGTGCCGCCGGACTCGACCGCGCCGCGCACGTCCACGTCGATGCGGCCGCCGTTGAAATCGGCATTGGCGTTCAGGCTGCCCACGGCCAGGCCGAAGCGCGGCTCAGCCAGCCGGCCGCCGGTCAGCGCCACCCGGCCCGACAGCGATTCCAGCGCCGGCCGGCCGTTCAGGCGCAGATCGAAGCTCAGCGGCCCCTCGACCGAGCGGGTGCGCAGGAAGGGATTCGCGGCGGCGGCGTTGCTGGTGCCCTCGACGCGGATGTCGGCGGTGGACATGTCGGTCGCCGCCGAGCCCGTCACCCGCGCCCGGGTGTCGCCGGGCCCGGTGGCGGTCAGGTTCACCTCATAGGCGGGGCCGGTGTTGTGGATCGTCCCCGCCACCGTCGCCGGGCCGGGGAAGCCCTGCACCAGCAGGCCCAGGTCGTTGAGCCGCGCATCGAGGTTCAGCCCGGTCGCCGGATCGCCGTCGCCGGTGATGCGGAACTGGCCGTTGCCCGCGTTCAGCCGCGAGACCCGCAGGCCGCCATCGGCATTCTGCGTGGCGTCCAGCGCGAAGCTGGTCTGGCCGGCCAGCACCGCATCGGCCTGGGCATTGCCGACGGCAAGGTTGCTGGCGGTGCCGGTGGCGGTGATCGCCCGGCTGCCGTCCGCCTGATCCTGCACCCGGCCCTGGGCCTGCACCGCGCCGCGGAAGCCGCGGCCCAGGAAGCGCAGGTCGTCGGCGCGCAGGTTGGCGGTCAGGTCGGTGGCGCCCTTGCCGATCTTGCCGGCGGCGCCGATGTTCAGGCGCGGGTTCTCGACCGTCGCGGTGTCGATGGTGAAGACGCCGCCGCGCTCGGTCCCCTGCACGGCAAGCCGGGTCTGGCCGGCCAGCGCGCCGTCGACCTGGGCCTGGCCGAAGGACAGGTCGGTGCCGGTGCCGGTCACCTCCAGCCGCCGGGCGCCGTCGCCCGCATCCCTGAAGCTGCCCTGCGCCTCCAGCGCCCCGCGCCAGCCGCGACCGAAGCTCGCCAGCGACCTGATGGTGACCGCGCCGGTCATGTCGGTGGTCTTGCCGATGGTGCCTTGCGCCGTCGCCAGCATCTGCCGGTTGCGCAGGTCGAAGCTGTCGATGGTGAACTCGCCGCCCTGCTCGCGGGCCGAGAGCTTCAGCTCGGTCACGCCGGTCAGCGCCCCGTCCACGTCCTGCTGGCCGAAGCGCAGGTCGGTGCCGCGCCCGGTCAGTTCCAGCCGGCGGGCGTCGCCCTGTTTCGCGGCGGTGCCCTGCAGCGTCACCCCGCCCGAGAAGCCGCGCCCCAGCACCGACAGGTCGGGCATGGTCACCGACAGCCGGCCGTCCAGCGCCTGCATCGAGAAGGTGCCGGCGCCCTCGGCGTCCAGCTGCGGGTTCACCAGCTTGAACTCCTGCAGCTCATAGGTGCCGTGCCGTTCCTGCAGCGCGATGGTCAGGTCGGTTTCGCCCTTGAAGGCGCCGTCGATCTCGGGCCGGCTCAGCACCAGGTCCTGCGCCTTGCCGTTCAGCGCCAGCTTGCGCGCCCCCGAGGCGCCGGTCAGATGCGCGTCGGTCTGGATGCTGCCGGCGAATTGCGGATCGGCCACCGACAGGTCGGGCATCGAGATCGTCGCCGTCACGTCGCTGGCATAGCTGGAAAGATAGCCCTGCGCCTCGGCGGTCAGGTTCCGGGCGTTGACATGCAGACGCTGCAGCCGGATGCCGGTGGTGTCGCGCTTGGCGCTGAGGGCGATGGTGGACTCGCCCGCCAGCATGCGGTCGGCGTGCTCCTGGCCGATGCGGATGTCGATGCCCTTGACCTGGGTGTCGATGTCGAAGGCCTTGCTGAGCAGGACGTAGCGGCCCTTGATCGCCGCCTCGGCCTGACCGCCCAGCTCGCGCCCGGCCAGGCGCGAGAAATGCGACAGGTCGCCGTGGCTGCCGGTGATGTCGCCCGACAGCGCCAACCCGCTTTTCAGGCCCGAGACCTCCATGTCGCCCTTGAAGCCGTAGCCGTCGCCGTTGACGTTCATGCCCCAGAATTTCAGCGCATTGCCGGGGGTGAAGGCGAAGTTCAGCCCGCCGTTCAGCGCATCGCCCACCGCCTCGGCCAGGCCCTGATCGGTGGGTTTCACGTCGTCCATGCCGAAGGCGACCCAGCCGCGTACCTCTTGCAGCGCCTGTTCGGGGGTCAGCACGATGCGGCCGCGGCCGTCCAGGCGCAGCTCGGACAGGGCGATGTCGGGGCGGGTGATGTCGCCGACCCGGCCCTTGAGCACCCAGCCCGCGCCCTGCGCCGCGTCATAATCCAGCCGCAGGCTGCCCGAGGTCACGGTCATCGGCTTGTCGCCGAAGGGCACCGCGACCGGCAGTTGCGTGGCACCGGCGTCCCGGCCCAGCAGCAGCGTCAGATGCGCGCTTTCCGGCGCGCCGCGCGCCGTGGTCGCGACCGACCCCGCCAGGTCCAGCGCCCCGGTCGTCACCTTCAGTTCCGGGATCAGCAGCCGGCCGTCGGCGCCGCGCCAGCCCTCGGCGCGGATCTGCGAGGTGCCCTCGAAGAACTGCTGGTTCTCGGGCGAGGTCAGCGTGGCGATATCGCCGGCAAGCTGGGCGCGGAAGGCGGTGCCCGGCGCGCCCTCGCGCGCCTCGGCCTTGACCGAGACGGTGCCCTGCACGCGCGGCTGGCCGTCGGTGTTCAGCCGGATGTTGGCGGTGTAGTCCGACAAGGGGCCGGTGCCCGAGATCTCGGCCTGCACGGCCGGGCGGCCGTTCATCTTGACGATATTGGTGAACAGGCCGTCGCGGTCCTCGTCCAGCTTCAGATCCAGCGCCAGCACCCGCGTCTCGTTGGAGAAGCCGGCGTCCAGCTGGAATTCGCCGCGCGGCCCGTCCACCCGGTCGATGGCGAGCTTGGTCACGCCCTCGCCGTTCTCCAGGTTCATCGAGCCGTCGATGGCGATCACCGCCTCCTGCCCGATGATCGGCTGGCCTAGCTCGACGCGGCCGACCTGGATCTTGTCGATGTTCACCGCGACCGGCAGCTGCGGCAGGGAAAACTCGCGCGCCTCGGCCTGCGGGGCGCTTTCGCCGCCGCCGGGCAGGCGCGGCAGGATCACGCGCTCGGCCGACAGCTCGTCGATCTGGATGCGGCGCGACAGCAGCGCCGAGCGGCTCCAGCTCATGGCGCCGTTTTCCAGCGTGATCCAGACGCCGTCATCGTCGGCGATGGTCATGCGCTCGAATGTGGCGCGCGACGACAGCGCGCCGCGGAAGCCGTCGATGGTGACGGCCCGGCCGGCGCCGGACAGCTTTTCCTGCAGGAAGCGGGTGATGAAGCCCTTGTCGTCCTCGACCTCCTGCGAGATCTCGGCGGCGCTGTCCTGGGCCATGGCAGCAAAGGGCGCGGCCAGGACCAGGCACAGGGCGAAAAGCAGTCGATAAGCCAGATCACGCATCAGAACGCCTGCCCCAGACCGATATAGACCTGCACCCCGCCATCGTCGCCATCGCCGCCGCCGACCGGGGTGGCGATGTCGAAGCGCATCGGGCCGATGGGGGTCTTGTAGCGGATGCCCGCCCCGGCGCCGGCCTGCCAGCCGCTGGCACCCGAGAAGGCGCTGTCCTCCCACACCCGGCCGGCATCGGCAAAGACGGCCAGGCCGATCTTTTCGCGGATCTGGATGCGGGTCTCGGCGGTCAGGGTGACGATGGACATGCCGCCGGTCTTGACCGGGCCGTCCGGGCCCTGGATCACCTCGACCCCCAGCGATTCATAGGAATGGCCGCGCACCGTGCCGCCGCCGCCCGACCAGAACAGGTAATCGCGCGGGGTTTCCTCGATCTCGGGACCGACCACGGTGCCCAGCCGCGCCCGGCCCGCCAGCGTGAAGCGGTCGTCGGTGCCGAAGCTGTAATAGGCCCGGCCCTCGGCGGTCAGCTGGGCGCCCGAGCCTGTCTCGTCCTGCAGGCCGACGAAGGGGACCGCCCCGCCCGAAAGCCAGAAGCCGCGCTTGGCGTCGTTCTGGTCGTCGCGCTTGTCCCAGGTGATCGAGGCGGGCAGCGCGAACAGCCGGAAATTCGTGCGGCCGCTGTCGTCGTCCACGCGCAGCGCCCGGTATTGCAGGGCGATGTCGGCGGTCAGCTCGTCGCTGGGGATCCAGGTGAAGCCCAGGCCGAAGGTGCCGGATTTCAGGTCGTAATCCTCCTCGGCCAGGCTTTCGACCTCGGCCAGCACATAGCCGGTGGTGTCGGCGGTGATGGTGGCGGGACGGTCCACGCGCACGCCCAGGCTGTAGTCGCGCCCGGTATCGCCACCGATGTCCGAGATGCTGGCATCGACGCGCAGCCGTTCGCCGCCGCGAAACAGGTTGCGGTTGATCCAGTAGCCGGTCAGCGACAGCCCATCGGTGTTGGAATATTCGAAGCCCGCGCCCAGCCGGCGCAGCTTCTGTTCCACCACCAGCAGGTCCACATCCAGCGTGTTGCCGGGGCCGATGTAATCCGCCTCGGTCAGGGTGATGGCCGAGAACACGCCCGAGCGGCGCAGGCGCTTCCTCACATCCTCGAGCTTCTCGGGGTCGAAGCGCTCGCCTTCCGGGAAGCCGGCGATCTTGCGCAGCCGGCGCGGATTCATGCGCTGATAGCCGCGGATGGTCAGCTTGCCGAAGCGCAGCTCAGGCCCCGGCGCCAGGTGGATGCGGCTGTCGATCAGGTTGGTCGCGTGATCGGCGACGATGTCGGTCGAGGCAACCTCGGCCTTGGCATGGCCGACATCGCGCCAGCCGCTGACCGCGGCGGTGGCGGCGGTCTTCATGTCGCCGGTGCGGGCGATGGCGCCGGCATGGTAATCCCTGGGCAGCTCGGTCCCCGGCGCCACCGGCGCGATCTCGGCCCGGCTGTAGCGGAAGCGCGGCCCGGGCTGGACATGGACCTGCACCTTGCGCACCACGCTGGGCGCATCAAGCGGCGCGACGGTCGCGGCCTCGACCCCGTCCAGGGTGATGTCGATGAGACCGGAATAATAGCCGTTGTCGTAGAGCACGCCGAGGATGCGGGCATAATCGCCGCGCGCCGCCGCCAGCATGTCCTGCCCGGTCACCCGCCCCTCGTCCTGGGCGCTGACCAGAAGCGAGGTGGCGCGGATCTGCGGCAGCAGCTCGTCATCGCCGCCATCGACGCTGAAATCCAGATCCACCGGCGAGGATTCGTTGCCCGTGCCGCCCCCGAACCAGCCGGAAAACGGCGAGGAGGACGGCCCCGAGGACTGCGCCTTCACCATGCCCGCTCCGGTCCCAAGCACGATTGCGGCAGCCGTTCCTGCCTTGATCCAGCTTCTCATTGCCTGATTGCCCTGCTTCTGGCGATTTTGCCGAAAGCATTGCAGGCTGCGTTAACAAAATCCAGCATGGCTGCCCGGATTCGGGCAATTTTCAGCGGATTGCGGCAAGACAGCCATGCAATGCGGCCATGTCGTCGCGGATCACGCCGACCGGGACCGCCTGCGGAATCCGCGCCATCAGCGGGTCCGAAAGGAAAGCCTGCTCGAAGATTCCGAACCGATCGGTGCAGGAACGCGCCACGCTGCCAGCCAGGAACATGCCGTCCATGGGCATGAATCGGAAGGCAAGTTCACGGCAGAGCAGGCCGAACAGCCGGGCGTAAAGCCGCAGCGTCTCCTCGGCCTCGGCATCGCCGGCGGCGGCAGCGGCGACGACGGTCTCGGCGCGGGCCTGCGGGGTGGCGCTGCGCAGCGCATGCAGCCGGGCCAGGCCGCGGCCGGCGAACAGCTCCTCGACCGAATCGATCTGCCGGGCCTGGTCGCCCAGCGCCTCGGCCAGCGGATCCGCGACCGAGAGCGGCAGGCGGGTATGGCCCTCCTCGGCCTCAAGGCAGGCGATGCCGCCATCGGGCAGCACCTTCACCGCGCAGACGTTGAAGCCGGTGCCGGCATTCACCACCAGCCGCTGGCCGTTCGACAGCGCGCCCTCGGCCGGGCCGCGCAGGAAGCCCGCCGCCTCGCCGTCCAGCGCCGGGGTGGCATAGCCCAGCGCGGTCAGGTCGTTGATGAGCCGGGCGCGGCCGGCCCCGGACAGCCGCATCAGCCGCGCCTCCGAGAAATCCCAGTCGCGATTGGTCAGCCGCGCCTCGTGGCCCCAGACCGGGCCGGCCACGGCGACGCAGACCGCCTCGACCTGCGGGCTGCCCTGCTGCGCCAGATAAGCGGTCACAACCGCGTCGAAGCTGGCGTGATCGTCGCCGCGAAAGCGGGTGATCGACGCGACGTCCAGCGCGCCCTCGTGCGCAAGCGCCATCCGGGCATTGGTGCCGCCCACATCCGCCAGCAAGATCGCCATGTCGCCTTCCCCCATCCTGCGCCGCAACCGTTTCGGAGGCGTTTCTAGGACATTCGCGGCGGTCCTGCTAGCGCTCACATTGCGGCAGGGCGGAACCTTTCGGGAACCCCGGCGGGTCCGCGGCGGTTTTCCCTGCAACCCGCGCGCAAGCGAAAGGCCGACGAGATGAAGACGACGCCGATCCTCCGCCTCGCCTCCGCCCTGATGGCGGTGCTGCTGGCCCTGCCGGGCCAGGCGGCGCTGGCCGCGACCCAGGACCGCGAGGAGAACCTGGCCAACCCGCGCGGCTGGTCGGCCATCGCCGGCATGGACCCGCGCGCCGTGCGCGAGATGGCCCGCAGCCTGCCGCTGTCCGACCAGGCCGCCGGCGACCAGCCCTGGTGCGACCGCAAGGCCGAACTGGAACGCACCCTGCGCCACGATTTCGGCGAAAGCGAGGTGGCGGTGGGCAGCGACGGCACGACGCTCTGGGGCTCCGCGCTCATGGGCACCTGGACGGTGGTGTTCGAGCGGCCGGACGCGACCAGCTGCGTCATCGCCTCGGGCATCGGCTTCAGCGACGCCGCCAATCCGGCGCTGTTCTTCGTCAAGGCCGGGCTGAACGGCTGACCCCAGGGCGTCTTCGATTTGCGCCGCAGGGCCGGGAATGGTAAGGCCGCGCCAACAGCACAAGGCGCGAGGGCCCCATGACCGATTCCATCATCCGCGACATCGCTCTGGCCGATTACGGCCGCAAGGAACTGGACATCGCCGAGACCGAGATGTCCGGCCTGATGGCCCTGCGCGCCGAATATGGCGAAGCGAAGCCGCTGAAGGGCGCCCGCATCGCCGGCAGCCTGCACATGACGGTGCAGACCGCCGTGCTGATCGAGACGCTGGTGGCCCTGGGGGCCGAGGTCCGCTGGGCGTCGTGCAACATCTTCTCGACCCAGGACCATGCCGCGGCGGCGATCGCGGCGGCCGGTATCCCGGTCTTTGCCGTCAAGGGCGAGACGCTGCCGGAATACTGGTCCTATACCGACCAGATCTTCCAGTTCGCGGAAGGCACCGCCAATATGATCCTGGACGACGGCGGCGACGCCACCATGTATGTGCTGCTGGGCGCCCGGGTCGAGGCCGGCGAGACCGGGCTGATCGACGTGCCGACCAGCGAGGAGGAAGAGGCGCTGTTCGCCCAGATCCGCAAGCGGCTGGCGGCCTCGCCCGGCTGGTTCACCCGCCAGCGCGACGCGCTGCGGGGCGTGTCCGAGGAAACCACCACCGGCGTGCACCGGCTTTACGACCTGCACAAGAAGGGGCTGCTGCCCTTCCCGGCGATCAACGTGAACGACAGCGTCACCAAGTCGAAATTCGACAACAAGTATGGCTGCAAGGAATCGCTGGTCGATGGCATCCGCCGGGCCACCGACGTGATGATGGCCGGCAAGGTCGCCGTGGTCTGCGGCTATGGCGACGTGGGCAAGGGTTCGGCCGCCTCGCTGCGCGGCGCCGGCGCCCGGGTCAAGGTCACCGAGGTCGATCCGATCTGCGCGCTCCAGGCCGCCATGGACGGGTTCGAGGTCGTGGTGCTGGAGGATGTGGTCGCCAGCGCCGACATCTTCGTCACCACCACCGGCAACAAGGACGTGATCCGCATCGAGCACATGCGCGAGATGAAGGACATGGCCATCGTCGGCAATATCGGCCATTTCGACAACGAGATCCAGGTCGCGGCGCTGCGCAACCACAAATGGACCAACGTCAAGGACCAGGTGGACATGATCGAGATGCCCTCGGGCAACCGCATCATCCTGCTGTCCGAGGGGCGGCTCTTGAACCTGGGCAACGCCACCGGCCATCCCAGCTTCGTGATGTCCGCCAGTTTCACCAACCAGGTTCTGGCGCAGATCGAGCTGTGGACCAAGGCCGACGAATACCGGCCCGGCGTCTATATCCTGCCCAAGGCGCTGGACGAAAAGGTCGCGCGGCTGCACCTGGACAAGATCGGCGTCAAGCTGACCAAACTGTCCCCGGAACAGGCCGACTATATCGGCGTGACCCCGGAAGGCCCGTTCAAGCCCGAACATTACCGCTATTGATCGCGCGCGCCCCGGGGCGCAGTCCCTGCCGGGGCTGCGCGCCGCCACCGCCGAGGGGAGGGGAGGAAGGCCCGCATGGACAAGGCCCGCATGGACGATGATTGCCTGTTCTGCCGCATCGCGCGGGGTGCGCTGCCGGCGCATCGGGTGCACGAGGACGAGCATATCCTCGCCTTCCTCGACCTGCATCCCATCCGGCCGGGGCATTGCCTGATCATCCCGAAACAGCATCATCCCTGCTTCGACGACCTGCCCGAGGACCTGGCGACCCGCATCACCGGCTGCGCGCAGCGCCTCGCCCGGCACATGAAGGCGCTTTACGGCGTCAAGCGGGTGGCGCTGTTCTATACCGGCATCCATGTCGCCCATGCCCATGCCCATGTCGTGCCGATGCATCACGAGCACGACGTATCCTCGCTGGCCTATCTGAAGGACGGGGTGCTGGACTTCTCGGTCCCTGCGGCCCTGCCCGGCGAGGAGGGCGCGCGGATCGCCCGGGCGCTGGCCCCGGCCTTTGCGCCCTGAGGCCGCAAGCGCGCGGTTTTGGTTGATCTTTGTCAGTCCGGCGCTAGGCTTCCCCTCGGGATGGATCAATCCGAAGGGGACAGAGCATGAGCAAGCGCGACGATCTGATCGCCAAATACGCCGCCGACATGAAGGCCAAGCTGGGTGTCACGCCCGACATGGACCTGCTGACCAAGGTGGTCATCGGCTGCGGGCCTTCGATCTACAATGCCGATGGCGAGACCGTGGCCGGGTCGGACAAGGCCGAGCTGGAGCGGATCAAGGCCAACTACCTGGTGAAGAAGCTGGGCCTGCCCGACGGCCCCGACCTGTCCGCCGCCATCGACGAGGTGCTGGCGAAATACGGCAGCTCGAACCGCAACAAATATCGCGCGGTGGTCTATTACATGCTCTGCACGCATTTCGGCAAACAGGCGGCCTATGGCTGAGCCGCGGGGCTCGGCCGTTCTGACGCAACGTCACGAACCGACCGCATCTTAGGGGCAACCGCCGGGCTGCGGCACCCGCCGGACGGCCGGCGGCGCGTCCGGCGGTCAGTCCAGCATCCGCTTGATCGCGGCAACCTGGCCGGGCTCGGCGGCGCGGACATCGGCGGCCAGGGCTTCCGCCTCGTCCAGCAGCGTCTCGGGCGCCACCAGCCGGTCCACCAGCCCCCAGGCCAGCGCCTCCTCGGCGGGGATCTTCTGGCCGGCCATCAGGATCATCTTCGCCCGCGACGGGCCGACCAGGGCGCGCAGGCGCGGCGGATCGCTGGGCTGGGGCAGGAAGCCCAGGCGCATGACGGGATAGAAGAATTTCGCCCCGGCCACCGCCAGCCGCAGGTCGCAGGCCAGCACCATGCCCATGGCCCCACCCGCCACGGTGCCGTTCAAGGCGGCGATGGTCAGGCAGGGCATGGCGGCGACGCGGGACGACAGCCGTTCCCATTCCGGGGACAGGGCCAGGCCGGCGCGGGCCTCGTCAAGATCGGCCCCGGCCGAGAAGACCGTGCCCTTGCCGGTCAGGATCACCGCGCGCAGGCCCGGCTCGGCGGCAAGGGCCTCGAAGGCGGCGGTCAGCTCAGCCAGCATGGCGCCGGTCAGCGAGTTGGCCTTGTCCGGGCGCGAGATGGTGACGCGGCCGATGCCCCCGGCGAAATCCCTTGCGATCATCATTCCCTCCTTGGACCCGGGCGCCGGTTGTGGCAAAAGCCGGCTGGCGTTTCAAAGCAATTCTCGCCCGGAAAGGTGTTATGAAATGAACCTGCGACTGACAAGCTCTGCCCTGGCCCTCGCCGCCATGACCGCGCCGGCCCTGGCCGACGTGACCTCGGAACAGGTCTGGCAGTCCTGGGTCGATTACTACCAGTCGCTCGGCTATACCGTGACCGAAGGCACGCGCGACAAGTCGGGCGACACGCTGACCCTGTCGGAGGTCGCGATCAAGGGCGGAACGCCGGACAGCCAGGTCAGCTTCGCCATCCCCCAGGTGGCGCTGAGCGAATCCGGCGACGGCAAGGTCAAGACCGTCTTCGCCGACACGCTGACCGGCGTGGCGAACGGCACCGACGAGGACGGCGAAAGCTACGAGGTTCCCTTCACCATCGCCATGCCCGGCAACGCCATCGTCACCTCGGGCGCGCCCGAGGACATGACGCATGAGTTCGATTATCCGGCCATCGACCTGACCCTGACGACGATGACGTCCGGCGGCAAGGAAACCCCGCTGCCGGTCAAGCTGGGCGTGGCGGATTCCACCGGCACCTTCCACATCGTCGCCGGCGCGCCGGCGAAATACGACTATGCGATGAAGTCGGGCAAGATCACCTTCAGCGGCGACGTGACCTCGGAGGAATCCGACAAGGTCAAGTTCGAGGGCAGCATCGACGGCGCCGAGACCTCGGGCGAGATGGCCGTGCCAAAGGGCCCCGATCTGGAAGAGGACATGAACGCGGCGCTGAAGGCCGGGCTGGCCATAAGCGGCGTGCTCAAGGCCGGGGCGCTGGTCGCCAGCTTCGACTTCTCCGGCACCGACGAGAACGGCCAGCCGACCAGTGGCGCGGGCAAGTATGACGGCAAGGGCTTCGACCTGAGCTATGCGCTGTCGCAGGACGGCATGTCCTACCAGGCCGGCTCGGATGCGGGCAGCTTCGAGCTGACCACCAGCGACATGCCCTTCCCGATCAACTATGCCATCGAAAGCGGCAGCTTCGACATGCAGCTGCCGGTGATGCAGTCGGACGAGGCGCAGCCCTTCAAGATCGCCTATTCGCTGACCGGGCTGACGCTGGGCGATGCGATCTGGAACCTGTTCGACGCCCAGGGCCAGCTGCCGCGCGACCCGGCCTCGCTGGATCTGGACGTGACCGGCAGCATGAAGGTCGTCAAGGACCTGTTCGACCAAGCCCCTCCGGCCGGGGATGCGGGCGGGGATGCTGCCGACGCCGCCACCGACCAGGCCACCGACGGCGCTGCCGATCAGGCCACCGAAGCGCCGGCCGAGGAAGGCGCGGACCCGACCGCCCCCGGCGGCGATGCCGAAGGCATGGCCGAGAGCGCGGCCGAGCCCAGCCCGATGGAGCCGGTCGAGGTCACCATCAACCAGTTCGCCCTGAATGCGCTTGGCGCCAAGGT
Organism: Paracoccus binzhouensis; assembly: GCF_016446475.1. Lineage (GTDB taxonomy): Bacteria > Pseudomonadota > Alphaproteobacteria > Rhodobacterales > Rhodobacteraceae > Paracoccus > Paracoccus binzhouensis. The sequence continues at coordinate 8,513 of NZ_JAEHFP010000052.1, read as the reverse complement.
GAATGCCGAAGGCGCGCTCAAGGCCCCGGAAAGCGGCGACATGACCACCCCGGTCGGCGAGATCCACGCCACCTATGAGGGGGTGAACGCGCTGGTCGACAAGCTGGGCACGATGGGCCTGATCCCCGAGGATCAGATCATGGGCGTGCGCATGGTGATGGCCATGTTCGCCAAGCCGGTCGCCGAGGGCGAGGACAAGCTGGAAACCAGGCTCGAGTTCAAGGAAGGCGGCTCGATCTTTGCCAACGGCCAGCAGATCAAGTAATCCCGTCCGGCGCGGCACCGTCGCGCCCTGACGGATCGCATTGCGGGGGCCGGGCGTTGACGTCGCGGCCCCCGCGCTGCATTCGTCGCGGCCGCCCGCGCCATATTCAAGGTGAACCGCATGTCCGAATTCCATCGACTCGAGGCCCTGACCCAGCAGCTTCTGGCGGCGGCGCACCAGGCCGGCGCCGACCAGGCCGATGCCGTGGCGCTGGAGGCCGCCGCCGTCTCGGTCGATGTGCGCGCCGGCCATCTGGAGCATGCCGAGCGCGCCGAGGGGGTCGAGATCGGGCTGCGGGTGCTGATCGGCGGGCGGCAGGCCTGCGTCTCGGCCTCGGACCGCTCGGCCCGCACCATCGAGGAGATGGCCGCCCGCGCCGTCGCCATGGCCCGCGAGGCGCCGGTGGACGACACGCTGGGCCTGGCCGAGCCCGGACAGCTGGCCCGCGACACCGACAGCGCCCGGCTGGACCTTTGCGACCACGGCCCCGAACCGGCGCCCGAGGCGCTGCAGGAGCTGGCGCTGCGCGCCGAGGCGGCCGCGCTGGCGGTCGAGGGCGTCTCGCAGATCGAATCCGCCTCCGCCGGCCATTCGCAGCGCCGCATGTGGCTGGCGGCCAGCAACGGCTTCTCGGCCGGCTACGGGCGCAGCGGCCACAGCCTGTCCACGGTCGCCATCACCGGCGAGGGGCTGGGGATGGAGCGCGACTGGGCCGGCGAGAGCCGCGTCCATGCCGCCGACATGCCCGCGCCCGAGGAGATCGGCCGGCTGGCGGCCGAGCGCACCGTCGCCCGGCGCGGCGCAAGGAAGCCGCCCACTGGCGCCTTCCCGATCCTTTACGACGAGCGCGTGGCCGCGGGGCTGATCGGCCATCTGGTCGGGGCGGTGAACGGCGCCGCGGTGGCGCGCGGCGCCAGCTGGCTGCGCGACGCGCTGGGAGAGCAGGTGCTGCCCAAGGGCTTCACGCTGCGCGAGGACCCGCATTGGCCGCGCCATGGCTCGTCGCGCCTGTTCGACGGCGAAGGCCTGGCGACGGCGCCGCGGCTGATCGTGGCGGACGGCGTGTTGCAGAGCTGGACGCTGGACCTGGCCACCGGGCGCAAGCTGGGCATGGGCTCGACCGCCAATGCCATGCGCGGCGCCGGCCAGCCGCCCTCGCCCGGCGTGACCAATCTGGAGCTGACCGCGGGCGACAAGACTCCCGAGGAGCTGATCCGCGAGATGGGGCGCGGGCTGGTCGTGACCTCGATGCTGGGCGCCTCGATCAACGGCACGACCGGGGATTACTCGCGCGGCGCTGGCGGCTTCTGGGTCGAGAACGGCGAGATCGCCTATCCGGTCAACGAATGCACCATCGCCGGCAACCTGCGCGACATGCTGCTGCGGGTGACGGCGGCGAGCGACCTGCCCGACTGGCGGTCGATGCGCGTGCCCAGCCTGCTGGTCGAGGGAATGACCGTTGCCGGCGAGTGACCTTGCGCTTCTGGAGCAGGCCGCGCAGGAGGCCGGCGAGATCGCGCTGCGCTACTGGCGGCGCGACCCGCGGGCCTGGGACAAGGCCGGTGGCGCCGGCCCGGTGACCGAGGCCGACCTGGCCGTCAACGCGCATCTGGAACGCCTGTTGCGCGCCGCGCGACCCGATTACGGCTGGCTCAGCGAGGAAAGCGCCGACGATCCGGCGCGGCTTCGGGCCGAGCATTGCTTCATCATCGACCCGATCGACGGCACCCGCGCCTTCATCGACGGGCAGGTCGGCTTTTCCCATGCGCTGGCGGTGGCGCGCGGCGACCGGGTGGTGGCGGGGGTGGTGCATCTGCCGGCGCAAGGCACGACCTATGCCGCCGCGGCCGATGGCCCGGCGCTGCGCGACGGCAAGCCCATCGCGCCCTCGACGCATGGCCTTAGCGGCGCGCGCGTGCTGACCAGCAAGGCCGGGCTCGATCCCGCGCATTGGCGGGGCGCGGCGCCGCCGGTCAGGCGCAGCTTCCGGCCCTCGCTGGCCTGGCGGCTTTGCCTGGTGGCGGAGGGGCAATTCGACGCGACGCTGTCCGTCAGGCCGGCCTGGGAATGGGACGTGGCGGCGGGCAGCCTGATCGCCGCCCGTGCCGGCTGCTTGGCCAGCGACCTGACCGGCGCGCCGCTGCGCTTCAACGCCGCCCGGCCGCTGACCGACGGGCTTGTGGTGGCGGCGCCCGCCCTGCACGGACAGCTGATCGCGGCCATGACCCCGCGGATGCTGATGCCCGGCGGTCGGGTTGATGCGCCGCCGCCCGCCGACTAAGAAGGGGCAAAGGCCGGACCCGCTCTGGCCATGTCCCGCAGATGACAGGGCCCGCGCATGAGCCGTCTTCCCCCCGCGACCCGCGACCGGCTGGCCGACGAGATCACCTTTCACCCCGCCAATGCCGAGGCGCGGCTGCTGCGCGAGGCGCTGGGGCGCTTCGCCACCGGCGTCACCGTGGTGACCACCGCCGGGCCACAGGGGCCGCTGGGCATGACGGTGAACAGCTTCTCCAGCGTCTCGCTGGAGCCGCCGCTGGTGCTGTGGTGCCCGGCCCGCGCCTCGGCCCGGCACGCGGCCTTTGCCGGGGCGGCCGCCTGGTCGGTGCATGTCCTGGGCTCGGAGCAGCTGGAGACCTGCCTGCGCTTCACCCGCGGCGGCCGGCAGTTCGAGGGGCTGGAGAGCGCGCTGACGCCCGAGGGCGTGCCGGTCATTCCCGGCGTCGCGGCGCGCTTCGACTGCATGGCCCATGCCGCGCATGAGGCGGGCGACCATTCGGTGCTGATCGGCCGGGTGCTGCGGGTGACCGTGGCCGGCCCGGGCGATCACCCGCTGGTCTTCGCCGCCGGCCGCTTCGGCCAGTTCGAGCCCGAGGACGCGGGCTAAGGGGGGCTCTGCCCCCACGCCTTGCGTGCCCCTGGAGTATTTGGGAAACGGAGAAAGCCGGGGCTCAGCTCTCTTCCAGCGGCGGCAGCGGCTGCGAGAAGATGTCGTCGATCCTGGGCACCGGCGCGGCGCTGGTGCGGATCGCGCGACCGGGGCCGGAGAGCGTGGCGATCTGGCCGGCCAGCCGGGCGATGGCCTGCGACTGCGCCCGGGCGATGGCGGCAGGGCCGGTATCCGCCAGCGGCACCGAAATGTCGAAGCTGCGCGCCTGGTTGGCCCCGCCCGCGGCGGAATCGCCGACGAAATACCGCCCGGTCAGCCGATAAAGCCCGTCGGCCTGCGCCAGGGCCTTTTCCACCCGCACCTCGAGCGTGCGGCGCGGCGGTTCGGCGAGCGGCCAGGGCTCGGCGATCACCGTCGCGCCCGAGAGATCCGAGATGCTGCGCGCCAGCGCCAGGGTGAAGGCGCGCTGCGGGTTGTCGGCCCAGAGCTGCTTGGTGTTCGAGCGCACCGCGCCATCGGGGCTTTGCCAGCTGACCTCGTCGCCCGAGGCGTATTCCGGCAGCGACACGTCCTTCAGTTCGGCCGTGCCCAGCCGGTCGGGGACGCGGGCGCCGCCGGCCGGCGGGTCGATCAGGTAGCGCGCGGTCTTTTCGCCGTTCGAGCAGGCGCCGAGCAGGGCGAGGCAGGCGGCGGAGGCAAGGATCAGGCGCATCTTATCGTCCCAGGATGAAGGCTTGCGGATTGCGCTCGATGGTCCGCGCCAGGCTGCCGAAGGCATTGGCGGCGCGGCGCATCTCGCGCATCAGGTTGATGGTCTCGTTGTTGAAGTTCGACCGGTCGCCATAGGCGGCGATCACCGCATCGGCCCGCGCCGCCAGGGCTTCCAGCCGCGCCGAAAGTTGCGGCAGGCGTTTCGCCGCGTCCGAAACATCCTGCGCCGCGGTGCTGGCCGAAGCCAGCGCGTTGTTCAGGCTGCCCGCGGCATTGCCGTCGCGCAGGTCGTTCAGAAGGCCCGAGGCGGATTTCAGCGTCTCGGACAGGTTCTTCGGCAGCTGCTCGGCATCCTCGGTGCCCAGAAGCGCGCGCACGTCGCGCAGGATGCCCTCGGCCTCGGTGCCGATCGAGGCATAGTCCACCGCCTCGATCTTCGTGGCCGCCGCGTCGATCCGGTCCACCATCGCCGGCACATCGGCGGCGGCGAGCTTGACCGCCTCGGCGGCGGCGGCGGCCTCGTCCACCATGCGGCGCAGCTCGCCCATGGCGCCGGATTCGCGCAGCTCGGTGGTGACCTGGCGGATCTCTCCGGCGGCGGCCTGCGCATCCTCCAGCGTACCGCGCAGCGCGGCGGGGATGGCGCGGGTATCCTCGCTGCTGGCGATGGCGGTGACGCTGTTCATCATGTCGGTGGCGGATTTCAGCGCCTCCTCGATCGGCAGGTTGCCGACGCGGGCCAGGAAACCCTGCGCGGTCTCGCTGAAATCGGAAATCTCGCCGGGGACCGAGGGGATGATCGGATGCGGCTGGCCGTCGCGGTCCAGTTCGGCCGGTTCGGCATCGGGCAGCTCGGCAAGTTCGACCTGCAGCGAGGTGCCGAAGAAACCGGCGCTGGCGATGCGGGCACGCAGCCCGGCCCGGACCTGGCCGGCGATGAAGTCCAGCGCCTCCTCGGGCGTCGCCTCGCCCGAGAGGCCCAGCCGCTCGGGGGTGATGGCCAGCGTCACCTCCTGCTCGACATGGTCCCGGCCGTCGGCGTCCTTGACCACCCGCGCGGCCAGGCCGGTGACGCGGCCGACGGTCAGGCCCATGAACTGCACGTTGGCCCCGGTCTCCAGCCCCTGCACCGACTGGCCGATCAGCATGGTCAGGCGCAGCACCCTGCCTTCGTCGGCGAACAGGTTCGCCTCGGCCGCGGCCCGGTCGGGCTGCAGCGAGAAGACATGCCCGTCCTCGACCGGCGCGCCGCCCGAGGTCAGCGTGGCGAATTCCGCGCCGCCCTGCAGCACCGAGGCCAGCGAGTTCACGTTCAGCGACAGCCCCTGCGCCCCCAGCGAGATCGAGAAGCCCGAGGTGTCCCAGAACACCGTGTTGGTGGTCAGCAGCTGGTCATAGGGCGCGGCGATGAAGACATCGGTCAGCACCCCCTCGTCGTTTTCCGACAGGCGCAGGTTCTGCATCCGCCCGACCGGCAGGCCGCGGAACAGCACCGGCGCGCCTTCGGTCATGCCGCGCGAGCGTTCCGCGGACAGCACGATCCAGGTGCCCTGCTCGCCGAAGCTGGTCAGCGGCGGCTTGTCGAGGCCCTGGAACTCGGTCTGCGGGCCGTCCACCTTGTCGTCCCAATAGCCCTCGACGAAGGAGCCGGTCAGCACCGTGTCCAGCCGCGAGATCCCCTGGGCCGAGACCTGCGGCCGCACGATCCAGAACTGCGCATCCTTGTCGATATAGGGCGCCAGGTCCTTGTCCACGCGCATGTTCACCTCGACCTGCTGCAGGTCCTCGGTGAAGCGGACGGATTCGACCTTGCCGACGGTGATCTCGCGGAATTTCAGCGCCGTTTCTCCGGGCGTGATGCCGGTCGCGTCCTTGAAGGCGACCGAGATCAGCGTGCCGCGGCTGGCGATCATGTTCCAGCCCACGCCCAGCGTCACGACCAGCGCCGCGATGGGCACCAGCCAGATCAGCGGCAGCCCGGCCCGCACGGCGCGGGCGGCGGGCTTGCGGACGGGTTCGGCGGGCTTCAGGGGGGCGTCGCTGCGCTGGGGCGGAGGCGTGTCCGTCATTCAGGGTCCTTGCGGCTGCGCAGCGGAAGGCCGCGCCAGATCAGTCTCGGATCGAAACTTTGCGCGGAAAGCATGGTGAAGGCAACCGACAGCGCAAAGGACACCGCGGCAGGCCCGGGATGGATCGAGGCGACGAAGCCCAGCTGCACCAGCGCCGACAGGATCGCCACCACGAAGACGTCGATCATCGACCAGCGGCCGATGAACTCGACCACCTCGTAGAGATGCAGCCGCTTGTGCGCGGCCCTGACCGTCGCCGGCCGGCCCGCCACCAGCGCCAGCCAGGCGATGGCGACGAACTTGCCGACCGGCACCATGACCGAGGCCACGAAGATGATCGCCGCGATGCCGTAATTGCCGTAATGCATCAGCTCGACCACGCCGCCCAGGATGGTGGATTCGCTGCTGCCGCGCAGCCCGCCGAAGGTCGATGTCTTCAGCATCGGGAACAGGTTCGCGGGAATGTAGAAGATGAACCCCGCGGCCAGCCAGGCCCAGACCGCGTTCAGGCAGCGCCGGTCGGGCGGCACCAGCGCGCCGCCGCAGCGGCCGCAGCTGGTCTCGGCTTCCGGCCAGACCCGGCCGCAGCTGCGGCAGCCGACCAGCCCAGCGCGATGCGCGGTCATCACCGGACCGGGATGCGCCTCTTCGGCCGGGGTCATGCGCGGCCCTCCGGCAGGATCTCGCGCCCGTCCGTGGCGGCGCCCGCGTCCTCGATGGCGTCCCAGATCGTGGTGGCACTGGTAAAGGCGTTGCTGGCCGCGTTCACCACGATCAGTCCGCAAAAGGCCCAGAAGGCCGGGCCGAAGCTGATATTCGCCAGCCCACCCACCTTGACCAGGGCAATGGCGGTGCCGATGACGAAGATCTCGGCCATGGACCAGGGCCGCAGCGCCTCGGACAGCCGAAAGGCCGGCACGGCATGGGCATAGGGCGCGCGATTGCGCGACAGCGGCAGCAGCGTATAGACCAGCAGCACCGCCCGCAGCACCGGCAGTCCGACGATCGAGCCCAGCAGCGCCACGGTCAGCGGCATCAGCGCGCCATGCGAAAACGCCAGCGCCACGCCGAACAGCGAGGTCTCGTTGCCGAAGCCCATGCGCGAGATTTCCAGGAAGGGAAAGAACACCGCCCCCACCATCAGCACCAGCGAGGTAAAGGACAGCGCGATGATCCGGGTGAAGGCGCCGGTGCGCGGGCTGGCCAGCACGGTGTTGCAGCGCACGCAGCGCGCGGTCTCGCCGGGCTCCAGTTCGCGCTCGAGATGCAGCGCGTCGCAGCGCGGGCAGGCGATCAGCCCGGCGCCGGTGGTCAGGTCATATGCGCCCTCGGTCAACATTCGGCCAGAATATCGGGGCCGGGAGCCGGCGCAAGATGCGGCGTCCGATTCGCCTTGTAGAAGAGCTGGAGGCGCAGGCAGCCTGCCGAGGCGGGACAACCCAGCGGCCTTGAAAATCTTTTTTCTTCTAGAGGGTTGTCCAATTTTCCGCCGTGACCGGAATGGCTCCAGGGGCGAGAAATGCGGCGCATTTGAGCCGTTAACTGGATATTAGCGCGCCGCGCATAGAGCTTGGGGGCAGGACACAGGAAAGGTATGGCCATGGCCGGCAACGGGGGCGGCGCCCCGATCATCATCAAGCGGGTGCAGGGCGGGGGCGAGGCCGGTCATCACGGCGGCGCCTGGAAAGTCGCCTATGCGGATTTCGTGACCGCGATGATGGCCTTCTTTCTGCTGATGTGGCTGTTGAACGCCACCACGGAAAAGCAGCGCCAGGGCCTGGCGGACTATTTCAACCCGACCATCGTGCAGTCGCCGGCCAGCGGCAGCGACGGCCCTTTCGGGGGTCAGGTGCAGGATTCCACCACCAATAGCGGCCAGGGCGCCGGCGCCTCGCGCGATGCGCTGATGGCCCAGGCGCGCGACGGCCGGGAATCCGGCTTCGACGACATGGCGCGGCATATCCAGAACCAGCTGACCGGCAGCGGCGCGGAATCCATGCAAAAGGTGAACCTGCTGCGCCATGTCGTGACCCGCCTGACCGACGAGGGGCTGGTGATCGAGTTGACCGACCTGATGGACGAGCCGCTGTTCATCGGCGACAGCGCCCAGCCGACACCGGCGATGAAGGAACTGGCCGCGATCCTCTCCGGCGTGCTCGGCCGGGTGAAGAACGAGATCGCGCTGACCGGCCATGTCCGCGCCTATCCCGAGATGCTGATCCAGTCCCCGGTCTGGGCGCTGTCGGATGCGCGTGCCCATGCGCTGCGAAACCTGCTGGAAGGGGCGGGATTCGAGCCCACGCGCATCCAGCGCGTCACCGCCTATGCCGACCGGCGCAACCGCTCGGTCAATCCGATGGATCCGAACAACAACCGGATCGAGGTGATTTTACTCAGATGACCGGCCTCCGGCCGGATGCCGTTAGGGGCATCTTAAAGCCCGCCCGGCAGACTTCCCCAGGAACGACTCACACAGGGTGAATACAGAATGTCTTCTTTAACTGTTTCTGTGGGTGTGAAGAACGCGCCCAGTGCCACCTGCGATCAACTTGCCAGTGATCGTGGGCGTTCGCAACAA
>NZ_JAEHFP010000051.1 GCF_016446475.1 Paracoccus binzhouensis | reverse complement strand
CGCGGCGCAGCTCGTCCAGCACCGCCAGGGCCGCCTCGCGCGCCGCCGCACGGGCCGCGGCGTCGCCTGCCGGCGCGGCGATCAGGATATGCGCCGCCTCGTAAAGCGAGGGGGCGCGGAACCGCTCGGGCGCGGCGTCGTAAAACGCGCGCAGGGCGGCGTCGTCCACCGGCTCGGGGCGGATGGCGGATTCGAGAAGCTGGCGGATCATCGCCTCCTCCCCGATTTCCCACTGGCCGGGGGCAAGCTCGGCCGGCTCGGGGGCGATGCCCCGCGCCCGCGCCTCCTGCAGCAGGATCTCGCGCAGGGCCAGGGCACGGGCGGCGGCTTTCCAGGCCTGGCCCGGCTTGCCCTTGGGCGCCGGATGGTTCTGCGCCTCGGCAGCGATGCGCTCGGCCGGGATGGTCACGTCGTTGACCACGACCGGCGGCAGAAGCGGCTTCATCTCCATGACCGTCACTCCGCCGTCCGCGGCAGGGACTCGGGCCGCTGCCGGGCCAGGTCCTGCGCCGCCACCCTGCGGGCCAGCGCCTCGCGCGCGGCAAGGTCGCGGGGCAGCGGGCTCAGCCCGACGCCCTGCCGCGCGCCACGCTTCGAGCGCACGATCTGGTAACCGGGCCGCCACAGATAGCGCAGCGGCGCCGAGAGCATGTGCACCAGCCGGGTGAAGGGGAACAGCAGGAAGATTGTCAGGCCCAGCAAGATATGCGCCTTGAAGATCCAGGCCACGTCCGCCAGATGCGCCGCCGGGTCCGGACCGAAATAGGCCACGGCCTGCGCCCAGTCCATGAACTTGACCATCTCGTGCCCGTCCAGATGACCGGCCGAGACGAAGATCGTCCCCAGCCCCAGCAGCAGCTGCAGCATCAGCAGCGCCAGGATACCGGTATCGGCCAGGGTGGAATTGGCGCGAATGCGCGGGTCAGTCAGCCGGCGATGCAGCAGGATCGCGCCACCCGCCAGCGCCATGAGGCCCGCGATGCCACCAGCCGCCATGGCCAGCACCTGCTTGGCGCCATGGCCGATCCCCAACGCGTCGAAGACGGCGATGGGCGTCAGCAGCCCGACCAGGTGGCCGCCCAGGATCACCAGCACGCCGACATGGAACAGCACCGAGCCGATGACGAATTGCCGGCGGCGCAGCAGCTGGCTGGACGAGGATTTCCAGGTGAAGGGGTCGCGCTCGTAACGCAGGATCGAGCCCAGGACCATCACGGTGATGGCGATATAGGGATAGGTTCCGAACAGGAAACTGTTCATCTCTTCCTCCTGTTAGCTAGCGGTCCGCGCCGGATTGCGGTCCAGCGCGGGGTCCATGCGGGCAAGCAGGTCGCGGCTGACCGGGCAGCCGGCATTGGGATCGGGGCCGAAGGTGACCTGCGCCTCGGCCCAGACGGCATCGAGCGCCGACAGATCCTCGGGATCGTCGTCCTTGCAGGCCAGCAGGGTCTGCACCTCTTCGGTCTCGGGATCGGCGCCGGCGATGGTGACCAGCGCCTCGAGCACCGCGGCATAGGCGGTGTCGCGGCGCGTCAGCCGCTCGGCCAGCGCCACCAGGATATGGCCGGCATCGGCCAGCACCGCCTGCGCCTCGGCCAGCGGCCGGGTCGACAGGTATTCCAGCAGCACCGGCAGGTGGTCGGGCAGCTCGGTCCCGCCCAGGTCCAGGCCGCCGGCGCGATACATGTCCAGCAGGTCGACCATGGCGCCGCCGCGGTCGCGGCTTTCGCCGTGGATATGCTCGAACAGGTTCAGCGACAGGGTGCGCGAGCGGTCGAAAAGCAGCACATAGCGTTCCTGCAACTCGTAAAGGTCGCCGCGCGCCAGTTCGGCCAGCAGCGGCGCCAGCGCCTCCATGCGCTTGGGGCCCAGCAGCCCGTCGTCGCGCAACGTCGCCTCGATGGCGGGGATCGCCTGCTGCAATTCGGCCGAGGGATAGCTCAGCAGCAGCGAGAATGCCTTGAAGGTCTTCATGCGATGAACTCCTGCGGGCTGCGGAACTTCTTGCCCGAGAACAGCTTGCCGCCGCTGTGCCCCGACGAGCAGCCGTTGCCGTCGGTGAAGCTGCAGCCGCCCTTCAGGTCATAGGCATCCTCGACCAGCTCGCGATGCGTGGTCGGGATGACGAAGCGGTCCTCGTAATTGGCGATAGCGAGCAGGTGATACATCTCATCGATCTGGTGCGGGGTCAGGCCGACGCGCTTGGCGACGCCCAGGTTCACCACGCCGTCCACGGTTTTCGAGCGCATGTAGCTGCGCATCGCCAGCATCCGCTCCAAGGCCGAGGCGACCGGGGCCTCGTCGCCGGCGGTCAGCATGTTCGCGAGGTAACGCAGCGGGATGCGCAGGCTGCGCACGTCGGGCATGTCGTCCTGCGCGGCGATCTTGCCGGCCTCGGCGGCGTTCTGGATCGGCGACAGCGGCGGCACATACCAGACCATCGGCAGCGTCCGGTATTCCGGGTGCAGCGGGAAGGCGATCTTCCACTCCATCGCCATCTTCCAGATCGGCGAGTTCTGCGCGCCCTTGATCCAGTCCTCGGGGATGCCCTCGGCGCGCGCCGCGGCGATCACCTCGGGGTCGTTCGGGTCCAGGAACACGCCCAGCTGCGCGTCGTAGAGGTCCATTTCCGACTCGGTCGCGGCCGCCTCGGCGATCCTGTCGGCATCATACAGCATCACGCCCAGATAGCGGATGCGCCCGACGCAGGTTTCCGAGCAGACCGTAGGCTGGCCGCTTTCCAGGCGCGGATAGCACAGGATGCATTTCTCGGATTTGCCCGAGGACCAGTTGTAATAGATCTTCTTGTAGGGGCAGCCGGAAACGCACATGCGCCAGCCCCGGCATTTCTCCTGGTCGATCAGCACCACGCCGTCGTCCTCGCGCTTGTAGATCGCGCCCGAGGGGCAGGAGGCGACGCAGGCCGGGTTCAGGCAGTGTTCGCAGAGCCGCGGCAGATACATCATGAAGGTATTCTCATACTCTCCGTAGATGTCCTTCTGCACGCCCTCGAAATTATAATCCTTGCTGCGTTTCTCGAATTCGCCGCCCAGGATCTCCTCCCAGTTCGGGCCCCATTCGATCTTTTCCATGCGCTCGCCGCTGATCTTCGAGCGCGGCCGGGCGGTCGGGAAGGCCTGCATCTCGGGCGCCGATTTCAGGTGGTCGTAGTCGAAATCGAAGGGCTCGTAGAAATCGTCGATCTCGGGCAGGTCGGGATTGGCGAAGATATTCGCCAGGATCCGCCACTTGCCGCCCTGCTTGGGTTGCAGATGGCCCGATTTCGTCCGCACCCAGCCGCCGTTCCAGCGCCTCTGGTTCTCCCAATCCTTGGGATAGCCGATGCCGGGCTTGGTCTCGACATTGTTGAACCAGGCGTATTCGACGCCCTCGCGCGAGGTCCAGACGTTCTTGCAGGTCACCGAGCAGGTATGGCAGCCGATACACTTGTCCAGGTTCAGCACCATGCCGATTTGCGCACGAACTTTCATTCCGCTGCCTCCACGGTTTGGGTTGCGGTGTCGGCCGGCTGGTCCAGCCAGTCGATCTTGTCCAGCTTGCGGACGATGACGAACTCGTCCCGGTTGGCGCCCACGGTGCCGTAATAGTTGAAGCCGTAAGCCAGCTGCGCATAGCCGCCGATCATGTGCGTGGGCTTCAGCACGATGCGGGTGACCGAGTTGTGGATGCCGCCGCGCATGCCGGTGACCTTCGAGCCGGGCGTGTTCACGATCTTTTCCTGAGCGTGATACATGAACATGCTGCCTTCCTTGATGCGCTGGCTGACCACCGCGCGGGCGGTGATGGCGCCATTCGCATTGAAGACCTCGACCCAGTCGTTATCGACGACGCCGGCCTTTTTCGCGTCCAGTTCCGAGATCCACACCACCGGGCCGCCGCGGTTCAGCGTCAGCATCAGCAGGTTGTCGGTATAGGTCGAGTGGATGCCCCATTTCTGGTGCGGCGTCAGGAAGTTCAGCACTACGTGCTTTTCGCTGGCGCCCAGCGATTTCGTCGCGGCATGGCCCACGGTCTTCAGGTCCACCGGCGGGCGCCAGGTCACGAAGCCCTCGCCAAAGGCGCGCATCCATTCATGGTCCTGGTACAGCTGCTGGCGGCCGGTGACGGTGCGCCACGGGATCAGCTCGTGCACGTTGGTCCAGCCGGCGTTGTAGCAGACCTCCTCGCTTTCGATGCCCGACCAGGTCGGCGACGAGATGATCTTTCTCGGTTGCGCCGCGATGTCGCGGAAGCGGATCTTCTCGTCCTCCTTGACCTCGGCCAGGTGCTTGTGGCTGATGCCGGTGGCCTTCGACAGCGCCTCCCAGGCCTTGACGGCGACCTCGCCGTTGGTCTCGGGGGCCAGCATCAGCACCACCTCGGCGGCGTCGATGGCGCTGTCGATGCGGGCCATGCCCTGGGTCGCGCCCTCTTCCGTCACGGTGCCGTTCAGCGCCTTCAGGTGGTGCACCTCGGTCTTGGTGTCCCAGGCGATGCCCTTGCCGCCATTGCCGAGCTTTTCCATCAGCGGGCCAAGCGCGGTGAAGCGCTTGTAGAGGTTCGGGTAATCGCGCGTGACCTCGATATAGGCCGGTGCGGTCTTGCCGGGGGTCAGGTCGCACTGGCCCTGTTTCCAGTCGGCGACGAAAGGCTGCATGATCTCGCCGGCGCTGTCATGCTGCAGCGGCAGCTGCACCACGTCGGTCTCGACCCCCAGCACCTCGGGGGCGATGTCCGAGAATTTCCGGGCGATCGCCTTGAAGATTTCCCAGTCGGATTTCGACTCGTAGGCCGGGTCCACCGCCGCCTGCAGCGGGTGGATGAACGGATGCATGTCCGAGGTGTTCATGTCGTCCTTTTCGTACCAGCTGGCGGTCGGCAGGACGATGTCGGCATAGACGGCGGTGGTCGACATGCGGAAGTCGATGGTGACCAGCAGGTCCAGCTTGCCCTCGGGCGCCTGGTCGTGCCAGCGCGCCTCGACCGGCTTCACGCCGCCTTCCTCGCCCAGATCCTTGCCCTGCACGCCGTGATCGGTGCCCAGCAGGTGCTTGAGGAAGTATTCATGCCCCTTGCCCGAGGAACCCAGCAGGTTCGAGCGCCAGACATAAAGGTTGCGCGGCCAGTTCTCCGGCGCGTCCGGGTCTTCGCAGGACATTTCCAGCCGGCCGGATTTCAGCTCGCGGGCGACATAGTCCCTGGCCTCGATGCCCTCGGCCCGGGCGGCGCGGCCGACCTCCAGCGGGTTGGTGCGCAGCTGCGGCGCCGAAGGCAGCCAGCCCATGCGCTCGGCCCGGATGTTGTAGTCGATCAGGCTCAGCCGGTCCCAGTCGCCTTTCGGGGCGGTGGGCGACAGCAGCTCGCGCGCCGTCACCGTCTCGTAGCGCCACTGGTCGGTATGGGCATAGAAGGCGCTGGTCGAGTTCATGTGGCGCGGCGGGCGCGCCCAGTCCAGCGCGAAGGCCAGCGCCGTCCAGCCGGTCTGCGGGCGCAGCTTTTCCTGGCCGACGTAATGCGCCCAGCCGCCGCCGGACTGGCCGACGCAGCCGCACATCACCAGCATGTTGATGACGGCGCGATAGTTCATGTCCATGTGGAACCAGTGGTTCATCGCCGCGCCGATGATGACCATGGACTTGCCCTTGGTCTTTTCGGCATTGCCGGCGAATTCCCGCGCCACCTGGATGATCTTGTCGCGGCGCACGCCGGTGATCCGCTCGGCCCAGGCCGGGGTGAAGGGCACGTCGGCGTCATAGCTCCTGGCGACGTTCTCGCCGCCCAGGCCGCGGTCGAGGCTGTAATTGGCGCAAAGCAGGTCGAAGACCGTGGCGACCAGCGCCTCCTCGCCATTGGCCAGGGTCAGGCGCTTGACCGGCACGTTGCGGGTCAGCACCGTGCCGCGGTCGTCCACCGCGAAGCCGTTGGTCGCGGCGCCGCCGAAATAGGGGAAGTCGACCGCGACCACGTCGTCGCGGTCCTGGTCGAGGATCAGGCTCATGCGCAGGCGCACCTCGTCCTCGCCGGCCTTCTGTTCCAGGTTCCAGCGCCCCTGCTCGCCCCAGCGGAAGCCGATCGAACCGTTGGGGACCACGATGCGGCCGGTGGTCTCGTCGATGGCGACGGTCTTCCATTCGGGATTGTTCGCCTGGTCCAGCGCGCCGTCGAAATCGCTGGCGCGCAGCTGCCGGCCGGGAACCAGCCGGCCGTCCCGGTCGTCCAGCCGCACCAGCATCGGCATGTCGGAATAGCGCCGGCAGTAATCCTCGAAATATTCGGCCTGACGGTCCAGGTGGAACTCGCGCAGGATGACATGGCCGAAGGCCATGCCCAGCGCCGCGTCGGTGCCCTGCTTGACGTTCAGCCAGATGTCGCCGAACTTCGCCGCTTCCGAATAGTCCGGGCAGATCACCGCCGACTTGGTGCCGCGATAGCGCGCCTCGGTATAGAAATGCGCGTCGGGCGTGCGGGTCTGCGGCACGTTCGAGCCCCAGAGCAGCAGGTAGCCCGCATTGTACCAGTCGGCGCTTTCGGGAACGTCGGTCTGCTCGCCCCAGATCTGGGGCGAGGCCGGCGGCAGGTCGCAATACCAGTCATAGAAGGACATGCAGGTGCCGCCCAGAAGCGACAGGTAGCGCGTCCCCGCGGCATAGGAGATCATCGACATGGCCGGGATGGGCGAGAAGCCGAAGACCCGGTCGGGACCGTATTTCCGGGCGGTATAGGCGTTGGCGGCGGCGGTGATCTCGGTCGCCTCGTCCCAGGTGGCGCGCACGAAGCCGCCCTTGCCGCGGATGCGGGTATAGCTTTCGCGCGCCTGCGGGTCGTTCTGGATCGAGGCCCAGGCCTCGACCGGCGACATGGTCTTGCGCCGCTCGCGCCAGAGCCGCATCAGCTTGCCGCGGATCAGCGGCGTCTTCACCCGGTTGGCGCTGTAGAGATACCAGCTGTAGGAGGCGCCGCGCGCGCAGCCGCGCGGCTCGTGGTTGGGCAGGTCCGGCCGGGTGCGCGGATAGTCGGTCTGCTGGGTCTCCCAGGTGACGATGCCGGACTTGACGTAGATCTTCCACGAGCAGGAGCCCGTGCAGTTCACCCCGTGGGTGGAGCGGACGATCTTGTCATGCCGCCAGCGGGCGCGATAGCTGTCCTCCCAGTCGCGGCTTTCGATGGTGGTCTGGCCGTGGCCTTCGGCGAAGGTATCCTTGCGCAGGCTGGTCAGGAAGTTCAGGCGATCCAGAAGATGGCTCATGGCTCTCTCCCAAGGTTCAGGTGGGATTGGCGGCGCGGGCGGGGCCGCGGTCGCGTTCGATGTCGTGCAGCAGGCCGCCCGGCCGGGTATAGACCCCCCAGGTGATGCCCAGGCACAGCACATAGAAGATCAGGAACCCCCACAGCGCCCCCACCGGCGAGCCGGTCATCGCGATCGAGCTGCCATAGGCTTTCGGGATGAAGAAGGCGCCATAGGCGGCGATGGCCGAGGTGAAGGCGATGATCGCGGCACTTTCGCGCTCGGACTGCCGGCGGCGGGCGGTGCCGTCCAGTTCCGGCATCAGCCGCGGGATCTCGCGCGCCATGATCGCGGGGATCATCTGGAAGGTCGAGGCATTGCCGACCCCGGTCAGGAAGAACAGCGCCATGAAGCCGGCGAAGAAGGCCGCGAAGCTGCCGATCCCCAGCGCCCAGATCACCGAGAAGGTTGCTGCGATCATGCCGGCAAAGGTCCAGAAGGTCACCCTGCCGCCGCCGAAACGGTCGCTGACCCAGCCGGTGCCGGCGCGGCTCAGCGCCCCGACCAGCGGCCCCAGGAAGACATATTGCAGCGCGTTCACCTCGGGGAAGGCCAGCTTGGTCAGCAGCGGGAAGCCCGCCGAATAGCCGATGAAGCTGCCGAAGGTGCCGGTATAGAGGATGCACATCAGCCAGTTGTGCCTGCGGCCGAAGATCACCGCCTGCTCGCGGAAACTGGCGCGCGCGTCGGCGATGTCGTTCATGCCCAGCCAAGCCGCCGCCGTCGCCACCAGGATGAACGGCACCCAGATGAAGCCGGCATTCTGCATCCACAGCCGGCCGCCATCCGACAAGTTCTGGGGCGCGCCGCCCAGCGTCCCGAACACGCCCGCGGTGATGACCAGCGGCACCAGGAACTGCATGACCGAGACGCCCAGATTGCCCAGGCCGGCGTTCAGCGCCAGGGCATTGCCCTTTTCGGCCCGCGGGAAGAAGAAGGCGATATTGGCCATGGAGGAGGCGAAGTTGCCGCCGCCGAAGCCGCAAAGCAGCGCCAGGGTCAGGAAGATCAGATAGGGGGTGGCCGGATCCTGGACCGCATAGCCGATCCCCAGCGCCGGCAGCAGCAGCGAGGCGGTCGACAGCGTCGTCCACAGCCGGCCACCGAAGATCGGCACCATGAAGCTGTAGAAGATGCGCAGCGTCGCCCCCGACAGGCCCGGCAGCGCCGCCAGCCAGAACAGCTGCCCGGTCGAGAACTGGAAGCCGATCGCCGGCAGCCGCGCCACCACCATCGACCAGACCATCCAGACCGAGAAGGCCAGCAGCAGCGCCGGGATCGAGATCCACAGGTTGCGCCGGGCGATCCTGCGCCCCTTCTCGGCCCAGAAGTCCGGATCCTCGGGGCGCCAGTCCTCGATGACCCGCGGCATCTCGGTCTTGCCGGGGGTATGGATCTCCTTCAGCTCGGGGAAGGCGGGCAGCTGGTCCAGCGCCTGGCCCTGCGCCTGGCGTTCCATGGCGCGGATCGACAGGTGCATCCAGGCCAGCGACACCGCAACCACCGCCAGCAGCAGCACGAAGCACGAGGTATAGACGCCGGTCAGGTCCAGCAGCGCCCCGAAGACGATGGGCAGGATGAAGCCGCCCAGGCCGCCGATCATGCCGACCAGGCCGCCCACCGCCCCGACATGGTTCGGGTAATAGACCGGGATGTGCTTGAACACCGCCGCCTTGCCCAGGCTCATGAAGAAGCCCAGGGCGAAGATCGTCGCCACGAAGGGCCACAGGTCCATGCGGGTCGAAAAGGCGATCGGGCCGTCCTTGCCGTGGATGACGTAATCCGTCGGCGGATAGGAAAGCATGAACAGGAAGACCATCGAGAAGCCGAAGGTCCAGTACATCACCGTCCGCGCCCCGAAGCGGTCCGACAGCGCGCCGCCATAGGCGCGGAACACGCTTGCCGCCAGGCTGAACGAGGCCGCGGCCATGCCGGCGGTGCGCACGTCGACCTCATAGACGGCGACCAGGTAATGCGGCAGCCACAGCGCCAGCGCCACGAAGCCGCCGAAGACGAAGAAGTAGTAAAGCGAGAAGCGCCAGACCTGCAGGTTCTTCAGCGGCGCGAACTGCTCGGCCAGCGTCGGGCCCTGCACGCCGCGGGCGCGGCGCCCGGCAAAGTCCGGGTCGTCCTTGGCCAGCAGCCAGAAGGCCACGCCCATCAGCGCGATGGCCGCCGCCCAGATCTCGGCCACGCCCTGCCAGCCCATGGCGACCATGACGAAGGGCGCCAGGAACTTGGTCACCGCGGCGCCGACATTGCCCATGCCGAAGGTGCCCAGCGCCAGGCCCTGCTTTTCGGCCGGGAACCATTTCGACACATAGGCCACGCCGATGATGAAGGACCCGCCCGCCAGGCCGACGCCCAGCGCCGCCAGCAGGAAGGTGGCATAGCTGTCGGCCAGCGTCAGCGCATAGGTGGCAAGGCCGGTCAGGACCATCTGCGCGGAAAAGACCAGCCGGCCACCGTAACGCTCGGTCCAGACGCCAAGGATCAGCCGCGTCAGCGAGCCGGTCAGCACCGGCGTCGCGATCAGCAGGCCGTATTCGAATTCCGAAAGGCCCAGTTCGGCCTTGATGGTGATCCCGATGATCGAGAAGATCGTCCAGACCGCGAAACACAGGGTAAAGGCCAATGTGCTGAGCCACAAGGCGCGTTGCTGGTCGCTGCGGGACGGGATGGGATGTTCCGTCATGACTTGCTCCTGGTTCCCGAACGCAGGGATGCGCACGGGTTTCGGCTACAGCGGCACCACGAAAGCCCCCTCTCGAAACTTGACCTGAATCAATCCGGCATCGGTTGCCGGGAAAATCGGACCTGAATTGCCATATGTCCCGCCGGCGAATGACGGATGTCTTTCCTGCAATTGACCCCGCCCGGCTGCGGACTTGTCCCAGGCGGATATTTGGCTTATCAAAAGTCAATCCAATCAGCCCGGGACAGCGATTCGTGCGCGACGAGGAAAAGCCGGCCATCCGCAACCTGCCCCTGTTCCGCACGGTCGCGACACCGACCTTCGAGGGGCTGATGGCGACCACCTATTGGCAAAGCTTCCCCCCGCAACTGGAGCTGTTCCGTCAGGGCGATCGCCCCGATTTCCTGCATATCCTGGTCGAGGGCGCGGTCGAGCTGCATGCCGAATGGAACGGCCGCGACGCGGTGATGGCGGTGCTGCGCCCGGTTTCCAGCTTCATCCTGGCGGCCTGCATCCGCGACATGCCCTATCTGATGTCGGCGCGCACGCTGGAACGCTCGCGCATCCTGATGCTGCCGGCAGTGGACCTGCACGCAGCGATCCGGCGCGACCCGGAACTGGCGGCGGCAGTGATGAACGAGCTGGCCGGCAGCTATCGCGGCATGGTGCGGCAGGCCAAGAACCTGAAGCTGCGCACCGCGCGCGAGCGGCTGGCAGCCTGGCTGCTGAACCAGTCCCAGCGCGAGGGCGACGCCCCCAGCTTCGTGCTGCCGGTGGAAAAGCGGCATCTCGCCTCGTATCTGGGCATGACGCCGGAAAGCCTGTCGCGCACCCTGGCGGCGCTGAAAGGCCGGGGCATCACGCTGGACGGCCCGCGCATCATCATCGTCGACCGCGCGCGGCTGGCGCAGGCGGCGGGGCTGGACCCGCTGATCGACGACCTGGGCAGCGAGGACCCGACCGTCGAGGCGATGCTGCCGCGCCCCTCACGCTGACCGGGTGCGCTGGACAGCGCGGCAGACGGCACGCTAGACACGGGGACGAACCAGGGCAATCTCGGGACGGCGCGCGCGATCCATGACCAACCAGGGCCGGAAACTGGAACAGGCGGCCAAGGCGGCATGGCTTTCCTATGTCGCGGGCAAGACCCAGGACGAGATCGCGGGCATCATGGGCGTCTCGCGCCAGACCGCGCAGCGGCTGGTGGCACAGGCCATGGCCGAGGGCATCGTCAAGATCCGCATCGACCATGCCTTTGCCCATTGCATGGACTTGGCCGTCGCCCTGCAGCGCCGATACGGGCTGGAATTCTGCCAGATCGCGCCCTCGGACGCGCCCGAGGTCGGGGTGGCGCTGATGCTGGCCGATGCGATCGAGCAATGGCTGCGCCGGCCCGAGCCCCTGACCCTGGCCATCGGCACCGGCCGCACCCTGCGCAGCGCCATCGCGCAATTGCCGCATGTCGACTGCCCGCAGCACCGCATCGTGTCGCTGACCGGCAATATCGCCCCGGACGGCTCGACCGCCTATTACAACGTGCTGTTCACCCTGTCGGACCTGGTGACGGCGCGCTGCTTTCCTCTGCCGCTGCCGGTCATCGCCCCGACGGTGCGCGAGCGGCAGGCGGTGAACAGCCAGCCCAGCATCGAGCGGCTGATCCGCATGTCGGCCGGGGCCAGCGTCGCCTTCGTCGGCATCGGCACGGTGAACGACCGCGCGCCGCTGATGCTGGACGGCTTCCTGTCGCGCCCCGACCTTGACGCGCTGGTCGCCGCCGGTGCGGTGGGCGAGATCACCGGCTGGGCCTATGACGCCCGGGGCCGGCTGATCGAGGGGCTGAGCAACGACCGCGTCGCCTCGGCCCCGATCCCGCCACGCGAGACGACGCTGGTCATCGGCGCAGCACAGGGCGCGGAAAAGATCCCGGCCATCCGCGGCGCGCTGCAGGGCGGGCTGATCAGCGGGCTGATCACCGATGCGACCACCGCGGCGGCGCTGCTGTAGGGACTCGGGTCAGGACTTCGGTAACGGGGTCGCCCCAGTCAAGCGGTTTTGCGCATAGGGGATGTGCCGCCGGAGCGCGCGGCCTTGTTCTTTGATCAAGTGATCTGCTTCCCTGTTCGGCAGCCTTCGCCTGAGATCGACCCGGGTGCATGCTTCGGTCCGTGGTCAGCGCGGTGGCTGCCAACATGATGCTGGTTCAATGCAATTCCGATGTGCCCATCTCATTGGCGTGCTCGATACGATCGGCATCAGTCCTGAGCACGACATCACCGGAACCGCGTCCCGTGGGGACCTCGAAGGCCCGCGATCAGGCGGGCAGCAGTCTGGAATCTGTGTCTTCAACTGGCATGAAGCAGGGGAATGTCGAAGTGGAAGTCGGTGTCATCCTTCCACATCCGGTGCAAGATCACGGCGATGCGGCGGGCCAGCGCAACCATCGCGCGCTTGGCACCACGACGGCGCGCAAGTTTTGCCGCCCAGGTTCGCAGCCAGCTCGCCCGTCCATGATGCATCATGACGGTTGCCGCCTGGCACAGCGCGCGTCGAAGGTTGACGTCGCCTGCCTTGGTGATCCCGCCCGAGACGTCGCGCTCGCCCGACTGGTTGCGAGACGGCGTCAGGCCGACCCACGGCCCGACCTTCTTCGAGGATGTGAAGCGGGCAGGATCATCGACAGCAGATCGATAGGTCAACGCCACGACGGCGCCGATCCCGGGCATCGACATCAGCCGACGACAAACCGGATCCTCCTGGGAGAGTTGACGGACATTGATCGGCATCGCCTTCAGGGCGCCTTTTACCTGTCTAGTTTCCATCAGAACGACAGGTAGTCCCGCATCTGACAACCCGCGATGCAGCCACTGCGACAAGGGGCCAGCTCAAGCCCGACGGCGGCAATTGCGCCGTCCTGGTCGGAGATCCAGCACGACAGCGCTTCGGGCTCGCTGGCCACCTGCGCCTCCTTCACGATCTTCCCATGCTCGCTGATCACGCAGATCGCGGTCTTCTCCAGCGGCACATCCAGCCCGACAAACAGCTTCATCCCGTAGTCCTCCATGTGGATCCGATACGGGAATGGCGCCAGCTTGCCCTCGATCTGGCAACGGTAACGGGCGAGTCCCGACGCAGGCCCCGTTACGGCATCTCTCCGAATCTAGCGCCAGCGCGCCGCGCGCCAACCGGCGGCGATAGCCTCGGCCTCGTCGCAAAACCAGTGCTCGCCCTTGCTCTCATGGATCCGGGTCTTGGCAGAGTGTTGCCGCGCGCCAGCTTCCGGACGAAATGGGACTAGCTTCCGGACGGAAAATTTTTCGGGCGGCCTGTCAGGATCAGTCATGGGTCAGGCTGTCCTGACAGCCCAGCAGCCAATTCAGAGAGGCATCGGATCGGGAAGCGGATCAGCGCCGGCCGTGGCGGTGCAACGCTCCGTCCCACCCATGCCGGCGCATTCCTGGGCCAGCAGGGTATCCCAGGCGAGCTGATCGATCTCCTCTTCGCCGGCCCAGACGAACGGGCACCGCTCCTGCGTCAGGAAACTGTAGACCAGATAGGACATGCCCCGGGCGTAGCGACTGCCTCGGCCGAGGTGCAGCCCGTCATCATAGATGACCGCCGACAATGCCGAAGGCCTGCGCGACGCCGGCATCCCGATCGACAGCGGCAATCTTACGCCGCCCACTTCCTGGGCCTGGGCCTGGGCCTGGGCCTGGGCTTGGGCCTGGGCGATGCGCGCCGCGTTCTGCGTGCCGGCGCCGACAGCCGGATGGTGGATCTGCTGTCGCCCGAGGTGATTTCGGCGAACCCGTTCCTGAAGGGCATGACGGTTTTCGACTTCCGGGCCTGGACGATCCGCAAGACCGCCGGCAGCGGCGCGCCCGCCGGCGACGGCTTCGCGCCCGCCGGCGGCGGCGGCCAGTTCGAATGGCCGGCCGGCCGCAGCTTCAGCGAGTTCGGCGAGGTCACCACGCCCGCCGGCATGTCGGTCGATGTCCGCTATCGCGTCGTGGACCTGGCCGAGCTGCAGCGGGCATCCGGCGACCTGCCGCCGCGGGACCGTTCGCGCGCCGCCAGCGACGAACAGATCGCCGGCATCGCGCGCAACCTCGACCCCGCCCGGCTGTTGCCGTCGCCCGAAAGCGCCAGCGGCGCCCCCATCGTCGGCCCCGACATGATGATCGAAAGCGGCAATGGCCGCATCGCCGCGCTGAACCGGGCCGCCGAAGAACACCCCGAGCGCTACCAGGCATATGTCCGGGCGATCGAGGATGCCGGTTTCCAGGTGCCCGAAGGCGTCAGCCGGCCGGCGCTGGTCGCCGAGCGCGTCACGGATCTGGATGCCGATGCGCGCCGGCGCTTCGTGCGCGAAAGCAACACCTCCTCGATCGGCCGCATGAGCGCCACCGAACAGGCCGGCGTCGATGCCGATTACCTGACGCAGACCGCCTTCGACGGTTACCGGCCGGGCCGCGGCCTGAACAGCCCCGACAATGCCGAGTTCGTCCGCCGCGTCTTCGCCGCCATGCCGCAGGCCGAGCGCGCGGGGCTGATGACGGCCGATGGCCGGTTGAACATCGACGGGCTGCGCCGGCTGCGCCAGGCGCTTTTCGCGCGGGCCTTCGACGCCCAGGACCTGCTGAAGCTGCTGGCCGAGACCGAGCATCCGGCGGTCGAGAACATGCTGCGCATGCTCGAGGACCTGGCGCCCGACTGGGCCGCGTTCCGCGCCGCGGTCGATGCGGGCTATATCCGGCCGGAATTCGACATCACCGATCAGCTGATGGATGCGGTGCGCATGATCGTCCGCGCCCGGATCGAGCCGCGCGACGGGCAGAGCGTCGTCGGCGCGCTGCGCGACAAGCTGCTGCAGGGCGACATGTTCACCACTCGCGATCCCGAGATGGTCGATGCCGTCATGGGCGTCTTTTTCCGGGGCGATCTGCAGAGCCCCGTCAAGGGCAATCGCTCGCGCAGCCCGGACGCCTCGGCCGAGATCCTGACCCGATACATGGCCGAGGCCGAGATTGCCGGCCGCGCCGACATCAAGGACCTGTTCGCGGCCGAGGCCGGCGTGACGCCGACCGTGGTGCTGCGCGAGGCGGTCCAGGCGCAGGACGCGCGGGCGCCCATGCCCAGCCGTGGCGACAGCGCCGTCGAGAGTCTGGAAGGCGCCGCTGGCGGGCAGCCCGACATCCGGGCGCTGGACCGCCTGGACACCGAGGATGGGGCCCAGAGCCCCGCCCTGGCGCGTGCTACGGATGCGGAACTGCGCGAGCTGAAGGACGCGCCAGAGGCGGGGCCGTTCGGTCTGGTCTTCCGCGATATCAGGGACGATCCGGAGGCGGCGATTTCGCGCCTGATGCAGGCCGGCGACGGCGAGGTTCCCGACGCGGTCATCCATCCGCTTTTCGACCGCCCGATCGCCTTCGTCCACGGCAAGCCCGACATCGTGAAGGCGTCGGGCAAAACACGCAGTGGGTTCGGCCTGAAGCATATCGAGGTCGATCACGGTCCCGATGTGCTGGCCGATCTGCCGCGCCTGATCCGTGAAGGCTCGGTCTATGACGATCCCAAGGGATTGCACCGCCGCTACATCATCGACGACAGCGATCCTGCCCGAGTTGCGGTGGTTCGACTGAACTGGGATGACGCGGAAAAAACCTGGATCGTCACCAGCTTCAGCGATGATGTCGGGGAATTTGCTGACCGGTCCCAGTGGGAAGCGTTCCGGGTCACTGGGCTTGGCGAGGAACGGGCTCCATCCCCGACCGGTCAGGCCAAAGATAATGCCGGCACCCCGGAAAATCAATCCGACGAGATCGCCCGGGCCATCGCCGACGCCCGTGCCGCGCTCGAGGCGGATCCCGGCCTGACCCTGCGCATGGGCGAGGGGCAGGACGCCCGCGAGGTATCGCTGGCCGACCTGCTGGACGACCTGGACCAGGACGATGCCCTGATGCGCTCCATGACCAGCTGCAGCCTGAAAGGAACCCCGAAATGAACTTTGGCGATTGCCTTCAGGCGGCGGTCGCCGCCGGCGAGCTGGACCCCGAGCGCGCGAAACTGGCCCGGGCGGACTGGGAAGACCTGGCGAAGCGCTACAAGGCCAGCGGCTATTCCGCCGCCGACGCGCGCCTGGCCGCCGCCGACGAGCTGGTCGAGCGCATGAAGCAGGCAACCCAGAAGCGCCGGCATGTCACTGTGCGCCAGCTGATGACCCTGCAGCGCAACCAGGCGCGCTATGCCCGGGCCGCGACCGAGGATCCCGACCTGCTGCTGAAGGACATCGAGGCCGCGCACAGCGAGGCACGCGCGATCTTCAAGCAGGCCATGGGCGGGCTGCAGGAATTCCTGGCCGATCACAGCGAGGACATCCTGGGCCGGGTCCGCGGCCGGGCCCAGCTGTCCGACATCGTGCGCGAGCTGCACCTGCAGGACAGCGGCAATGCCCATGCCAAGGCCATCGCCCGCGGCATCGAGCAGCAGCGCGAGCGGCTGCGCAACCTGTTCAACAGCCTGGGCGGCGACATCCGCAAGCTGGACGATTACGGCGTCGCGCATGTGCACAACGGCCAGAAGATCCGCGATGCCGGCTTCCAGGCCTGGGCCGATGATCTTTATGCCCGGCTGGACTGGAACCGGATCATCGACCACAAGACCGGCAAGCCCTTCGCCGTCGCCAAGGGCGCCAGGCCGCTGCGCGCCGATGCCGACCGGCTGCTGAACGAGATCTACCAGGAGATCACCACCAACGGCTGGCACGATCGCACGCCCGGGTTTTCCGTCGGCGCCAAGGCCCTGTTCAACGGCCGTGGCGAGCACCGCGTCCTGCACTTCAAATCGGCCGACGACTGGATGGCCTATAACGAGGCCTTCGGCGCGCAGAACCCCTTCGAGAGCATCATCAAGCAGTTCGAGGGCATGGCGAACGACATCGCCCGCATGCGCGCCTTCGGTCCCAATCCCAAGGCCGGGCTGGAGAACGCCATCCAGGTCATGGAGAAGGCCGCCATCCTGGCGCCGCGCAATCCCAGGGCCGGCAATTCCGTGGTCAAGAAGGCGTTCCGCGTCGGCCTGCAGCCCGAGGAGGTGGTCGCGAACAAGGCGAAGAAGGCCCGCGTGATGCTGCGCATGCTGTCGGGCGAGCTGAACGCGCCTGCCGACGGGGCCATGGCCGCGATGCTGGGCCATACCCGCAACCTGCTGACCGCGGCCCAGCTCGGCTCGGCCACGCTGTCCCAGGTGACGGACCTGGTTTCCATGCGCATCGCCGCCAAGGCGATCGGCCTGAACCCGAATTCGCCGCTGAAGCGGATGTTCGGCGACCTGCTGACCGGCATCGACCGACAGGTGGCAAAGGACCTCGGTTTCATCATGGACAGCTGGGCCCAGTCCTCGACCACCGCGGCCCGCTTCGCCGGCGACATCTGGTCGCCCGAGCTGACCGGCCGGATCAGCAATTTCGTGCTGAAGGCGAACGGCATGACCTTCCTGACCGACCGCGCCCGGGTGGCGGTCGCCATGGGCATCGGCAGCGATCTGGCCCAGATGGCCGGCAAGCGCTTCGACGAGCTGGCGCCGAACCTGCGCAACTTCATGGAAGCCCGCAGCATCGGCGCCCGGGAATGGGACCTGCTGCGCGACCCGGCGGTGATCTACACCGATCCTACCGGCGGCAAGCACCTGAACCCGAACTGGTTCCGCGAGCATGCCGCCCTGCCGCCGCACGAGGCCGAGGACCTGGCCATCCGCTTCGGGGCCCTGATCGAGGATCACATCGAGATGTCGATCCCCAGCTTCAGCCTGCGCGGCCGCGCTAGCGTGATCGGCGAGACCAGGGCCGGCAGCTGGTCCGGCGAGGCCATGCGCAGCTTCGGCATGTACAAGGGCTATGCCCTGTCGCAGCTGTTCGGCCAGATCCGCAGGATCCAGGAGCTGGACGGCAATGCCGGCGCCAAGGCCTGGTATGCGGTCAGCGCCATGGTGCAGCTGACCGTCATGGGCGCGCTGGCGGTGCAGCTGAAGGAAGTCGCCAAGGGTCGCGATCCCAGGCCGATGGATGACGACAAGTTCTGGTTCGCTGCGGCACTGCAGGGCGGCGGCGTCGGGATCTTCGGCGACTTCTTCAGCGCTAGCGCCAGCCGCGCCGGTGGCGGCTTCGCCGAGACGCTGGCCGGTCCCGTGGCAGGGGCCGTGGGCGATGTCGCCCGGGCGATCGGCTCGAACGTCGCCCGCGCCAACGAGGGCAAGTCGCCGCTGATCGGCCGCGACGTCGCCAACCTCGCCCGGCGCTACAACCCGGCCGCCACCTATTGGCCGACCCGGGTCGCGCTGGACCGCATGGTCTGGGACCAGCTGCAGGGGCTGATCGACCCCGAGGCCGAGGAGCAATGGCACCAGTTCGAGAAGCGGCAGAAGCGTGAATACGGGAACCAGTCCTGGTGGCGGCGGGGCGATCCCCTGCCTGCCCGTGGGCCGGACCTGGGCAATATCGTGGGGGCGAAATGACCATCGAGATCTTTGAACCGGCACCGATCTACACGGTGCAGAACGCCGGCCCCTGCCGCATGGGGGTGACAATGTCCATTTCACCGGGGCGGCGATCTTTGCCCTGGGGACGCTGCGCTATTGGGCGGCACACCCCTTCGTGGTCGATTACGGCAGCCGCGAGGGCATCGGTGGTGCCGTCTATCGGATCTGCGCGGCTTCGCGCGTGGCGAGCTCTTTCTCGCGCCGGGCGATATCGGCTTCGCGTTGCTCACGGCACTCACGGTTGAGAATATGCATTTTGCCAGCGCGGCAATGTGGTGGGGCTATTTCCGGGAACACCGGCTCTCCGCCACATTGAGTCAATTTCGCATGTCGTTTGAGATAAGGCGCCTTGTCGCAGGAAAATTTTTATTGCATGAAATCATATGGTTATTTTTACCATCGAGATACTCACGTCTGTCGCCTGACACTTCCTTACATGACAAGCGGTTACAAGAAATCGCCTGCAAGGCGGTTTCGGCGCCAACAAGGTGTCAGCGGACATTTTCAGGGTGCTGGCCTGTCTCGAAGCTACCGCCAGCGCGCCGCGCGTCAGCCGGCGGCGATGAGAGGGCTCAGTCCTGCCAGGACAAGGCTGTCGTCTCGCTTCCGGAGGTCGCGAGCGTTCTTCACGTGGTTGCCGGCAGGCTTCCTCATGGCCGATGCCCTGTCATGGGAAGAGCAACACCGGCGATCCATGCTTGCCTCGGCACCAAGGAAGGGTCCAGCGTGGCAGATCCATCTGCACCAGCGCAAGTGGATACGGCCGCCAAGCGGCGGGAATCGCACCGCCCGGCAGGAAAAGCACCTCCCTAGCCATCCGCGGCGGATCGCGGTCATGGGCGGCGGGATTTGACGGCGGCATAGCCGTTCGCCGAACGGTCGGGGCTTCGCGCAGCCGATGCCGGAAACCGCCAGGAATCCGCCGCTTCGCGCCCGGGGGCCCTTGGGCCGCACATGGAGGGACCGGTGCGCCTCGGCGAGCGCCCGGGAAACCCGCGGTCGGGCTGGCAGTTTCCCGACCGCGCACTCGCCACCGAACAGGGGACTCGTTACGAACAGATCACTTGGTCGTGTAGCCGCCGTTCACCAGGATCGTCTGGCCGGTCATCCACCAACCCTCGGTCACCAGGAAGCGGATCCATGGCGCGATGTCCTCGATATCGGTCAGGCCGGTCTTCGAGAACGGCGACAGCGCGGCGGCCGTCTGGTGATAGGCCTGCGCCTCGGGCGTCTCCTGCCCATAGAAGAAAGGCGTATCCATCGGCCCCGGCCCGATGGCGGTGACGGAAATGCCCCGCGCGCCCAATTCCTTCGAGGCCGCGCGGGTGAAATGCTCGACCGGCGCCTTGGTGCCCGCATAGCTGGAATAGAAGGGCGTGTAGGCCCCAAGCAGCGAGGTGACCAGCGTGCAGATCGCGCCGTTGTCGTTCAGCGCCTTGCCGGCCTCTTTCAGGAAGAAAAAGGCCGATTTGGCGTTGACCGCGCTCATCTCGTCATATTCGGCCTCGGTGATCTCGGCCATCGGTTTCTTCAGCACCTTGCCGACGGTGTTGATGGCGATGTCGGGGCGGCCGAAGGCGGCGATGGCATCGGCGAAAAGCGTCTCCACCGCGCCCGCCGTGGTCAGGTCGGCCTGCACCGCCAGGGCCTGCGCGCCCGCCGCCTGCACCGCGGCGATGGTCGCCTCGGCATCCCCGGCGCTGGCGCTGCTGTTGTAGTGGACGACGATGGCTTTCGCGCCTTGCGCGGCGAAATCCCGCGCCAGCAGGCCGCCAAGGTTCTTGGCGCCGCCCGCGATCACTATGACCTTGTCCTTGAGAGTCCGGGTGGTCACGGCATTCTCCTTTCATCTCGTGCCGCTGCTATTTATGTTCTTGATTACCGCCATAAATGCGCGAATCCTGAATTCACCTGTCGAAACCAACGAACAATGGACCGGATCGCGCTTTACCGTATCTTTACCCGCGTCGTCGAAACCCGCAGCTTCACCCGGGCGGCGGATACGCTGCAGATGCCGCGTTCCAGCGTCTCGACCGCCATTGCCGAGCTTGAGGCACGGCTGGGCGCCCGGCTGCTGAACCGCACGACGCGAACCGTCGCCCCCACCGACGAGGGCGAGGAATTCTACGACCGCTGCCTTGGCTTTCTGGCCGAGAGCGAGGAGATGGAAGCGCTGTTCCGCACCGCCTCGCGCCGGATCGAGGGGCGCATCCGCGTCGATGTGCCCGGACGGATCGGCAGGCTGATCCTGGCGCCCGCGCTGCCCGAGTTCCTGTCGCTCTGGCCCGGCATCCGGGTGGAGCTTGGCATGACCGACCGCGCCGTCGACCTGGTGGGCGAGCGGGTGGACCTGGCGCTGCGCGTCGGCGCGCTGCCCGATTCCGGCCTGCGCGCAAGAAAGCTGGGCGCGATCGCCCAGATCAACGTGGCAAGTCCGGCCTATCTGGCCCAGCACGGCATGCCGCTTGCGCCCGACGATCTGGATCGGCACTGGCAGGTCGCCTATGCCTCGCCCTCGACCGGGCGGGTGGCAGAGTGGGAATGGCTGGAGGCCGGGCGCATCCGGACATGCCCGGTGCCGTGGCGGGTCAGCGCCAACAGCGCCGAGGGCTATATCGCCTGCGCGCTGGCGGGGATGGGGCTGATCCAGATCCCCGCCTATGACGTCGCCCATCACCTTGCCCGGGGCGAGCTGGTCGAGGTCATGCCCGATCATCGCCCCGGCTCGATGGCCATGCACCTGCTGTTTCCGCACGGTTCCCGCAACGCGCGCCGCCTGACCGCCTTTGCCGAATGGCTGGAGGACCTGCTGTGCCGCCGCATCGACGGGTAAGCCGGATGGCGGCGGTGCAGGGCAGGGCAGGCCGGGGCGCTGCCCCGGGGCGGCAAGGCCCGCGAGCGCGACATGGCTCTGCCGTGGCCGGCGCCGATGGGTCCCGGCGGCGATCCCCGGGGGCCGGCCTGTCCGGCGGCGGAGGCTTCCGCCACGCTTTTCGGTCCTAGGCAGGCTTGTGGAGGGCGTTTCCCTGCGGGCAGATTGGAAGGCAACCCTCTTGGCCGGAGCCGCATTCGACATGACGGAAGACGATCGTGACCGCTATCTCGTCCCGGGGCTGCTGCGCGGGCTGGCCACGCTGAAGCTGTTCACCCCGAAATCGCAGTCGCTGACCCTGAGCCAGATCGCCAGGGCGCTTGGCATCACCCGCTCGGCCGCCTTCCGCACGGTCTACACGCTGACGCATGAGGGCTGCCTGCTCTATGACGAGCGCAGCCAGTCCTATGCCCTGGGCCCCGGGGTCATGCGCCTGACCTATGGCTATTTCGCCACCCGCGAGGTGGTCGAGATCGCGCAGCCGGAACTTGCCCGCCTGCGCGAGAGGACGGGTTGGTCCGTGCATCTGGGGGTGCTTGACGGAACATCGGTCATGTATCTGATCCGCCTTCCCGGCCCCAGGCATGAATCCTCGATCATCCATGTCGGAAGCCGGCTGCCGGCGCGGGCGACGACGCTTGGCCGGGTGCTGCTGGCCGGGCTCGACCCACAGGAGATCCTGAACCGCTATCGCCCGGCCGCCGCGACGGCGGCGCCGCAGGCCGCCGGGCTGGGGGCGCCGAAGGTCGCCGAGATCCTGCGCCAGGCCAGGGTGGATGCCGCGGCAGAGGTCGTGTCCCATATCGGGGATTTCGAGGCCGGGATCATTTCCGTGGCCGCCCCGGTCAGGACCATGTCCGGCCAGGTGATCGCGGCCATCAACGTGACCGCGCCGAGAGAGGAGGGCATGGAACGGCAGATGGAGGAGGTCAGGCGCGCGCTGGTCGCAACCGCCAGCCGGGTGTCGCGCCTGCTGGGATGGGACGCGCCCGACCCGGCGCCACCGCGGGAGGGCGGGCCGGCAGAATAGGGACGGGCGAATGAGGATGGGGGGCGGGATCGCCCCGCCCCCATCCCGGCCCCGCCCTGCAGGCGGATCAGGCCGCCTGGAAGGCGATGGTCTCGGGCGCGGCCGAGCCGACGATATACCAGACCGTGGCGTGACCGGCGCCGTTGTTGCGGAACCAGTGCCGGCGGCCGGCAGGGGTCTTGACCAGGTCGCGCGGGCCAAGCTCGACCTCGACCTGCTCGCCATTCTCTTCCCAGCCCACGGTCAGCGTGCCTTCCAGCACCAGGAAGGCGTCCTCGACGTCGCGGACGAAGGGCTTGACCCCGACGCGCGAGGGGATGCCCAGCATCTCCTTGCGGCAGGTGTCGGTTTCCACCCCGCCCGGCCCGCAATAGATCTTGCGGGTAAAGCCGGCCTCTTCCCAATGCGTCTTCAGCTCGGCATGGCGCACGACATACTTCGCCATCAACTGCTGCAGCGGATGCGCGCCGCTGGGATCGAACTTCATCGTCTTGCCGGGCGCGGCCCCGAAGGCGCGGGCCAGTTCCGGGGCGTGCTCCTTGGGGTGGTAGTGATAGACCGGCGGCAGGGGTTTGCCGACATCGACCGAGATCGACATCAGCACCGGCTCGACGCCGTCCACCCGGAAGCCGTGGCCGATCTCGCGGGCGTTCAGGATCATGTCCTTCGGCCCCAGGTTGACCACGACCACCTCGCCGTCCTTTTCCCAGCCCACGATCAGGGCGCCGTCGATGATCAGGAAGCTTTCCTCGATCTCGTGGCTGTGGCAGGCGGCATAGTGGCCCGGCTCCTTGTAGATCAGCGACAGGGTGAAATTATCGGGCTTGAGCGTGCTGGTGTCGCCGACCTTGGGCGAGCCGCCGGCGCCGATATAGCGCATCTGCGCCCGCGCCAGCTCGTCGAAGCCGGCATTCGAGGGGAAGGCGTTCCAGTCGAACTGCTTGTCGGTGAAACGCCCGGTATGGGCCCGAAGCTCGTCGGCGAGCGTCTGGAATTTCGTATCCTGTAGGGTCATGGTCTTACCTCTGCGAAAAAGATCGGGACGGTTCGCGATGGCGATGGGGGAAGGATAGCCGCGCGTGTTTTGTTGGGTATCGAGCGTTTTACTGATGAACACGTTCGGAAGATTGCCGGGGGATTCGGGCCGCGCGATCAGGGTCACCCGGCGGCATCCGGCGGTGCCGGGGCGGCGGCCCGGGCCGTTCAGGCATAGGTGTAGCCGAAGCTGATATCGAAGCGTTCGGGCGGCAGCGCGCCGCCGGCCAGCCGTGCCCGGCGCGTCCATAGACGGCCATGGACCAGCATCTCGCCGCTGCGGATCTGCTGGAAGCTGGCGCTTTCCAGCCAGAGCCCGCCCAGCCATTCCGAGCCGTGCAGGTCCGAGACCCCGCCCAGCCCGGCCCGCTCGAACGAGCAATTGCCATAGCCCACGGCGCCGGCCAGATCGACCCCGCCCTGCAGCTCGGCGCCGTCGAACTGCAGCACGCCGCGGAACTCGGCGCCCGGCATGGCCAGCCGGCCCCCGATCCGGGCGGCGTCGAAACGGGCATCGGCATGGAATACCGCACCGGCGAAATCCGCATCCGCGGCCTCGATGCCGCGAAACCTGCTCAGGCCGCGGAACTGCGCGCCGCGCGCCGAGATGCCTTGCGGGAAGCGGGCGCCGGAAAGGTCGAAGCCGGTCAGCACGGCGCCGTCCAGGACCAGCCGGTCCGCGCAGTCGATCCCGCGCAGATCGACGCAATCGCCAAAGGCATAGGGACGCTCCAGCCGGGCGCGGATCTCGGCGGCGCGCATCA
Source organism: Paracoccus binzhouensis (assembly GCF_016446475.1). Lineage (GTDB taxonomy): Bacteria > Pseudomonadota > Alphaproteobacteria > Rhodobacterales > Rhodobacteraceae > Paracoccus > Paracoccus binzhouensis. The sequence goes on along the minus strand of NZ_JAEHFP010000051.1, from coordinate 5,073 downwards.
GGCCGCCGCCCCCAGCCGGGTCTCGGCCAGCGCCACGACCGCGCGCGCCCAGGGCAGCGCCAGGTCCTCGGCCAGGTCGCTGCCGGATGCGTCATGGACCACCCTTTCGCCCAGCAGCGCCGCGCCGGCAGCCTCCATCAGCTCCTGCAGGTGCAGCGAGCCCTGGTTGAAGGTCTCGTATTCGGAATCGCCCAGGCCGAACAGGCCGAAGGAGACCCCGGACAGGTCGGGCGCCTGCGCCCGCATCGCCGCCCCGAAAGGCTGCGCCGAGGCCGGCAGCTCGCCGTCGCCATAGGTCGAGGAAACGATCAGATACAGCCGCTCCGGGTCGAAATCGCCGGGGTCGAAATCGGACAGGTTGGCGACCTCGACCGCGTGATCGGCCTGCAGATCGGCCTGGATGTCCTCGGCCAGCATCTCGGCATTGCCGGTCTCGGTTCCGTAGAGAATGACGATATTCATCAGCGTGCGTCCTCCTTTTCGCGGCAGAGCGTCAGCATGCCTGCCCGGGTGGTGATCTTGGTGCGGCAGCGCCCGGCGATCGCCGCGGCAAGCTCATGCGCGTCCAGCCGTTTCCAGCCGGCCCAGTCCACGACCTCGTGGCCCGCCGGCAGGATGCCCGCGCCTGCCCCTGCGCGGGGCGGGGCGGCCTCGACTTCCTCGACGATGCGCTGGGCGACGGCCAGGCTCTCGGCGCGGTTCTCGGGGATGGTGCCGCGCGGGCCGCGGCGGAACCAGCCCACGGCATAAAGCCCGGCCGCGATCCGGCCCGCCTCGGCATCCTCGGCCGCGGCCATCAGGGCGTCGCGGCCAAGACTGCCGTCGCAGCAAAAGCCGATGGCGGTGATCAGCGTGTCGCAGGCCAGGACCTCGGGCCCGCGCGGCCCCTCGACCCGCAGCGCCCGGATGCGGCCGGCCGCATCGGTGTCGATCCCCGCCGGCCGGCAGCCGAAGCGGAAGGTGACCGGGCGCGGGCCCGTGGCCAGCCCGTCCAGCCCGTCCAGCGCCTCGATCAGCTTGTCGCCGCCGGCCTCGGGCAGGTCGGCCACCCGGATGCTGACGCCCTGCAACCGGCCCAGTTCGCGGATCATCACCGGATCGAAGCGCGCCGCCGCCGCGGGCGAGCGGCCAAGGATGGTCAGCCCGTCGATGGGCCGGCCGGCCAGCCAGGCGCTGGCCTCGGCGCCCAGGTCGCTGTCCTGCAGTTCCGCCTCGGTCTTGGCCAGCAGGCGCAGGACATCGACGGCGACATTGCCGTTGCCCAGCACGATCACCTCGCCCCGCACGTCCGGCAGCCGGCCGGCATCGGGATGATCGTAAAGCGCGCGGGTCAGCTGCCCGGCGCCGATCACCCCCTCGGCCCGGCCCAGCCCGTGGTCGCGGTCCCCCGACAGGCCGGTGGCCAGCACCACAGCGTCATAGGCGGCGCGCAGCGCCTCCAGCGTGACGTCGCGGCCCAGGGTGACATTGCCGAAGAAGCGCGCGCCCTGGCGCTCGAAGATGCGCTCGAACTGGCGGGTGATGGCCTTGGTGCCCTGGTGATCGGCGGCCACGCCATAGCGCACCAGCCCATAGGGCACCGGCAGCGTGTCATAGACATCGACCGTCCAGTCCGGCCGGGCCTTCAGGATGCCCTGGGCGGTGAAGCAGCCCGAGGGCCCCGAGCCGATGATGGCGACCTTGCGCATGTCACAGCCCCTCCAGAACATCCGCCGCCCAGGGATGGGGCCGGCCGGTCAGATCGGTATAGACGGATTTCTGTGCCTGATAGGCGCGCAGGCCCTCGCGGCCCTTTTCGCGGGCCATGCCGCTGTCCTTCTCGCCGCCGAAGGGGGTCGAGATCGAGAACTGCTTGTAGGTGTTGATCCAGACCGTGCCGGTGGTGATGGCGCGCCCGACCCGCCAGGCTTTCGGGAAATCGCGAGTCCAGATCCCGCAGGCAAGGCCGTAGTCGCTGTCGTTCGCCTGGGCGATCACCTCGGCCTCGTCCTCGAAGGGCAGCACCGCCAGCACCGGGCCGAAGACCTCCTCGCGGCAGATGCGGGCGCTGTTGGGCGCCCCGGCCAGGATCGTCGGCAGGTAATAGGCGCCGCCCGCCAGCGCCGGGTTGTCCGGGCGCCGGCCGCCGGTCAGCAGCGTGGCGCCCTCGGCCAGCGCGGCGGCGACATGCGCCTCGACCGCGTCGCGGTGATCGGGATGGACCAGGCACGAGACCTGCGTCGCCGGGTCGTGCGGATGGCCGACGCGCAGCCGTTCGGTGGCGCGCACCAGCCGGGCGACGAAGGCGTCATGGATCGCGCGCTGCACGAAAAGCCGCGCCCCGGCGATGCAGCTTTGCCCGGTCGAGGAGAAGATGCCGAACAGGATCCCGGCGATGGCCAGGTCCGGGTCGGCATCCGCGAAGACGATGGTCGGCGACTTGCCGCCAAGCTCCAGCGAGACCGGCATCAGCTTCTCGGCGGCCTGCCGCGCGATCTGCCGGCCGGTCCCGGTGCCGCCGGTGAACGAGACGCGGGCGATGTCGGGATGCTCGACCAGAAGGTTGCCGATCTCGCGCCCCGAGCCGGGCAGGACCGAAAGCAGGCCCCTGGGCAGCCCGGCCGCCTCGACGATCCGCGCCAGTTCCAGCGCCACCAGCGGCGACCAGCTGGCGGGCTTCAGCAGCACCGCATTGCCCGCCGCCAGCGCCGGCGCCACCTTCTGCGCGTCCGAGGCGATGGGCGAGTTCCAGGGGGTGATCGCCGCCACCAGGCCCAGCGGCTCCCAGACCGACATTGTCAGCGCATCGCCGCGCTGCGCGGTCAGCGCATCGTCCATGCTTTCCAGCACCGCGCCGAAATAGCGGAAGGTCCCGGCGGCCGAGCCGGCCAGCGCCCGGGTCTCGCGCAGCGTCTTGCCGGTGTCGCGGGTCTGAATGCGGGCGATGCGTTCGGCATGCGCCTCGATCCCGTCGGCGATGCGGTAAAGGTAGCGCGCCCGCTCATGCGGCTTCAGTCCGCGCCAGGCCGGATCGGCCTGCGCAGCCTTGGCGCGGGCGATGGCGCGCAGCCCGTCCTCGCGCGAGGCGCCGCGCAGCGCCCGGTTCACCGAGCCGTCTGCGGGAAAGATCGAGGTGATCTCGGGCCCGGTGCCGGTTTCCCATTCGCCGCCGACGAACAGCCGGCCGTCGGGCAGATCGATCGCCATGTCCTTCATGCCATGTCCTTCATATCGCAACGGGTCCCAGATGGTTCTTCAGTTCGCGCAGCACCGAATAGACCGTCGCCAGCGAGGTCCGGGCATTGCCGCCCGTGGCGCGGTTCGAGATCTCGACCGAGACCGTCGCCAGCGGCGAGACCACCTCGTAGCGATGCGAATTGCCCTGCGCGGCGGGGTCGGCGGTCAGCGTGACCTCGGTCGCGTCGAAGCCGGCGCCCGCCAGCGCCAGCGTGGCCGCGACATTGGCATTGCGGGGATAGGCAGTCGCGGCTTCGCGGGCGGTGCCGTGAAAGATCTGCTCGGCATGGTCCAGCGTCTCCAGGTCCCTGGTCCGGGCAGCCGGCGTGCCGGCCCAGGCCCGTGGCGGCTTGGCGCCGAAATAGCGCACCTTCAGATCGCCCGCCGGCGCCAGCGCGGCGAGAAGGTCGATGCCGCCGATGGCGCCCGAGGGCAGGATCAGCCGCGCGCCGCCGCGCGCCGCCGCATCCCGCAGCCGCCGGTGCAGCGCCTCGTCCGCCAGCGCCCCGACCGAGACCAGGACCAGGTCGATTCCCGCCGCCAGCACCTGCTCGGCATTGGCGCAGACCGCCTCGTGCCCCGCCGCCTCGATGACGAAATCGGGCCGGGCGGCCAGGAAGGCGCGGCCGTCGCTCAGGATGCCGACGCGGCTTTCCAGATGCGCATGGGCCGACAGCAGCCGGTCGCGGGCAAGATTCTCGCGCCCCTCGCGCACCAGGATGGTGATGCGCTCGACCGGCATGTCGCCGATCAGGCCCAGAAGCTCGCTGCCGATGCTGCCGTAACCGATCAGTCCCAGATGCATGGCTTACTCCGTCTTGCCGGCCGCGCCCGCCGGCGGGCCGGCGAAGGTCTCGGCGAAGGGGCCGATGGCGCACATGTCGATCTCGATCACCTGCGGCCCCTCGGCGGCGACGGCGGCGTCGAAGGCGGCCGCGAACTGCGTCAGGTCGTCCACCCGGCGATGCGGCATGCCGATCGCGGCGCAGAAGCCGGCGAAATCCGGCGTCGCCAGCGCGCTGTAATGATGGCGCGAGCCGTATTGCGCATCCTGGATGTTGCGGATCACGCCATAGGCGCGGTCGTTCATCAGGACATAGACCAGCGGCGCGCGTTCCTCGACCGCGGTGATCATCTCGGCGATGCCCAGCATGGTGCCGCCGTCGCCCAGCAGCGTCACCGCCTTGGGGCCGTCCGAGGCCAGGGCGGCGCCGATGCCCATGGCGACGCCCTGGCCGATGCCGCCGCCAAGCGCGTGCACGCCCAGCCGCGGCTCGGCGATGCGCACATAGCGGTTGCCGAAGGTCGAGTTCGAGATGGTCACGTCCCGCACCCAGGGGTGGCGGCCGGCGGCGATCCGGTCGTTCAGCACGTCCGCGATCACCCGATAGGGGCCCAGCACGTCGCGCATCCGGCCCTCGGCCTGGGCCCGGACCCGGGCGATGTCGAATTTCAGCTCCGCGTCGGTATCCAGCCTTTCGGGCAGCGCCGCGACCAGCCGGTCCAGCACGTCGGCGGCATCGCCGTGGATGAACTGGTCGACGGGATAGTTGCGTCCGCCCTGCGCGGCATCGGCGTCGATCTGCACCAGCGGCCGGGGCAGCGGCATGCGGTTGTTCTGCGTCTCGTTGCCGCGCAGGCGCGAGCCGACCACGATCATCAGGTCGCAGCTGCGGTAAAGCTCGACCGCCTCGGGCGTCATGTTGAAGGCGCCCAGCGAGGCCGGCTCGTCCTCGGCCACCACCGCGCGGCCATTGGTCGAGGTCACGACGCCGAAGCCGCGGCGCACCAGCTCGGTCGCGGCCGCGTCGGCGCCGCGCGCGCCGCCGCCCAGCCACAGCATCGGCCGGCGTGCGG
>NZ_JAEHFP010000050.1 GCF_016446475.1 Paracoccus binzhouensis | reverse complement strand
CAGCGCCGCGCGCAGCGCCGGCCAGCGCGACAGCGCGTCGCGCATCCCCTCGGGCGGGGCCGGGCTGCGCAGGCCGGCCAGGAAGCCGCCGAAGGCCGGGATCTCGTCCAGCGCCAGCCCCAGGCCGGCCGCGACCCGCTCGCGCGTGGCGAAAAGATTAGTCACCACCGGCATCGGCGGTCCGTCATGCGCGTCGAAGCGCAGCACCGGACCGCCGCGGCGCAGGGCGGCCAGCTGCACCGCCGTCATCTCGTGGCGCAGCGAGACGGGATCGGCGATTCGCGCCAGATCGCCCCGCGCCTCGGCAAAGGCAAGAAACGCCCGCAGGTCGGGAAAGGGCGGCAGGCTGCGCATCGGGGACTCCGGTCTCGGCTCGTTGCGGCGGAACCTAGGGCCGGAAATGCGCGCGCCGCTTGACCGATATCAATTCGGCCGCGGAATTTGCGGGCTAGGTCGGAAGCATGACCTCGCCCCGCCCCCTTCCGGCCGCGCTGCGCCGCCTGCCGGTCCCGCCACTCGCCCCGCGCCTGATGGGCATCGCCCTGACGGCGCTGCTGCGGCGCATCGCCCGCCGCCAGCCGGCGATCCTGTCCCGGCTCGGCCCGCATGAGGCCGCGCGCTTCCTGATCGACGTCACGGATGGCCCGGTCCTGCTGCTGATCGAGCCGCGGGCCCGGCGCATTGCCGCCCATCCCCGCCGCCGCGAGCCTGCGCATGACGCGGCGATCCGCGGCCGGCTTGCCGCCTTTCTCGCCATGCTGCACGGGGCCGAGGACGGCGATGCGCTGTTCTTTTCCGGCGAGTTGCAGATCGGCGGCGACACATCCGCCGTGCTGGCGCTGCGCAATGCGCTGGACGATGCCGAGCTGGACCTGGCCGCGGAACTCGCCGCGATTGCGGGCCGCCCCTTCGACCGCTGGCTGCGCCGGGGCGCCGACCTGCTGGCACGGCGCAGCGGCTATGTGCTTTCCAGACAGGAGACGAGCCCATGATGGAACTGGTCTGCCCCGCGGGCACCCCCGCCGCCCTGCGCGCGGCCGTGGATGCGGGGGCGCATACGGTCTATTGCGGCTTTGCCAATGAAACCAACGCTCGCAATTTTCCGGGGCTGAACTTCTCGGCCCAGGAACTGGCCGAAGGCGTGGCCTATGCCGCGGCGCGCGGCGCCAGGGTGCTGGTGGCGATCAACACCTTTCCGCGCGCCGGCGACCAGGCGATCTGGCATCGCGCGGTGGCCGAGGCCAGGGCGGCCGGCGCCCATGCGGTGATCCTGGCCGACCTGGGGCTGATCGCCCATGCCGCCGAGGCGCATCCCGACCTGCGGCTGCACCTGTCGGTGCAGGCGGCGGCCAACCCGGACGCGATCAACTTCTATGCCGAAACCTTCGGGATCCGCCGTGTCGTCCTGCCGCGGGTGCTGACGGTCGAGGAGATCACCGCCATCAACCGCGAGATCGACGTCGAGACCGAGGTCTTCGTCTTCGGCGGGCTCTGCGTCATGGCCGAGGGGCGTTGCTCGCTGTCCTCATACGCGACGGGGCTGTCGCCGAACATGAACGGCGTCTGCTCTCCGGCCAGCCACGTGGTCTATGGCGAGGTGGGCGGCCAGAACGAGGCTCGGCTGGGCGGCTTCCTGATCCATCGCAGGCCCAAAGGCGCGCCGGCACCCTATCCGACGCTGTGCAAGGGCTGCTTCACTGCGCCCGCCACCGCCACCGGCGCCGCCCAGACCGGCCATCTGTTCGAGGACCCGGTGAGCCTGGACGCGACCGAGCTGATCCCCCGCCTGCGCCGGGCCGGGGTGACGGCGCTGAAGATCGAGGGCCGCCAGCGCTCGCGCGCCTATGTGGCGCAGGTGGTGCGCGCCTTTCGCGCAGCGGTCGAGGCCGTCGAGGCCGGCGCGCCACTGCCCTCCGGCCTGCTGGCGAAGCTGACCGAGGGCCAGGCCGCCACCACCGGCGCCTATGCGAAAACCTGGAGGTAGCCATGGATCTGACCATCGGACCGATCGCCTTCTTCTGGAGCGCCGAAACCGTGCGCGCCTTTTACCGGACCCTGGCCGCAAGTCCGGCGCGGCGGGTGGTGATCGGCGAATGGGTCTGCTCGAAGCGCCTGCCGTTCTGGCAGCAGGAGATTCCCGGCGCCGTCGAATGCCTGCAGGCCGCCGGAAAGGAAGTGGCGCTGTCCACCCTGACGCTGATCACGCTGCGGCGCGAGCGCCGGCAGACCGAGGAGCTGTTCGCCACCGGCCTGCCGGTCGAGATCGCCGATCTGGGGGCGCTGAAACACCTGCCCGAAGGGATGCCCTTCCAGGTCGGCCCGCTGGTCAATGTCTATAACGAGGGCACGCTGGAATGGCTGGCGAGGAAGGGCGCGACCCGCATCTGCCTGCCGCCGGAACTGCCGCTGGCCTCGGTGGCGACGCTGGCGGCGGCAGGAGCCGCGGCGGGCCTTGCCGTCGAGGTCTGGGGGCATGGCCGCGCGCCGCTGGCGATCTCGGGGCGCTGCTATCACGCGCGCCTGCATGACCGCGCCAAGGACAGCTGCCAGTTCGTCTGCGGCGAGGATCCGGACGGCCGCGATGTCGAGACGCTGGAGGGCGTGCCCTTCCTGACGGTGAACGGCGTGCAGACGCTGGGCCATTCCCATACCACCGCGGCCGGGCAGATCGACGCGCTACGCGAGGCCGGCGTATCGTCCTTGCGGTTGTCGCCGCAGATCGGCGATTTCGCCGGCCTGGTGCGGTTCTACGACCGCATCGCCCAGGGCGGCACACCGCGCGCCCAGGCGCTGGCCGGGCTGCGCCGGCTGATGCCGCAGGCCTCGCTGGCCGACGGCTTCCTGGCCGGGGCGCCGGGGGCGAGCCTCGCCGACTGAACCTGCGCCGGGCCGATCCGGCGGTGACCCGCCGAACCGGGCCGTCCCGCCCCGGCAACTGCGCCCCCCCCCCGGGGCCGCATGAATCCGCGCATGGTGAAACCGCGGGTGACATCCCTTCCCAACCGGACTACCGTCGGGCTGTGCGCCCGCCGAATCTGATCGTCCTCAGGTTGTGCCAGCCGGAACCGGCCGACAGTGCCGCCCCCGCCGGATCGCGCCCGGCGATGGCCGATCCCGGGGCGCCAGAAGGAAGGAATTCTATTCATATGCTCATCATGTCCTTGGCCGTGGTCTTTCTTGTGGCGGGGCTTGGCCTCGCGCTTGGCGGGGGCTGGCTGGTCGCGCTGGACGGCAGCCCCTATTACCTTGTGGCGGGGCTCGGCTTCCTTGCCACCGGCGTGCTGCTGCTGCGCCGGCGGCCCGAGGCGCTGCTGGTCCATGCCCTTGTCCTGGCCGGCACGCTGGTCTGGGCGATCTGGGAGGTCGGCTTCGACTGGTGGCAGCTTGGCCCGCGCGGCGGCGTCCCGGTGCTGCTGGGGCTGCTGTTGCTGCTGCCCCTGGTGCGGCGCAGGCTGGCCGTGCCGACCGCACAGGGCTTGGCGCCGGGCCTGGTGCTGGGCGGCGTCGTGCTCGCCTCGGTCGCGGTGGCCGGCTATTCCATGGTCCAGGACCCCTCGGCCGTGCGGGGGGCGCTGACCCGCGACGTGGCCTTCCCGCTGCGCAACGGCGTCAACACCGGCAACGAGGCCGGCGAGGGCGAATGGCACCAATACGGCCGCACCGGCTTTGGCCAGCGCTGGTCGCCGCTGACCCAGATCACCCCCGCCAATGTCGGCGATCTTCGACTGGCCTGGCAGTTCCGGACCGGCGACGTCAAGCGCCCCGACGACGTGGGCGAGACCACCTATCAGGTGACGCCGATCAAGGTCGGCAACAGCCTTTACGTCTGCACCCCGCACAATATCGCCATTTCGCTGGATGCCGCTACCGGCAAGGAGAACTGGCGCTATGACGCCAATTCCGGCATGAACCCGGACCGCCAGCACCAGACCTGCCGCGGCGTGACCTGGTGGGAGACCCCGGCCACGCCCCCGGCCGGCGCCACGCCCGAACAGGCGGCGCTGCACGGCCGGGCGCTGGCCGAATGCCCCCGCCGGATCTACCTGCCGACCGCGGATGCGCGGCTGATCGCGCTGAACGCCGATACCGGCGCCGTCTGCAGCTTCTTCGCCGACAACGGCGTGCTGCACCTGGAGCAGGGCATGGAATACAACCCGGCGGGCTATTACTATTCCACCTCTCCGCCGGTTGCGGTGGACGGCAAGCTGATCATCGGCGGTGCGGTGAACGACAATTTCTCGACCCGCGAGCAATCGGGCGTCATCCGGGCCTTCGACATCGATTCCGGGGCGCTGATCTGGAACTGGGACAGCGGCAACCCGGACCAGACCGCGCCCATCGACATCGCCGGGGGCGAGCGCTACACGACCAACTCGCCCAACAGCTGGTCGGTCTTCAGCTACGACGAGCGGCTGGGCCTCGTCTATATCCCCATGGGCAACCGGGTGCCCGACCAGCTGGGCATGGACCGGACGCAGGCGGTCGAGGAACACTCCTCCTCGATCGTGGCGCTGGACATCCGCACCGGGCAGAAGCGCTGGGTGCGGCAGACCGTGCATCACGACCTTTGGGACATGGACGTGCCGGCGCAGCCGGTTCTGGTCGACCTGACACGGGACGGCAAGGTGATCCCGGCGCTGGTCGGCCCGACCAAGCAGGGCGACGTCTGGGTGCTGGACCGCCGCACCGGCGCGCCACTCTCGCCGCGCGAGGAGCTGCCGGCGCCCGGCGGCGCCATCGCCGGGGATTGGACCGCGCCCACCCAGCCCATCAGCAAGCTGACCTTCCGGCCGGGCCGGCTGGCCGAGGCGGACATGTGGGGCGCCACCATGTTCGACCAGCTGTCCTGCCGGATCCGCTTCCGCTCGCTGGACTATCGGGGGCAATACACCCCGCCCTCGACCCGCGGCACCATCGTCTATCCGGGGAATTTCGGGGTGTTCAACTGGGGCTCGGTGGCGGTGGACCCGGAACGGCAGGTGCTGTTCGGCATGCCGACCTATCTGCCCTTCACCTCGCGGCTGGTGCCGGCCGAGGCGATCCCGCCCAGGGGCGAGGACGAGAAGGCCAGCGAGCAGGGGCTGAACCGCAATGACGGCGCGCCCTATGGCGTGTTCATGGGGCCGTTCCTGTCGGCGCTCGGCGTGCCCTGCACGGCGCCGCCCTGGGGCTATGTCGCCGGGGCCGACCTGCGCGGCGAGCATGTGGTCTGGAAGCACAGGAACGGCACGGTGCGCGACATGACGCCGCTGCCGCTGAAGATCCGGCTGGGCGTGCCGGGGATCGGCGGGCCGATCGTGACCCGCTCGGGCCTGGCCTTCCTGGCGGCGGCGGTGGACGATTATTTCCGCGCCTATGACCTTACCACCGGCGCGCAGCTGTGGGAGGCGCGGCTGCCCGCCGGCGGCCAATCGACGCCGATGACCTATGCCGTCGATGGCAAGCAATATGTGGTCATCGTCGCCGGCGGCCATGGCTCGGTCGGCACCCGGCCGGGTGATTACATCCTGGCCTATGCGCTGCCCTGAAGCCGTTCCCGGGCGCCGGTGCCCGGCCGGGCGTCAGCCGCCGGGGTGGGGGAACACCATGGCGCTGTCCGGCCGTGCGGCAAGGCGCAGCAGGCTGCCCGGCGCCGGCAGCACCAGGCCGGGGATGCGGGATTTCATCGCCGTGCCACCGGGCTCCAGCCGGGTCTCGATCAGGCTGTCGCGGCCCAGGTAGCGGGCGCGCTCGACCCGCGCCGGGGTGCCGCCGGTCTCGGCCGGAAGCAGGTGCTGCGGGCGGATGGCCACCTCGGCCCGGCTGCCCTCGGCCAGGCCGGGGGCGGGAAAGGCGCCCAGAACCGTCTGCACCCGGCCGCCGCTGACCCGCCCCTCGACCGTGTTCAGGTCCGAGAAGAAGGCCGCGACGCCGCGATCCGCCGGGCGGTCGTAAAGCTGGTCCGGCCGTCCCTCCTGGATCAGCCGGCCCTGGCGCATGACGGCGATGCGATGGCCCATCAGCATCGCCTCCTCGGGGTCGTGGGTGACCATCAGCACCGTGGTTTCGGTCTCGCGCAGCAGGTCCAGCGCCGCGTCGCGCACGCCGTCGCGCAGCCGGTGGTCAAGGCTGGAAAACGGCTCGTCCATCAGCATCAGGCAGGGGCGCGGCGCCAGGGCCCGGATCAGCGCCACGCGCTGCTGCTCGCCCCCCGACAGCTCATGCGGGTATTTCGCCGCATGGCCGGACAGGCCCACCCGTTCCAGCAGTTCGCCGATGCGGTCGCAGGTTTGCCGCGCCGGGCCCCGCAGCCCGAAGCCGACATTGGCCGCCACGTCCAGATGCGGGAACAGCGCGAAATCCTGGAAGACCATGCCGACCGGGCGCCGTTCCGGCGGCAGGAAGCTGCCGGCGCCGGACATGGGCCGGCCGTCGATGCGGACGGTGCCGGAATCGGGCCGTTCGATGCCGGCGATCATGCGCAGGGTGGTGGACTTGCCGCAGCCCGAGGGGCCGAGCAGGCAGGTCACCGCGCCCCGCGCCACGCGGAAGCCGACATCCTCGACCGCCGCCACGGCGCCGAAGCGGCGGCACAGCGCCTCGACCTCCAGCATGGGCGGGGTCGCGGCGTCCGGCGCATTCGTGCGCGCATCCGGCTGGCTGGCCCAGTCGGGAGGGCTGGCGAACTGGTTCATCGGCATCCCTTCGTGACCGCAACCGCATGAGAATTGTTTACATTGCTAATTAGTTTAGTAAACATGTCGAGAAATCGCAAGGAGGACAGGGGAATGCGTCTCGGACTATCTGGACTGATCGGTGCCGTGCTGGCGGCGCAGGCGGTTGCCGCCGGCGCCCAGGAACTGAACCTTTACACCACGCGCGAGCCGGGCCTGATCGAGCCGCTGCTGGCCTCGTTCACCGAATCGACCGGGGTGAAGGTGAACACCATCTTCCTCAAGGATGGCCTGCCCGAGCGGGTCGAGCAGGAGGGCGAGGCCTCGCCCGCCGATGTGCTGATGACCGTGGACATCGGCAACCTGGTCGACTTGGTCGATCGCGGCCTGACCCAGCCGGTCGAATCCGAGGTGCTGGCCGCCGCCATCCCCGCGAACCTGCGTGACAAGGACGGCAACTGGTTCGCTCTGTCGCAGCGGGCGCGGGTGCTTTACGCCGACAAGGACCTGGACCTGTCGAGCTTCACCTATGAGGATCTTGCCAAGCCGGAATGGAAGGGCAAGGTCTGCATCCGCTCGGGCCAGCATCCCTATAACGTGGCGCTGACCGCTTCCTATATCGTGCATCACGGCGAGGAGGCCGCCAAGGCCTGGCTGGAAGGCGTCAAGGCCAACCTGGCGCGCCAGGCCGGCGGCGGCGACCGCGACGTGGCACGCGACATCATGGGCGGCATCTGCGAGATCGGCATCGCCAATTCCTATTACGTCGGCCTGATGCGCAGCGGCGCCGGCGGCCCCGAGCAGGAGGAATGGGTCAAGGCGATCAAGGTCGTCCTGCCCACCTTCGAGGGCGGCGGCACGCAGGTGAACGTATCGGGCGCGGCGGTGGCGAAGCACGCGCCAAACAGGGACCAGGCGGTGCAGCTGCTGGAATACCTGGTCTCGGACGAGGCGCAGAAGCTCTATGCCGAGGCGAATTTCGAATATCCGGTCAAGCCCGGCGTCGCGGTCAGCCCGGTGATCGAGGACATCGCCGATCTCAAGGCCGACGGCACCGACCTGACCGAGATCGCCCGCCAGCGCAAGGCGGCGAGCGAACTGGCCGAGGCGGTGGGCTTCGACAACTGATCCCGTCGCCCGAGCAGGCATGACCCCGGATCTGGCACAGGCCCCCCGCGACCGCGCGGGGCTGGGCTGGCAGGCGGCAGCCCTGGCTGTCGCCGCGCTGGTTCTGCTGCCGGTGCTGGCGCTGGGGCTGTTCGCGCTTCAGGGCAGCCCGGGGCTCTGGGCGCATCTGGTCAGCAACGTGTTGCCGGTCGCGGCGCGGCAGACGGTGACCCTGCTTCTGGGCGTCGGCGTCATCGTCGCGACGCTGGGCACGGTGACGGCCTGGCTGGTCGCGGCCTGCGACTTTCCCGGGCGGCGCATCTTCGGCTGGGCGCTGCTGCTGCCGCTGGCGGTGCCGACCTATATCGTCGCCTATGCCTATCTTGACCTTCTGCACCCGGTCGGGCCGGTGCAGGGCGCGATCCGCGGCTGGCTGGGCTATGCCAGCCCGCGCGAGTTCCGCCTGCCCGACATCCGCTCGATGCCGGGCTGCATCCTGCTGCTGGGGCTGGTGCTTTACCCCTATGTCTACCTGCCGGTGCGGGCGCTTTTCGCCATGCAGGCCGGCAACCTGCTGGATGCGGGCCGCACGCTGGGGGCGGGGCCGGTCGCCACCTTCCTGCGCGTGGCGATTCCGCTGGCCCGGCCCGCCGTCGCCATCGGCACGGCGCTGGCGCTGATGGAGGCGATGAACGACATCGGCGCGGCCGAGTTCCTGGGCGTGCGCACGCTGACCGTCTCGGTCTATTCCACCTGGATCAACCGCTCGGACCTGCCGGGGGCGGCGCAGATCGCGCTGGCGATGCTGGCCATCACCATGGCGCTGGTCATGCTGGAGCGCCGCGGCCGCAGGCGCCAGCGCTACGCGGCGGGCGCGCAACGCAGCCAGCCCCTGCGGCGTACGCGCCTGTGCGGCTGGCGGGCCTGGGGGGCGACGCTGGTCTGCGCGCTGCCGGTCGCCTTCGGCTTCGCGGCGCCGGCCTGGTATCTGGTTGGCGCGGCCTGGGCGCGCTATCGCTTCGCCGGACTGTCGCCGCGCATCCTGGAAGAGGCCGGCAACACCGCCTTCTTCGCCGCGCTGGCGACGCTGGTGGCGCTGGCTCTGGGGCTGGTGGTGACAGGCGCGGCGCGGATGCGGCCGGGGCGGCTGACCCAGACGATGGCGCGGCTATCGACGCTGGGCTATGCGGTGCCCGGCACCATCCTGGCCATCGGGCTGCTGCCGGTGATCGCGCTGGCCGACCGGCAGATCGCCGCCGTCTCGCAGGCGCTGCTGGGCGCCGGGCCGGGGCTTCTGCTGCTGGGTTCCGGCGCGGCGCTGGTCTATGCCTATGTGGCGCGCTTCCTCGCCATCGCCACCGGCGGCATCGAGGCGGGCCTGAGCCGGGTGCCGCGCTCGCTCGACCATGTGGCGCGGACGCTGGGCTGCAGCCCCGGGCAGGTGTTCCGGCAGGTGCATGTGCCGATCTCGCGCCCGGCGCTGGCGGCCTCGGGACTGCTGATCTTCGTCGATTGCGTCAAGGAACTGCCCGCCACGCTGCTGCTGCGGCCGCTGAATTTCGAGACGCTCTCGACGCATCTTTACGGCGAGGCGGCGCGCGGCACCTATGAGGACGCCGCCATCGCCGCGCTGATCATCGTGGTCATCGGCATCCTGCCGGTCATGGTGCTGGCGCGCACCATCCGGCGCTGACGGGGCAGGACGGGACGGCCCGGATGCGGGCGGCACGGTCCCCGCGGGTCATTCGACCGTCAGGGTGATCCGCTCCTTGCCGGCCTTTTCGACATCCTCGCGCAGCAGCGCCTGCGGCCGGCATTCGAAATTCTCGTAGAGCTTCAGCTGGTCGTCGTAATGCGGGGATTTTTCGCCCGAGGGGCTGATGAAGCCGCTCTGGCCCGGCGGGGCGACGATGCAGACGCTGACCTTGCCATCCCTGAAGGTGATGAGGTCGCTTTGCGTTCCGCGGTTCATCGCCGTGCCGATGGACAGCGCCTCGTCCTCGCCCGCCTGCGGGATGCCCAGGTAGTTGTCGGTCAGGAAAGCGTGCTGCGGCAGCGGCATCCGCCAGTCCGCGACCTCGTCGCTGCCGTAATCCGCAGCCAGCTTTTCGCCGGTCTTGCTCAGCGCGGCCAGCATGACCTCGGCCTTGTCGGCGCCGTTGAAGAAATCATGCGTCTGCGGCACGCCCGCCTTGTCGCCCAGCAGCGCATTGCGCAGCACCTGGACCGGGCGCGAGACGCGGTTGTAAAGCACCGTCGGGTCGATGCCCGGCGCGTCGTCCATCAGCACGTCCTGCACCATCGTGTCGACCCAGGCGCGGAAGATCTGCACGGCCGGCGAGGTGGCGCGGCCGTCCTCGCCCCGCAGCATCTGCCCGTCCCAGTCCCGCAGCGCCGCCAGCATCGCGCCGCGCGGGTCCTGCGCCGGCACGTCCTTTGCCGCTTCCAGCAGGAAGGGCAGCAGGGCGCGGGCATTAATGTCGAGGAAGCTGATCTCGCGGTTCAGGTTCCAGATCTCCTCGGGCGTCAGCCTGTCCCTGGCCTGCAGCCGCGACATGATCTCGTCCACCCGGTCGGCGGCGCCCCAGGGGTTGGCCTCGAAATTGCCGACCGGCCCGTGCGTCGAGCGGTTGTTCCAGTTCGCGATCCAGCCCTGTGCGGGATTGTAGGTCTTGGGCAGGTCCGAGAAGGGCCGGGTGCCCTGCCAGTCCTGGCTGCCGTCGCCCCTGGCGGGCACGCGCTGGTCCTGCGTCTCGGCGCGGAGGGGCAGCAGGCCGGGCGAGACATAGCCGATGTTCCCGTCCCGGTCGGCGTAATACCAGTTGATGGTGGTGGCGACCTTCTCGGCCTGCCGCAGCCAGTTCTGATAGTTCTGCGCCCTGGTCGAATCGACCCAGGCCATCAGGGTCTGGATCTCCTTGCCCTTCCAGCTGCGATGAAAGGCATAGGCCCGGCGGTTCGCCGGATCGAAGCGGCTGACCACGCCGTATTCGCTGCTATAGACCGTCGTGGTCACGTCGGGCTGGCCCTTGACCTTGAAGACCTCCTGCCGGGCCGTCATCTCGACCGGCTCGCCGTTCTTGAGGTAGCGGGTCGGGTTCTCGGGGTCGAGTTCAAGCTCGACGTAATCGTTGACGTCCAGCGGGCCGGCGGTCGCGCCCCAGGCGATCCGGCCGTTGGTGCCGAACAGGATGTTGGGAACGGCAAAGGGCGTGCTGCCGGTCAGGTCGAATCCGGCGCCGTGCAGCCCGATGGAATAGACATAGGACGGGTTGAAATTGCCGAATTGCGGCCCGTTCAGCAGGATCGTGCTGCCGTCGCTGGTCTTTTCCGGCCCGACCAGCCAGATGTTCGAGGCGCGCGGCCGGTCGTTGTCGCCGCCTGGCACCGCCATGTCGAGCAGGCCGCGGAAACGCCCCGCCTCGGGCGCGGCCGCATCCGCCTTGATCCGGTATTGCCCGCCCTCGGGCACGGTGGTCGGGGCCAGCGGATCCTCGAGCCAATACATCTGGTCGAAAAGCTCGGCTGCCTTTTCCGGGCCGTGGGCCTGTTCCAGCCGGGCCAGCACCTTGGCATTGTCGAGTTCGGTCGAGTAATGCGAGAAGCGGCCGGCCATGGTGCCGACATAGATCATCGCCACGTCGAACTCGGTCCAGCTGCTCGGCTCCATGCCGAAATCGGTGAACTGCCTGGGCAGCAGGTGCTCGCGGTCGGCCAGCACCTCGGCCACGCGCTTGTTGTAGCCCGCCGCGTAGCCGCGCAGGATGTCGCGCTGCTCTGCGGGAAGCGCCTCGATCTGGGCACGGATGTCGGCATGGTCGAAATCGGCGCGGGTGGCGATGTCGAAGGGCAGCCGTTCGGCCCCCAGCACCTCGGAGACGGTTCCCAGCACCGAGCGCTTGGCCATCTCCATCTGGAACAGGCGATCCTGGGCGACCGCGTAGCCGAAGCCCGCATAAAGCCCGTAGACGTCATCGGCATAGACATGCGGCACGCCCCAGTCGTCGCGGATGATCTCGACGCTTGATCCGGCATTCGCCGAGGCCGCCGATCCAAGTCCGACCGCGGCCGAAAGCAGCAGCCATGCCAGGTGTTTCCGCTTCAGGTTCATTCCATGCTCCTCCCAGAACCGCGCCGGGATGCTGCCCGTGACGCCGCGTCAGTTATATATTGACCGCCCGGTCGGTCAATATAATTCGCAGCCCTGCGCAAGGAACGGCCGCCGCGCCGGGCGGAAGCCGGCGCGGCGGTCTGCGCTACAGATACATGTGCCGGATGGTATCGTCCTGCAGCATCGCGTCGCGCGTGCCGGTGACGGCGATCTGGCCGCGCACGATCAGATAGCCGCGATCCGAGATCGACAGGGCGGTTTCAGCGTTCTGCTCGATCAGCAGGACGGTCTTGCCTTCGGCATGGATGCGCGAGACCGTGTCGAAATATTCGTCGATCAGCTTGGGCGAGAGGCCCAGCGAGGGCTCGTCCATGATCAGCATCTGCGGGTCGCCGATCAGCGCACGGGCCAGGGCGACCATCGCCTGC
This sequence comes from Paracoccus binzhouensis, assembly GCF_016446475.1. Classification (GTDB taxonomy): domain Bacteria; phylum Pseudomonadota; class Alphaproteobacteria; order Rhodobacterales; family Rhodobacteraceae; genus Paracoccus; species Paracoccus binzhouensis. The sequence goes on along the minus strand of NZ_JAEHFP010000050.1, from coordinate 17,133 downwards.
TCGCCCCCCGACATGGTGTTGGCCTGCTGGTTCAGCCGCTCCCTGACGCGGGGGAACAGGGCGCAGATCACCTCCAGCCGCGCCTCGAAGGGCTCGCGGCAGCCCGAGGCGTCATAGCCGAGCCGGAGGTTCTGGCGCACGCTGAGCGAGGGGAAAAGCCGCCGGCCCTCGGGGACGAAGCCGACGCCAAGCGCGGCAAGCCGTTCGGTGCCGAGGCGCGAGACATCCTCGCCCATCAGCCGGATCTCGCCGCCGTCCAGCGGCAGCAGCCCGGACAGCGCCTTGAAGGTGGTGGATTTCCCCGCGCCGTTCGGGCCGAGCAGGCAGACCAGCTCGCCCTGGCCGATGCTCATCGAGATCTCGCGCAGCATGGCGACCGGCCCGTAGGAGGTGCTGACATTCTTCAGTTCAAGCATGTTCGACTGCCTTCTGTCCCAGATAGGCCTGCTGCACGCGCGGCAATCGCCGCACCTCGGCAAAGGCGCCTTCGGCGATCTTCCTGCCGTAGTCGATGACCACCACGCTGTCGGGCAGTTCCGCGACCAGGCGCATGTCATGTTCGATGATCAGGAAGGACAGGCCGGGATTGTCCGCCATCACCCGCCGGATATCGGCCATCAGCGCGGCGGTGTCGCGGTCGTCCATGCCCGAGGACGGCTCGTCGAGCAGGATCAGACGCGGGCGCGAGGCCAGCGCGCGGGCGATCTCCAGCCGGCGCCGGTCGGCCTGCGGCAGGATCCCCGCCGGTTCGTAGCGCCGGGCGTGAAGCTCGTCCGAGATGCCGCGCAGGATGGTCTCGGCCTGCTTCGCACAGGCGCCGAGCTCGCGGCGCGATGCCTTGGGACGCAGCAGTGCGGTCAGCACGCCGGTCCGCGTGCGCCCGTGCATGCCGATGATGACGTTGTCGAGGATCGACAGGTCCTCGAACAGGCGCGAGGACTGGAAGGTCCGGGCGATGCCGCGCGTCGCGATCCGATGCGCGGGCAGGCCGGTGATGTCCTCGCCCTGCAAGGCCACCGTGCCCGAGGTCGGCCGGTAGATGCCGGTGATCAGGTTGAACAGCGTGGACTTGCCGGCCCCGTTCGGGCCGATGATGCAGGTGATGGTCGAGGGGGCGACGGTCAGGTCGACGCCGTCGAGGGCGACGATGCCGCCGAAGCGGATGCCGAGCCCGCTCAGTTGCAGCAGCGGTGCGGTCATCATTGGCCTCCGTAATGGCGCTGGCGTTGCGGGAACAGGCCCTTGGGGCGCAGGATCAGGAACAGGATCACCACGACCGAGACGAAAAGCAGCCGGTAGTCCGAGAAGACCCGCAGCTTTTCCGGCAGCATGGTCAGCAGGAAGGCGCCCAGGATCACGCCCAGCGTGTTGTCCATGCCGCCGACGATCACCATGGTCATGATCGTGACCGAGACCAGGAAGGTGAAATTGTCGGGCGAGATGTACGAGATGTAGAAGGCATAGATCGTGCCGGCGAAGGCGGCCAGGAAGGCGTCCACGCCGAAGGCCAGAATCTTGTACCAGACCACGTTGATGCCCTGGCATTTCGCTGCCAGCTCGTCGGCGCGGATCGCGTTCCAGGCCAGGCCGACGCGGCTTTCGTGCAGCCGCTTGGCCGACAGGATCGCCAGCCCCAGCAGCGCCGCCGAGAGATAGTAGAAATTTGCCTGCGACGGCAGCCGGAAGCCGAACAGCTCGATGGGCTGCATGAAGGAATGGCCCAGCAGGCTGGGCGCCGGAATGCCGACCAGGCCGTTCGGGCCGCCGGTCCAGCTGAGGTTGTTCAGCATCTGGTGGATGACGATGCCGAAGGCGATGGTCACCAGCGCCAGGTAGCTGTCGCGGGTGCGCATCGAGGGGATGCCCAGCAGGAAGCCGAAGACCGTCGCGACGATGGCGGCGGCCGGCAGCGTCGCCCAGAAGCTCCAGCCCAGATGGATCGCCAGCAGCGCCGAGGTATAGGCGCCGATGCCATAGGTCGCGCCGGTGGCGAAATTCGGGATATTGGCCGAGCCGAGCTGGAAGTTCAGCGCCAGCGCCAGCACCGAATAGAGCAGCGAGACGATCAGCAGATGCAGCGCATAGGTGTTGCCCCCCAGGAAGAACGGATAGATCAGCACGATGGTGACGGCGAGCACGGTTGCCAGCCCGCGCGCCTCGTGGAAGGCGCGCAGGATCTCCTCCTCGATCAGGGGCCGCAGTTGCAGCGCCGCGAACAGCCCGCCCATCAGGGCGAGCAGTGCCAGCACCATGGGCGTCGCCTCGGCCAGCAGGAAGGCGCCCAGCAGGGCGGCACCGCCGATCTCGGTCGCGGCGACGGTCAGGCCGGCGGGCAGCGCGGCGCGGCTCTGGACATGGGTCAGGGTCGTGGTGGACATCGGCTCAGACCTTTTCGAAGACGGGTTTGCCCAGCAGGCCCGAAGGCCGGATGCAGAGCATCAGGATGACGAGGGCGAAGGCGAAGACCAGCCGGTAGGAGGCGCCGTCCGCCATGTTCGCCTGCACGATGGTCTCGATCCCGGCGATGGCCAGCGCCCCCAGGATCGCGCCGCCCATCGAGCCCAGCCCGCCGATCACCGCGGCGGAAAAGCCGATCAGGCCCAGCTGCACGCCGAAGTCGAAGCGCACCACGCCGGCATAGCTGGCGAAGAACAGCGCCCCCAGCGCCCCCACGGCCGAGGCCAGAAAGAAGGTGAAGGCGAAGATGCGCGCCGGCGTGATGCCCATCAGCCGGGCGGTCGCGCCGTCCTCGGCCACGGCGCGGATGCGCATGCCGATCGGGCTTTTCTGCATCAGCAGATACATCAGCACCACGATCGCGACGGTCGAGACGACGATCAGCACCGGCAGGGCCGGCAGGCGCAGCCCGCCGAATTCCGCGAAGCCCTGCACGATGGCCGGAAAGGACTTGGGATTCGAGCCCTGGGGATAGAAGCCGCGGATCAGCTCGCGCACCACGGTGCCAAGCGCCACCGTGGCCACCAGCGCCATCATGGCCGGCGAGTTGCGAAAGCGCGAGATGACCAGCCGGTCGGCGCCGATCCCGACCAGCCCGGTGACCAGCACGGCGATCGCCAGCGCCGCCAGGATCGGCAGGATGCCCACGCTGCTTCCGGCCAGGCCGAACAGGACCTGCAGGCTTCCCAGCGCCGCGAAGGGCGCGATCATCGAGACGTCGCCATGCGAGAAATGGATGACGTTCAGCAGCCCGAACAGCAGGCTGAAGCCTATGGCGACAAGCGTGTAGATGCTTCCCAGCACCAGCCAGTTCAGCAGGTGCTGGAGGATCAGACTTTCCACGTCGGACCTCCCGGATTGATTCATTGGTTCGGTTTTTCCAAGGACAATGGCGGCGGCCGGCTGGTTCAGGCAAATGAAAAGGACCCCGGCGGCGCTTCGTTTTTTCTGAGCCACTGCTTCAGTTAATGCGACTTCTCAGCGGGGCGGAAATCGTCCGATGTTCGGCTGCGGGACGACAGGCGCCACCCGGCGCGGACCGGCGAAAAGGGGCGGACCCGCCAAGACAAGCAGCCACAAGACCTCTGCACCGACAGGAGAGACAGACATGCCCATCATCCTCACCCGCCGCGCCGTTCTGGCCGGCCTCGTGCTTTCGACGGCGGTCTTCGCCGCCCCCGCCTTCGCCGAGAAGGCGAAGATCAAGATCGGCTTCATGGGCCCGCTGTCGGGCGGTAACGCCCAGCAGGGCCTGGGTGCGAAGAACGGCTTCCTGCTGGCCATCGAGCAGGCAAATGCCGATCCGGCCGGCAAGTATCAGATCGGGCCGGTGGTGCTGGACGACGCTTCGGACCCGCAGACCGGCGTCGGCGCGGCGATGAAGCTGGTGAACGACCCCGAGGTGGTGGCCGCGACCGGGCACTGGAACTCGCCCGTGGCGCTGGCGACCATGCCGGTCTTTGCCCGCTTCCAGACGCCGCTGGTGATCTGGGGCGCGATCTCGCCGGCGATCACCGAACAGAACCTGCCCGAGGTGACGCGCGTCACCCCGACGCTTCTGACCGAGAACCAGCCGCTTTCGGAATGGATGGTCAAGGAGCTGGGCGCCAAGCGCATCGCCGTCATCGCCGACACCTCGGATTACGGCAAGGCGAATGCCGAGGCGATCGCCGAATTCGTCCCGGCGGCGGGCGGCGAGGTGGTCTCGACCGACCTGCTGCCGGTGGGCTCGACCGATTTCCGCACCATCCTGACCTCGCTGAAGGGCAAAGAGGTCGACGCGGTCTATTTCGGCGGCGTCATCACCGAGGCCGGCATCCTGGCCCGGCAGATGAAGGAAATCGGGCTGGACAAGCCGATGCTGGGCATCTCGGGCTTCTACGACCCGGAATTCATCGCGGTGGCGGGCGACGCGGCCTCGAACACCATCGTCTCCTATCCGGTGGCTGCGCAGACCCCGAAGCTGGCCAAAATGGAGGCTGACTACCAAGCCAAGGGCTTTGCCGAACCGATGAGCCCCTATACGAAATACGCCTTCGATGCCGCGAACATCATCATCCAGGCGATCAACGAGGTCGGGGCCGAGGACAAGGCCAAGCTGGCCGAGGCGATCCGCGCCATCCAGCATGACGGCGCCACCGGCCAGATCACCTTCGACGCCAACGGTCAGACCCGGACCCCTGTCGCCATCGAGCTGAAAACCGTCAGGGACGGCGCCTGGACCACCTATGCCAAGTCCTGACGCCCGCTGACCTGACCACCCCACCCCGCCGGTCGATCCCGCCCCTGCGAACGCTTGCAGGGGACGGGAGAGGTCTGCCCGATCCCCGCCAAGGGCCACCGCGCCCGGGCCGAACCCATCCGCCGAAAGGCCAATCCCGAGGAAATCATGCTAAGAACCGGAGAACAGTATCGCGACTCCATCCGCGACGGCCGCCGCGTCTGGATCAATGGCGAGCGCGTGCAGGACATCACCCGGCATCCGATGTTCAAGCCGCTGGTCGATATCCGCGCGCATATCTACGACATGGCCCATGCCGAGGCCACGCGCGACCTGATGAGCTACGAGGAGAACGGCGAACGCTTCTCGGTCGGCCTCAAGCTGCCCTTCACCCGCGAGGACTGGCGCGCCAAGCGCGCCGCCACCAATGCGGTGCTGGAGGAGGTCGGCGGCATCGTCACCCGCGTCGGCGACGAGACGGCGGGCGAGATGTGGTCGCTGTTCGACGGCCAGGACATCCTGAACGAGGTGGACCCGCGCTTCTCGGAAAACATCCGTGACCATATCCACCGCGTCATCATGACCGACCCCTTCCACGTCTCGGCCAATACCGATCCCAAGGGCGACCGCTCCAAGCGGCCGCAGGACCAGGACCCGGACATGCTGCTGCATGTGGTCAAGGAAACCGATGCGGGCATCGTGGTGCGCGGCGCGAAATACGAGACCGCCGCCGCCTATGCCAACCAGGCCTTCACCAAGCCGACCATCGCCAACTGGGGCAACGAGGCGATGTCGGATTACGCGGTGGGCTTCGTCTGCGACTTCTCCTCGCCCAACCTGCGCTTCATCGCCCGCACCGGCTTTGCCGGCCGCGCGCCGGCCCGGGACTATCCGCTGTCGAACCGCTTCGACGAGGTCGAGACGCTGGTGATCTATGACGACGTGCTGATCCCGTGGGAAAACGTGCTGTTCTACCAGCACACCAAGGCCGCGACCTTCATCCGCGCCACGCTGCACCGCTATTCCGCCTTCGCCTTCGTGCAGCGCAACCTGAAGCTCGCCGACCTCTTGATCGGCGCGGCGCTGTGGAACGTGCGTCAGACCGGGCTGGAGCACCAGCCGGCGGTGCAGGAGAAGCTGGCGACCCTGGCCTGCTATCGCGAAGGGATCAACGCCCACCTGACCGCCGCCATCGCCGAGGCCGAGGAAAGCCCCGGCGGCCTGATGATGCCGAACCAGTCGCTGCTGATGACCGGCCGCGTACTGGCCTGTTCGCAGCTGCATCACATGATGCACCTGGCGCGCGAGCTTTGTGGCGGCCAGATCTGCATCACCCCCGACGCCGCCTGTTTCGACGATCCCGAGACCGCGCCCTGGCTCGACAAGTTCTACACCCTGAACGAGAACTGGGGCAGCGAGGATCGCCGCAAGCTGCTGGCCTATGCCCGCGACCTGCTGAATTCGGACTATGCCGGCCACCGGCTGACCTTCCAGCTTTTCGCGCAATCCCCGCCCTTCGCCCATCTGGCTGCGGTCTATCGCAACTTCGACTGGAACGAGGCGCTGCGCTTCACCCACAAATCCGCGGGCCTGTCCGATCAGGTCTGGGGCACCAAACACTGACCGGAGCAGACACCATGACCATCCATCACCGCATCCGCCCCTTCAATACCAAGGAAACCTATCCCGAGCAGAAGCTGAACAACGACCTGAGCCAGGGCGTGGTCGCCCGCGGCACCATGGTCTTCCTGCGCGGCCAGGTCTCGCAGGACCTCGAGACCCGCGAATGCCTGCATGTCGGCGACCCGGCGATGCAGACCCGCAAGACCATGGAAAACATCCGGATGCTGCTGGAAGAAGCGGGCTCGCGGATGGAGCATATCTGCCGCATCGTCGTCTATGTGACCGACATCCGCTATCGCGAGGCCGTCTATCAGGAGATGGGCAAGCACCTGCAGGGCGTGCATCCCTGCTCGACCGGCATCGTGGTCCCGGCGCTGGCCCGGCCCGAATGGGTGGTCGAGATCGAGGCCACCGCTGTCATCCCGGACGCATGAGGCGGGCATGACCTTCTCGATCTCCGCCCGCTGCCCCGAGACCGGCATGTTCGGTATCGCCGTCTCCTCCTCCTCGCCCTGCGTGGCGGCGCGCTGCGCCCATGCGCGGGCGGGCGTGGGGGTGGTCGCGACCCAGAACGTCACCGACCCGAGCCTTGGTCCCAAGGGGCTGGACCTGATGGCGCAGGGCCTTTCGGCGGCGCAGGCGCTGGAGCGGCTGGTGGCCGAGGCGCCGCATGTCGAATACCGCCAGCTTGCGCTGGTCGATGCGGCGGGCGGCACCGCCGGGCGGTCCGGCGCCCGGACGCTGGGCACGCATGGCATCGCCTATGGCGAGGGCGTGGCGGCGGCGGGCAACCTGCTGCGCTCGGCCGGGATCCCCCGGAAGATGGTCGATGCCTTCATGGCGGCCCGGGGCCGGCACCTGGGCGACCGGCTGCTGGCAGGCATGCGCGCCTCGGTCGCCGCCGGCGGCGAGGAGGGGCCGGTGCATTCCATGGGCATGCTGATCGTGGACAAGGTCAGCTGGCCCGTGGCCGACCTGCGCATCGACTGGAGCGAGGGTGATCCCATCGAGGATTGCGCCGCGCTCTGGGAACGCTGGCGGCTCGAGATGGACGCCTATGTGACCCGCGCGCTGAATCCCGACGCCGCGCCCAGCTATGGCGTGCCCGGTGACGAATGATTTCCCCCCAACTCGGGGGTGGCGCATGCCGCCCCCGGTCTTTGCGACAAGGATTTCCATGACCGCGATCCCCTCGACCGTCGATATCCTGAGCCGGCTGGTCGCTTTCCAGACCGTGTCCCGCCGCCCGAATCTCGACCTGCTGGACTATGTCGAGGGGCTGCTGGTGCCGGCGGGCGCGCGCGTCGAACGCTTCGCGCATGCGGATGGCAGCCGCGCCAATCTGTGGGCGAGCATCGGTCCCGAGGGGCCGGGCGGCGTGGTGCTGTCGGGCCATACCGACGTGGTGCCGGTGACCGGCCAGGACTGGAGCATGGACCCTTTTGCCCTGACCGAGCGCGACGGGCGCTGCTATGGACGCGGCACGGCGGACATGAAGGGCTTTGTCGCCTCGACCCTGCATGCCGCGCTTCACGCCGCCCGGCGCGACCTGCGGACGCCGCTGCATCTGGCGCTGTCCTATGACGAGGAGATCGGCTGCCTGGGCGTGCGCGGCATGATCGAGGCGCTGGCCGCGCGCCCCGACCGCCCGGCTTTGTGCATCGTGGGCGAGCCGACCGGCATGCGCATCGCCACCGGCCACAAGGGCAAGCTGGCCTGCCGCGCCTGCTGCCACGGCCGCGAGGGTCATTCGGCGCTGGCCCCGAAGGCGCTGAACGCCCTGCATCTGGGCGCGGCCTTCCTCGCCAGCCTGCAGGCCCGGCAACAGGACCTGGCCCGTGCGGGCGCCCGCGACCCGGTCTATGACATCCCCTATTCCACCATCCATGCCGGCCTCATGCAGGGCGGCACGGCGCTGAATATCGTGCCGAACCACTGCGAGATCGACTTCGAGATCCGCAACATCGTCGCCGACGATCCCGCCGCCATCCTGGCCGCCATCACAGCCGATGCCGAGGCCATCGCCGCCCCGCATCGCGCCCGCTTCCCGGACGTGCGCATCGAGATCGCGGAAATCTCGGCCTATCCGGGGCTGGAGACGCCCGAGACCGCCCCCGTCGTCCGGCTGCTGCGCCGGCTGACTGCGGCGCAGCAGCCGGCGATCAAGGTGGCCTTCGGCACCGAGGGCGGGCTTTTCCAGCAGGATCTGGGCATGTCCACGGCCATCTGCGGGCCGGGTTTCATGGATCAGGGCCACAAGCCCGACGAATTCGTCTCGCTCGACCAACTGGCGCGCTGCGACCGGATGCTGGCCGCGCTGCTGGACGAGATGGCGGCGCCGGAAATGGTGAAATAGGGCTTTGGCGCACTGCGATAAAATGTTTCCACTTGGCATGCAGGACAGGACTGGAAACGATGCGCTTCACACTCAGGCAACTCAGCTATTTCATCGCGGCGGGCGAGACGCTGTCGGTCACCAGGGCGGCCGAGCAGGTCAACATCTCGCAGCCCTCGATCTCGGCCGCGATCTCGCATCTCGAGACCGAGCTGAACGTGCAGCTTTTCATCCGCCACCATGCGCAGGGCCTGTCGCTGACCCCCGCCGGCACGCGGCTGCTGCGGGCGGCCAAGGAATCGCTGCGCGCGGCGGCCGAGCTCTACGAGGTCGCCAGCGACCTGAACGACCGCGTCTCGGGCTCGATCAAGGTCGGCACCTTCTTCACCTTCGCGCCGCTGATCGCGCCCGAGCTCTGGGCCGGGTTCTCGCGCCGCTATCAGGACGTGCAGATGACCATGACCGAGGGCGGCGAGGCCGAGCTGATCGAAAGCCTGCGGCTGGCGCGGATCGACCTGGCGCTGACCTACAACCTCAACATGCCGCCGGACGTGACCTTCATCGAACTGGCGCAGCTGCGGTCCTATGCGCTGGTCGGGGCCGAGCACCGCTTCGCCGGGCGCGGCTCGATCCGGCTGGCCGAGCTGCTGGACGATCCCTTCATCCTGATCGACCTGCCGCTGACGCGCGACTATTTCCTGGGCCTGTTCCGCCAGATCGGCGGCGTGCCGCGCATCGTCATGGAGACCTCCTCCACCGCCTCGCTGCGCTCCTATGTGGCGGCGGGGATCGGCTACGGGCTGATGACGGCGCGGCCGGTGAACCAGATCGCCGAGAACGGCCTGCCGCTGGTCTATCTGCCGCTCGAGGATGTCTCGACCCCGATCAGCTTCGGCATCGCCTGCCTGTCCGAGATCCGGCGTTCGCGCGTGGTCGAGGCCTTCATCGCCCATTGCCAGGAGGTGATCCGCGACGGTTCCTTCCCCGGCATGTTGCCGCTGGACGCACCCGCGGCCGAGGTTCTTCGGACTTCCTGAGGCAGAGCCGAGGAAAACACGATTTTCGGACGGGCGCGAAAGCCGCCACTCTGGACGCCGAAGCACAAGCGCAAATCTGCCCCCGGGGAATGCCATGATGACAGCCCAGACCCAGATCGACCAGAGCTCCGCCCGCGACCGTTTCGTGACCGGGATGAGCCATGCCGCCTGCACGGTGAACGTCGTTACCACCGACGGCCCCGCCGGGCGGGCGGGCGTCACCGTTTCGGCCATGGCCTCGGTCTCGGCCGATGGCGAGGCGCCGACGCTGCTGGTCTGCGTCCACCATCTCAGCCCGGCGGCGCCGAAGATCATCGAGAACGGCGTGCTGTGCGTGAACGTGCTGCGCGAGGACCAGTCCTATATCTCGGAAGCCTTCGCCGGCCGCTTCAAGGACGAGCTGGGCGACAAGTTCGAATGCACCGACTGGGTGGCCCTGCCCAGCGGCCCGCCCCGTGTCGCCGATGCGCTGGTGGCCTTTGAATGCCGCGTCGTCTCGGCCGAACGGGTCGGCACGCATTACGTGCTGCTTTGCGCGGTCGAGGATACGCATAGCGCGCGGCTCGGCTCGCCGCTGATCTATGCCAACCGCTCCTATGGCTCGTCGCGGCGCATCGACGCGCCGCGCAGCATGCGGGGGGTGCTGAACGGCAAGGGCATCGCGCTGAAGGTCGGCTGCTTCCACACCTTCGGCCCCTTCCTGATGCCGGCGCTGATCCGCCAGCTCGGCGGGCTCGACATCGGGCTGCTGGAGGGCGACCAGCGCCGGCTGACCGAAAGCCTGGTCTCGGGCGAGACCGAGCTGGCGCTGATCTATGACATCGGCCTCGACGACCGTTTCGAATGCGAGGCGTTGGCGACGCTGACGCCCTATGTGCTGCTGGCCGCCGATCACCCGCTGGCCCGGCAGTCCGAGATCCTGCCCATCGACCTTGCGGCCGAGCCGATGGTGCTGCTGGATGCCCCGCCCTCGGGGGATTACTTCACCGGGATCCTGAAGGCGCAGGGGATCGAGCCGGTGATTGCGCATCGCTCGGTCTCGTTCGAGATGGTGCGGGGCATGGTCGCGCACGGGCTGGGCTATACGCTTCTGGTGACCAAGCCCACGGCGAGCATGAGCTATGACGGCCTGCCGCTGGTGGCGCGGCCGCTGGCCGGGGATTGCGCGCCCTCGCACCTGGTCCTGGCCTGGCGCCGCGGGCACCGGCTGGGCAGCGCGGCGGAACGCTTCGCCCGCAAATGCCGCGAGAAGTTCGCGCGGGCCTGACGGCCCGCGGCCAAAAGGTCAGGCGGCGGGCTCCAGCCTGACCGCCAGCGCCCTGCCGCCCAGCCGGACCGGGCCCGCCGCCCGGCAGACCGCCGTGTCCTGGGCGGCCAGCGCGCGATCCGCCTGTCCGATGCGGATGCGCTGCGCCTCCAGCGCCAGGATCACCAGCAGCCCGGCCGTCACGCTGTCGCCGGCACGGGCCAGCCCGGCGCCCACGATCCGCCAGTCGCGCCGGTCGGCCATGACGTTGAAGACCCGCACCGCGCCGCCCAGGGGCCGGCCCACCGGGGCCAGCGCGGTGTCGAAACGGAACGGGTCTAGCGGCTCCAGCCTGCGGGCCTCGGGTCCGAAATCGAGGTCCAGCCCCAGCCCCTCGATCACGGTGATGACGCGATCCGCGCCCTGGAACGAGGAAAAGGCGCCGTCCTGCGGGATCGGCGCGCGCGAGATACGGATCGAGAAGGCGTCGCGGTCGGCGCCAGGAGGCCAGAGCCAGATCTCGTCGGTCCGGCCCGCGCCGTTCTTCCATGGCAGGGTGCGGTAGCCCGTCTCGGGCAGGTGCAGCAGGTCTTGCATGTCTCTTACTCGGGTCAGGGGCGCTCAGGCGCGCCGGTCAAGGAAGGTCAGGCTGGCGGGCAGTGGTTCGGCCGCGATGACCCGGCCCCCTGCGGTCAGGCGCGCGAGATGCGGCCCGAAGCCCGGCCCGCGCACCAGATAGCTGCCCGCAGGCGGCCGTATCTGCCGCGGCGACAGCCGGCCATCCGGCGTCAGCTCGGCCTCCCAGGGGCGGCCGAGCAGTCGGGTGGCGGCGGCCATGTCCCCGGCGCGCAGCGCCTCGCGCACCGCGGTCGAGGAAAAGCCGCCCTGCAGGGGCAGGACCGTCACGCCGATCCTGAGTCCGGGGCAGGTTTCGGCCAGCGTCCGCGTGGTCCCGGCCCGGCGGGCGCCGAAGTGGAAATCGGCCCCCACGACGACATGTCCGACTCCCAGCCGCGTCGCCAGGATCTCGGTGATGAAGGCGTCGGGCGACAGGGCGGCGAAATCCGGCTCGAAGGCGGGTTCATAGACGAAATCCAGCCCCAGGCTTTCGGCCATCCGGTGCTTCTGCGCCGGGCTGGCCAGGCGGAAGGGTTCGGCCTGTGGCGCGAAGACCTGGCGCGGATGCGGCTCGACCGACATCACGCCCACGGGCCTTGCGCCGGCCAGGGCGCGGGCGCGGCGGATGAGGAACTGGTGCCCGCGGTGGAAGCCGTCGAAATTGCCCAGCACGATGACGCCGCCGCGCAGCGCCGATCCCGGCGCGAGCCGGTGCCGGATGACGGCGAGCCCGCGCGCTTGCGGCGACTGGATCGAAACCTGGATCAATGCCCGGCCCTCCCTGCATCCCGGCCCCGTGCCAGCAGTAGCAAGGCTGCATGCGCCGCCAAAATCGCCTTTGCGGAAGCGCCGGCTCAGGATTTCGGATGCAGGGGCTGGAAGGGCAGGGCCTGCGCGGTGGCCGGCCTCTGTTGCCCTTCGCGGGGCGTTTCGCCGGGTCCCGGCGTCCCGGTCGGGGGATGGCTTTTCTCTGCCCGCCCGGCGGGACGATGGTTTTCGCCTCTGCGGCGCGGCGGCTTTGGAATGGCCGGGGGCGGCGTCGCGGCCTATGCCTTTCAGCAGCAACCACCTCGTCTTTTCTGGGAGAATGCCCTTGTCCGGACCCCGTTTCGTCGCCTTCGCCGGCTCGTGGAGCCAGCCCTCGAAAACCCGTTTCCTGGTCGAGGAAGCGGCAAGCCGCGCCGTCGCGCGTTTCGGCGGCAGCGCCCATGTCTTCGACATCGCCGATCTCGGCCCCGGCTTCGGGGCGCTGCGCCAGCCGCAGGACGGCGCCCATGTCCGCCATCTCGACGCCTTCCTGGCCGCCGACGCGCTGATCGTCGCGAGTCCGGTCTACAAGGGCAGCTATACCGGACTGTTCAAGCATTTCCTGGACCTGATCGAGCCGGCGGCGCTGGCCGGCAAGCCGGTGCTGCTGGCCGCGACCGGCGGCGGCGACCGCCACGCGCTGGTGATCGAGCATCAGCTGCGCCCGGTCTTCGGCTTCTTCGAGGCGCATACGCTGGCGACCGGGCTTTATGTCTCCTCGGCGGATTTCGGCGCCGGGGGTCTGGCCTCCGAGGCGGTCTCGGCGCGGCTGGACCGGGCGGTCGAGCAATTCGCCGCGCATCTGCCCCAGGACCACCCGGCGCCGCTGCGCGCCGTGGGCTGAAGGGCGCCCGCGGCCGTTTCGCGGCCGGCCCTAGAGCCGCCGCGACAGGGCGCGGCGCAGCCTGGCGCGTGCCTCGCGCAGCGGCAGGCACAGCTGCGCCGGCATCTCCGCGGCCGGGCGCAGCTGCTCCAGCGCCAGGGCCGCCTCCTGCGCTGCGCTGAGACTCAGCCAATCCGCCGGCAGCAGCAGCACTCGCAGCCGCCGAAGCCGTCCTCGGTCGCCGTCCCAGATCGCGAACCAGCGCGGCCCGGCCCGCCGGATCGTCCAGCCTTTATCCGCGCCGATCCCCGGCCGCGCCCGGCTGGTGGTCAGCACCAGCAGCCGGTCCAGGATGCGGTCAGAAAGCCCGCCCATCGCCCGCATCCCCGGCAGGGGCGCTGACCGGCTCGACCTCGGTCCGCCACAGCAGGCGATTGCGGCCGCGCAGGAAGGCCGCCACGGCCGAGCGCGGCGAATGCGTCAGCACGCTCAGCGGAATGCCGTTCAGGCTGGGCACCTCGCCGGTGCGCCGGTCGATCAGCCGGACCGAGAACAGCTGCTCTCCCTCGGCCCTGACGGCCGGTCCGTCGGTGACGATGAACTGGTTCATGCTGCATGGCCTCTCATTGTCAGAATCGCTCGGGGCGCAGGGCAGTATAATACACGATTGAACGCATCGACAATATCGTTGATTGTAGCGGCAGCAGAATCCCACGAGGTGCCCATGCAGGATCTGGACCTGATCGACCGCAAGATCGTCGCCGAACTGATGCGCGACGCGACCCTGCCCATCGCGCAGATCGCCGAGAAGGTGGGGCTGTCGCAGACGCCGTGCTGGAAGCGCATCCAGAAGCTGGAATCGCAGGGCGTGCTGACCGGCCGGGTGGCGCTGGCCGACCCGGCGCGGCTGGGCTTCGGCATCCTGGTCTTCGTCGAGATCGAGGCCCCGAACCATTCCCAGGAATGGCGCGAGGAATTCACCCGTGCCATTGCCGACTTGCCCGAGATCATGGAGGTCTATCGCATGGCGGGGCGCATGGATTACCTGCTGCGCGTGGCGGTGCCGGACATGGCCGCCTTCGACCTGTTCTACAAGCGGCTGACCGATGCGGTGCCGATCAAGAATGTCACCTCGCATTTCTCGATGGAGCGCATCCGCTTCAGCACCGCCTATCCCGTCGACACCCGCAACCGCTGAGTCGCGGCCGGCCTGGCGGATACCGGCTTGCAACCGGGCGGCGATCGGGCTGTAACCGGGGTCGGGCCATGCCCGCATGGTTGCGCAACCGGCAGGCTGGTTTCATAGTCGGGACCGACGGGGCAGGGAACGAGACGGCAAGGATGGACGGGAACGCGGCTGACGAGACGACCAAGCCTCCGCGGCGGATGCTGCGCGACGCGGCGCCGCTTGCGCTTTTCGCCGCCATCCCGCAATTGGGCGAACTGGTGAAGCTGCGCCCGCGCGCGGACGAGGAGGGGTTGGCCTTCCTGGCCCGGCTGCGCGCCTCGACTACGCCCGAGGAGGCCGTGACCTTCACCGCCTTCGCCGCCCTGCCCAGCGTGGCCACCGGCTGGGGCTACGAATGCCTGCGGCTGATGGCCGATCACCTGCATCCGCAGGAACGCCCGATGATGGAGTGGATCGCGCTGTGGCTGGCGCAGCCGACCACGCGCCAGCGCCACGAGATCATGCGCGAGGCGCTGTGGGCGCCGACCCGCAGCCCTTCGGTCCTGCTGGCGCTGGCGGTGGGCTGGTCCACCGGCGGGCCGGCGCCCAACGACCCCGAACGCGCGCCCGCGCACAAGACGCCGGTGGCGCTGAACAGCGCGGTGCTGTCCTGCCTGGCGCGGGCGGACCTGTCGCGGCGCTCGTTCTACCTCGCTCGTTTCCTGGACATGGCCGAGGCGCTGTTTCGCGCCTATTGATGTGACATGACCCTGACCCTGCAGATCGAGAATTTCCATGTGCTGGACGACGGCGGCCCGGTCAGCATCGCCGTGCCGGAAACCGGTATCCAGGTCGGGCGCGGCGCCGGCATGGACTGGGTGCTGCCCGATGCCAGCCGCTATATCTCCGGCCATCATTTCGACGTCACCTGCGAGGGCGGGCGCTGGCTTTTGCGCGACCGCTCGACCAACGGCACCTTCCTGCAGGGCCAGCGGCACCGGCTGGACGGCCCACATGTGCTGAGCCATGGCGACCGTTTCCAGGTCGGGCAATATATCGTCGTGGCGCTGTTCGACATGCAGCCGGGCCAGCCGATGACCCCCGGATCGCTGCCGGCGCATCGGGTGGACAGCCCGGTGGACGAGCCGGTGCTGGACGATCCCTGGGCGCTGGCCCCGGCGCCGGTGCCGATCGACGTGACGCCGGCCGATTCCGTCCGCCGCGGCCCGGACTTCGCCAGCGATTTCGTGGCCTTTCCGGTCCACGCGCCCGAACCTGCTGCGCCCCCGCCCGCCGCTCCGCCAGCATCTGCGCCCCCGCCCGTGCCCGCTGTCCCGCCCGTCGCGCCGGCCGCGCTGGCCGAGAACCCCTCGGCCT
Source organism: Paracoccus binzhouensis (assembly GCF_016446475.1). Lineage (GTDB taxonomy): Bacteria > Pseudomonadota > Alphaproteobacteria > Rhodobacterales > Rhodobacteraceae > Paracoccus > Paracoccus binzhouensis. Next base: position 1,421 of record NZ_JAEHFP010000050.1, on the reverse strand, counting down.
TCGTCCGGGCGTTCTGCGAAGGCGCGGGCGTGGCTCCCGATCTGGCGCGCCAGGTCGCGGCCGAGGATCTGGCCCGCGCGCTGGGGCAGGCGATGCGCGCCGTGACCGACCAGGTCATGGCCGGGCTGCAGGACCGGGCGGCGGCGCGGCATTTCACCCGCTCGGCCGAGCGGACCATGCGCGGGGCCGCCGACAACAACCCGCTGAAATTCCTGCCCGACGCCGCCGAGGCTCTGGATGCGCTGTTCCTGCGCCCGCGCGCCGGTTTCATGACTGGCGCCCAGGGCTATGCCGCCGCGCTTGGCGATCTGCGCCGCCACCAGACCGCGCTGTTCGCCGCGCTGCAGCCCGCGCTTCTGGGGCTGGTCGACGAACTGGCACCGGAGAAGATCGAGGGCGAGACCCGGGCGGGCGGGCTGATGGGCAACCGCAAGGCCAAGGCCTGGGAGGAATATGTCGCGCGCTGGGACGCCCGCACCGCCAGCGAGAACGGCATCCTGGACGAGTTCCTGCGGCTCTTCGCGGCCGCCTATCGCAAGGCGCATGACGCCGAGGGGCCGTTGCCCTAGGCTGGCCGCGTTTGCACGAGAGGTTTCGATTTGGCTGATTTCAACATCCTCGACCCGGTTTCGCCCGAGGCGCCCTGCGGCCCCGACCTGGAACGGCAGGACGACGCGGCCTTCCTCGACTATTATTTCGAGGCCGAGTCCCGCCTGCCCGAGCGCTATTTCACCCCCGGCCTGGCCGCCGACGGGCGCGAGGACCGGCTGTTCGATCCGCGCTCGGTCGACCTGGCGGCCGAGACGGCGGCCATCGCCGCGCTGCTGAGCCGCTCGCGCGACCTGCGGCTGATGAGCCTGCTCGGCCGCTTCCAGATCCTCGCCGGCCGGCTCGAGGAATTCACCTCGACCGTCGAGGACATGGCCGCCGCCATGGCGCAATGGCCGGCCGAGCTGCATCCGCGCGGCACCGAAAGGCGAGCCGCAATCGAATCGCTCAACGGTCAGGCGAGCGTCGTGATGCCGCTTCTGCACCTGCCGGTTGTGCCGCATTCGGATGTGACGTTGCGTCGCTACATGGTGGTCACCGGCAAGGCTGCGCCCCGTGCGTCCGAGGCCGATCTGCAGGGTTCGGATTTCCTTGGCACGCTGCGCTCGGATGCCAATCTGCGGGCCGTGACCGCGACGCATGAGCGGCTGGTGCGGCTTTCGGATGCGCTGCATCGCATCCTGTCGCTGGCTGGCGCCGACCCCGACATGCCCTTCCATCCCGATCTGGGCGCGCTGCGCGCGGCTTTGGCCGAGATGCAGGCGATGATCGCCGCCGCCCGGCCCGAGCTGCGCCCGTGGGAGGCCGGCGCCCAGCCCGAGCCGCAGGCGGCCGCGCCGGACCAGCCGCCGGCCATCGGCCTGGCGGCAGTG
>NZ_JAEHFP010000005.1 GCF_016446475.1 Paracoccus binzhouensis | reverse complement strand
GCTGCGCTCGCTCGTGGATCAGATCGTGCTGACGCCGGTCGACGGCAAGGTGGAGATCGACGTTCAGGGCGATCTCGCTGGAATCCTTGAAATTTCCACGCAAAGCAAAAACCCCGCAGCGGGCGCTACGGGGTCGCAAGTAAAGATGGTTGCGGGGGCCCGCAACGTCTTTTGTTATAACTTGAGGCCGGTTTCGGATTTTGCGCCCGGAAACGATGTCGAGGATGTTCATCACCTCGCCGCGTAAGGTGGCGTTGACCTCGCCGCGCTTGTCGCCGGGCTCAAGCACCACTTCGTCCACCAGCGCGCGAAACGCCTCGGCCGCCTGATCGTGCAGTTCGGGATCGGCCAGAGCCTCGCTTAACTGCGTCACCTTGGCCTCGTAGATTTCGGCGATGTTGGGGTGGATGTCCGGAACGTCCTCGGGCGCCTGTTCCATGCGCGCCAGGACATCCGCCTTCTGGCGTTCCAGCTCCTCCATCCGATCCTTCATGGCCGGCTGATACATGCCGTCCTCGATCGCTGCCATGATGCCGGCGATGCCGCGTTCGATCTTCTCCAGCGCTTTGCGGTCAAGCTCTGCCTGCGCCCGGCGTTCACGGTTCTGACTATTGAGCGCTTCGGCATAGGCACGAACGGCCTTGGCGACCCGGTCGGCCGAAACCAACCGCTCTCTAAGCCCGGACAGAATACGCTGCTCGATGTCATCGCGACGGATGGTATGGCCGTTGTCGCAGGTACCCCGCCGATAACGATTGAGACAGCCATAGCGGTCACGGGTGATGATGCCGTAATTGCCGCCGCAGCAGCCGCATTTGAGTAGGCCGGAGAACAGAAAGGCGGGGCGGCGCAGCTCGTTGACGTGCTTGGCACGATAAGCGCGCACGCCTTTGGTGACATTCTCGAACTGCCTGGAAATCTCCTCCTGCCGCCGCCGCGCCGCCTGCCACAGGTCTTCGTCGACGATGCGCAGTTCCTGCACCTCGGTCCTGATCCATTCGGCCTCCGGGTTGACGCGCGAGACGCGCTTTCCCGTCGCCGGGTTCTTGATGTAGCGGAGCCGGTTCCAGACCAGCACACCGGCATAGAGCTCGTTGTTGACGATGCCGGTGCCCCGGCAGACATGGCCGCGAATGGTGGTGTCTCCCCAAGCCTTGCCATTGGGACCGGGAATACCGTCGCGGTTGAGATCGGCGGCGATGGCCTTGGGGCTCTTGCCGGCGGCGAATTCGCGAAAGATGCGGCGGACGATCTCGGCCTCGGCCTCGTTGATCTTCCGTTCGCCGCGCACCTGCTCGCCATCGCCGTTGAGCCGCTTCACGACGTCATAGCCGTAGCAGAGGCCGCCGCCCGCCTTTCCCTTCTCGACGCGGCCGCGCAGACCGCGGTGGGTCTTGGCGGCGAGGTCTTTCAGGAACAGGGCGTTCATCGTGCCCTTGAGACCGACATGCAGCTCCGAGATCTCGCCCTCGGCAAGCGTCACGAGCGTCACGCCCGCGAATTTGAAATGCTTGTAGAGGATGGCGACATCGGCCTGGTCGCGGCTGATGCGGTCCAGCGCTTCCGCCAGCACGATCTCGAATTTGCCCGCCTGCGCGTCCTGCAAGAGCGCCTGAATACCCGGCCGCAAGGTGACGCTTGCGCCCGAAATGGCGGCGTCCTTGTAGACCCCCACCACTTTCCACTTCTCCCGCGCCGCCTGATCCCGGCAAATGCGGAACTGGTCCTCGATGGAGGAAACGCTCTGATTGTCCGAGGAATAGCGGGCGTATAGCGCAACGCGGGTCATAAGACTTTCCTTTCTCTCAAGGGCGGATTTCACCCGTCCGGTTCCCGCCCCTCTTCCTTTGGTCAGTTGTCGTTGGCCGCCCGCTTCCGCCGCTCCCGCTCCCAGGCCCTGATGTGTTCGCGAGCAATATGGCGGCCGATGGCTCGCGCAATGGTATCCAGGTGCCGCTCCGCTTCTTGCGCGGCCCCTTGCTCGGGGCCGTTATCGTTCGCCGGGGGCGGGATGACCGCGGCCGCCTGGTCCTCCTTCTCCTTCATGGGTCGAACCTTTCCAGTATTGGTACACACTGGAAAAGGATCACCCGAGGCGCGGATTACTCTTATGGCCCTTATGTACGCTCATCATGCGTTCATGCCGACTTGCATGTCGCTCAAAGGATGCCCACCGACATCTGGGAGTCCGCAGCATCGACTCTCGATCCCGCAGGTATCGGAAACTGGTCCCAGGTTCTTCCGTCAAGCATCCGGCCAGTCTTCTTCTTGTTCACGCCGCCCCATTGCTTGAAGTGGAAAGCAACTCCGGCTTGGATGCACTGGTCACGAATCGACCGCACCCAGTCCGGCTCTATTGGGCGCGCCCCCGGCCCGCTCTCACCGCCAGCAATCACCCAGTCGACGCGCTCTAGATCAAGATCATCCAGTGATCCAAGCAGGGGTTCGAGACTCAGAAATCTAACGGCCGCGCCTGTCCTTCGTAGGTGATCGATGCGAAACTGATAGTCAGCATTCTCGACGCTGACGCCCATCCAGACGTTCCGCGGCCAGGTAAGAGCATTGGATAATTCCTCCAGCCTCTCAGCTCGCTTCGTCAGGATCTGGTAAGTGTGTTGGGGAGTCTCCTGCATTGTAGCGAACACTCGTTGGATGAACTTCAGCGGCACATCTTCATGAAACAAATCCGACATCGAATTGACGAAGATCATTCTCCCCGTTTTCCAAGTGGCCGGGAGCTTCAGGCTGTCCTCATCGACACGAACCACACCGTTCCACTTGGGCTTACCGCCGGACATGCGGGTCGTACCCGCGTACTTCGGCTGCCCCATTGCCTCCAAACGCCGAGCCAGCCTCATGGCGTAGCAGTTGGTGCATCCCGGCGAGATGACCGTGCAGCCGACAACCGGATTCCAGGTCGATTCCGTCCATTCGATTGACGAGTTAGTGGCCAATATGCCCTCCCCCGGGGAATTTGATCAGCACATGATCGGCGAAGGTTCCGGCGCGGCGCTTGCCCTTTGTCGAGCGCACGTTGATAACCCCTTCATTTTCAAGCCGTTTCAGTATTTCGCGATAGTTTTTGTCAATATAAGGCGTATCAACGCTGTGTGTTTCATAGATCTGAGTGAAATTCACCTCCCGCCCTGCAAAGGTAGCGAGGAGATTCTCCTTGAGTTTACTGAGGGGCTGGGCCAGCGAGAACAGCAGCGGCATCGACGCATCCGCTGGCGAATATGTGAGTGACGGAACACCTTCATCATGGGTGGAGCTTTCTCCAGCCATGATACTTTTCATTATGGAATATCCGCGGAAATGCTTTGAAACGAAAATCAGCTTATGCGATGTCCGAGTTCCTGCTGCATTCTTGAATGTGAACGGAAGGACGTACGTACCGCCAAGCCGCTTTATTTCGTTCGCTAGCTCCTCAAGGATCGCCGCCTCGCGCAGCTCAGGGCTCAGCCCTGGCAGCCGCTTGCGCAGTGCTTCGGCCCGCTGCCGGCCGAAGAGGTCGTCCATATGCTGGGCTACGAACTGGTTGCCGATGCCCGCATTAATGCGATTGTAGTTGAAGAAGAAAACGCAGTCGCACCCCCAATCTTTGATCACGCCCTTGATGATGTTCAGAGAAAGCCCCTTGTATCCGAACGGGTCGATGAACGAGAAGGAAGGAATGAGTTTTGTTTCGTTGAAGTACCGGGCAGCTTCATCATCGACCTCGCCGCAGGTGACGATCGGCTTGTATGTGAACTTCTCGATACCCGGCAGCTTGTTTATCTCCTCTTGAAGGGTTGCCGTATTCTCGTTCCTGGCGTCGTTAAAGTAGGAGACGAGCATTTGCGCCATACGGGCGTCGTCGAGCGCAGTCTGAAGGACGAGAAGAGGTGTCGATGCGGCACCATCCCTGTAGCGCCCAGGCCCCGCATAAAGGTCGATGTAAGCGATTTTACCGCCATGCTTGGCGGCGGTCGGCGTTATCACTCGCGCCCAAGCGAAGAAATATTTCGTGACAATTCGCGCCTTTACCTCGGACTGGTCCGAGCGTTCCTCGAAGAATTTCTTTGCCATCATCTGCGACCAACCTCCCCTTGCTGTCGCCCCGGCGTTACGGCAGAATGGAACAAAAAGAGAACAATTTCAACATCTGTAGGCGTGGAATGAGCAGCAGCTGAGAACCGCAAGCCATATGAGGCATCCTCAACGCGGTCTTGCGGGCCAGCATGGCGCCTCATTTCCACGGGCCACCCGCGCTCCATTTCCCGTCGAAGGTCTTGCCAGCCACAAGAGCATGGGCGGGCGGTAGAACGAACGCGGCCACCCTGGCCTGCAACTCGGCAAAGGGACCAGGGGCCATGGCGATCGCGGTCCGGCGCAGGAATCCCTGCCACTGCGCCTGCTTCGCGGCGTCTTCGGCAAAGGCCGGCGTCAGGGCGATGGGCATATCCGTGGGGATGTCCGTGCGGCGGCGATCGAAGGTCGCGGCGATAGCTTGCGCGAGGACCGGTCCGTTGAAGGAAAACGTCTCCGAGATCGCCCAGAGGTCGAAGAAATCCTTCATGCGGCTGTTGAGCATGCCGAGCGCGACCAGCGCCTGGAATTTCTCGGCTACGACCGTCTCGGGCGGGTAGGCTTGCAGCCGGGGCGCCGGCATATCGAGCAGCGAGGGATAGTCTATGTCCTGCACGGCCGGGATCACCGCATCGCCAAATCCGATGTCGATCTGGATGGGCAGGCGCGCGCCGGCGATCTCGGCGGTCATGGTGATCCGGACGCCGCTATATTCGTCTTCAGCCCGAGCCGGCTCGGCCCGCAGGGTATCCGGCTTGAAGACCACTCCATCGTCCTCGACGTCGATCCCACAAATTTCGCGGAAGACCGCAGCGATCCGCTCCGGCGCCGCGTCGCCGTATCCTAGAAGATCGAGATCGCCAGTTGCCCGATAGGGCGTGGGCGTCCAGAGGCTGAACAGCATGGCGCCCTTCAGCGCGAATTGATCCCTGTGGGGCGACAGACTCAGCCGATAGAGAAGCCGCTCGATGGCAAAACGGGTGAGCGCAAGCTGGACGTTTTCCTTGCGCTCGCTTGCGCGCCGGGTGAGCCGTGCCCGGACCGAGGCGCCGACGTTTTTGAGTGGAGGTTTCGGGGTCATACCGTGGCCTCGATATAGGGCCGCATCACGTTCTGTACGCGGTCGATGGCGGCAAAATGCCAAATGTCATCGACCGTCGCGCGGCGGCTTCGGAGACAGTCTCTCAGCGCTTCGATGGCCACATCGAGACCGACTTGGCTGCGGTATTTGAAACAGTCGGCGACCGTCTTGGCGGGATTGGTGATAGGTACTTCCACCTGCTCGATTGTGTGCCGCTCCACCCCGGCGGTGAGGGCGTCGCCGGTGGCGCGGATGATGCGTAGTGATACCGGAGGATTCTTGGGCGCCCACTTCTTGTGACCGATCAGCATCCACACCTGATGTGGCAGTTGCGTGGTGAGTTCGTGGAATCTAAGCGCGGAGAGCAGGCAGATAACACCGTGGGGCACAGCCCGAGCGGCTTCGGCAAGGCTGTGGGACTCGGACCATTCCGCATCGGCAAGCTGATAGAGGCCGCGCCCCATACGCACCAGAAGCCCCTCGTCTTGCAGCCTCCGCAGGTAGGCGCGCGGAATGCCCGCCGCATCGAAATCGCGCGCGCGCGCGATACCGCGCTCCCTGGCGACGGTGATCGCACGATCCTTCAGCGTTCCTTGAGCCGTTCCTGCCATATTCCGTATGCTCGGCAATAACACATAAATGCCGAGACTTTGTATCACGCCCCTTGATCCCCTGCAACCGGAACTAAACAGCTCGACCACGAGTATGGCGCTCATACTGCTACTCCCGCCGCCTGTTCCAGACGAGCTGCGCCCGATCCCCCTCCTCGGAGGGGAACAGGGCGGCGGTGAAGGGCTCGGGAAGGCTCGGGTCGTCGAGACGGACGCGGAGATAGTATTTCGGGTGATCGCCCGTTGTCCGGGCATCCCAGGCGTCACCGATGCGGGCGTTGCCAACGAGGACGCGGAATGCCGGGGCGTTGTCATGGGTCCGGTCGTCATTGGGGACGAGCCGGACCTTGGCGTCGATGGTGAGGGTGCGGATGGAGCCGGTCCAGCCGCCGTCATTGGACAAAGTGAAGGCGCCGATTTGCATGGGTCACTCCTGGAATTGCGATGTGGATGAAACAGCGGGCGACGCCGCTGCGGTATCGCCCGCGCGGAGTGAGCGGGTGCGGCGGGCTGGTTTGTCGGTGTCCGTATCCGGCAACCCCTCCTTGCGCGCCTTGGCAAAGGCGCGGTCGCTGTCGAGGAAGGCCTCCAGCATGAAGGGAATGAGCTCGGTGACGGATTCGGCCTCGCCGTAGGTGGCGCGATAGAGGGTCGCATAATCCCGGAGCGCCTGGTTGAGGTCAGCGCCCACCGTGATGGTGATCTTCGCCGGCGTGCGGTCGGGCAGTTTTCCGAGTTTCAGATTGGCCATGATCGATCCTTTCAGCCCTGGTAGCGGCGCAATACGAGATCCCTGTGGACGATGACCCTGAGCGGCCAGCCGGGACGGACGGTGATGGTCGGCTGGATGTTCAGGTTCTTCTCGGTGATGCGCTGGCCGGCCCGGTTGACGTTCTGTTGGGTGGACTCGCGGATGGCCCGGACCAGATCGCTCTCGTCGCTACCCAGGCTCAGTTCCGTGCCCACGCCGAGCAGGGTGGCGAGCGCGATGCCCTTGATGAGCGGCCAGGTGTGGTAGTCGACCTCGTCCTCGAGCCCGGCATAGCCGGCCGTGTCGGTGGCTGGCACATTGTCGATCTCGATGGAGGAGCCGTCGGGCAGGATGATGCGCTGCCAGACAAGCAGCGCGCGGGACTGGCCGAAGGCAATCACGCTGTCATAGGTGCCGATAAGGCGAGAGCCCTGCGGGATGAGCAACGTGCTGCCGGTCACCGTGTCGTAGACGTTCTCGGTGACCTGGGCGACGACGAGGCCCGGCAGGTCGGAATTGATCCCGGTGATCAGGCTCGCGGCGATCACACTGCCGGCCATCACCTGATAGGGCGAGACCGGCGTCTGCAGGGCGTGCGGGTTATAGATACCGCCGGTGTCGCGCTGATTCAGGAAGTCGAGCTTCCGCTGCTGGTTGTTCTGGTCGCGCTCCGGGTCGAGCGTCAGGCGGTCAGCATCGGGCGAAACAGTTTCCCTGGCAGCCGTTTGCTGGGACTGGCCCGTCACTGCCGGCGTGTCCTGCCGCGGCCGGTTCTCGATACGGAAGAAGACGCCGGCCTCCTTCGCCTGGATGGCCTGCTGGGCGCGCCGCTGCTCCTCGGCCGACAATTCCGGCCCTCCCGGCGCGATCCCAAGCTGCCGTTGGTGTTCGAGGATCGGTCGTCCGAGATCACCCGGCAGCGGTGGACCTAATTCAGGTGTCTGGGGACGGACCTGGCTGTAATCGCCGGGCAGCGCGGCAAGGCCATCCGGGGTCGGCTTGCGCTCGGTGTTGTAGAGCTCCTCGGCCTGGTCCTGGATGCGCAGGGCCGGGCCTTGCAACGCCATCATGGTAACGCCGAGGATGGCGCCGGAGCCGAGCGCGGCCGCGCCAATGACAAGGCCGCGCTTGAACCGCACGACACGGCGGGGCGCGGCGCGCAGGTCCAGCTTGCCGGGATCGCGCTTGGACGAGCCGGCGGGTTGCGGCGTGGGTGCGGCGGAATCCGTCATAGCCCCTCCCCCTACCGGTCCGTGCCCGGGAACAGCGCGGTGCGCCGCGGCGTCCCGTCGGTCCGGGAAATCCGCACGACCTGCTGCGGCTTGGCGCCGAGGCGCAGCTCGGCGGCGGCGAAGAGGCGGTCGACGATGTAGTAATTGCCGCGCATACGGTAGTTGGCGAGTTCGTTGCCACCGTCGGCGCCGACGACGAAGAGCGGCGGCGCCTCGCCCTGGTCGATGCGGCGGGGGAACTCGATATAGACCTTGTGGCCGTCGTCGAAGGCGCGCAGCGGCTTCCAGGGTGGATTGTCGCCGGTGATGGCATAGCGGAAGCGGATGTTCTCCAACGCCACATTCGAGGCGACCGGCAGTGCGGCCTGGGCGGCCGCGTTCTGGCGGCGGAGCGCCGTGATCTGGTCGGACGGATAGGTCCAGGAGATCGCCGCCATGGCGGTCCTCTCGGTGCTTTCGAGCTGGAGGTGATAGGCGCGCCGGTCGGTGGTGATGACGAGATTGGTCTTGAGACCCGGCGCGAAGGGCTTGACCAGCACGTGGATGCGCTCGCTGTCGCCCGTGCCGCTCACCGTATCGCCGATCACCCAACGCACGGTATCGCCGGCGGAAACCGAGGTCAGCTTCTCGCCGGGCTGCAGGGCAATGTCGCTCACCCGCTCGGGCGCCGCATAGAGGCGATAGAGCGCCCCTTCCGCATAGGGATAGACTTGGATGGCCTTGACATAGCCGTATTTCGTCGGCTCCTGCGTCGCCGCCTTGTTGGCGTCCTCGACCCGTTGGGTCGGCGGACGTTTGTCCTCGGTCACCTCGCCGGGCTCTGGCTGAAGCTGGCCCGGCAATGGCAGAACCTTCGGCACCTCGACGATCTCCACCGGCTTGGCCGGTTCCTGGTCGATGACGGCCGGCTTGAAATCGTCGGAGTCGTAGCTGATCGCCGACGGCAAAGGCTTTGTGGCGCAAGCGGACAAGGCCAGCGCCGAAACGGATATGACGAACAGACTTCTCATTCTACGGACTCCTTGGGCAATGAAGGCGCGGCGGCGTCGAGCTCGCGCGACCAGTCGATGGCGTTGACGAAGACGCCGAGAGGGTTCTTGCGAAGCTGCTCGGCGGTGCGCGGGGGCTGGATCACGACCGTCAGGATCGCGGTCCAGCGTTCGGTTCGAGCGAGGCTGCCGCGCTCAAAGACCTGCTCAGTCCACTTGACCTGGAAGGAGGCGTCGGAGGCCCGCACCACGCTCGTCACCTGGACCGAGACGCTGCGGGTGCCGATGGCGCTGAAGGGATCATTTTTCTTGGCGTGGTCGTTCAGGAACAGCGCCGCGCGGTCGGTCGCGAAATCGTAGGCGGACAGCCAGTTCTGGCGCACCAGCACCGGATCGGTGGAAACCGAACGGACGTTCGTGATGAAGCGGGCGAGGTGCCAGGCGATCTGGGCGTCGGCCGGCTGGTAGTTCTGGATCGCCGGCGCGACGGCACGCGCCTCGCCGAACTTGTCGACCTCGACCACATAGGGCGCGACCCGGCTTTGCAGCGACTGCCAGAGCAAACCGCCGGATAGACCGACTGAAAGCGCCAGGCAGCCGAAGGCCATGAGCCGCCAGTTTCTCGCCTGGACGCGGGCGGAGCCGATGCGCTCGTCCCAGAGCTGCGCAGCCTTCTGATAGGGAGTAACGGGCTCTGGCGTCGTGCCATATCGCTGGATCGGTCGCTTGAACAGCATGGGTCAGTCGTCCTTGTCATTGAGGGAGGGATTGGCGCCGTTGCCGGGCCGGTCGCCGTCCTTGATGGCTTGGGTGGCGGTCTGCCGATGGGCGCGGGCCGCCTGTTCGGAGCGCAGGCGGTTCGCCCACTCGGGCGGGGAACTGGAGGGGATGCCCGCCGATGCGGCGTTTGCCTCCGACATGGAGGCGGTCGGCGTGCCGCCGGTTGCCGTCCAGGCGCCACGGCGTCCGGCATCGGCGCTTTGCTTCAGAGAGGCGGTGGCGCGACCCGCGACTTGGCGCGCGGCGTTTGTGGCAGCTCCGCCAGCAGCGCGCGCCATGCCACCGACGCCGGCCGCGACGCCCGACATGCCGGACGTCCCGGAGGTCGCCTGTCCCAGTCGGTAGGCGGAAGAAGCGGCAGACCCCATCGCCGTGCCCGCGCGGATGGCGGCTAGACCGCCGCCAGCAGCCATGCGCGCGCCGGCAAGCGCCGCCCCGCCGGCGAGCATGGTCGCGCCCACCGCAGCACCGGTCGCGCCGAGGGCGGCACCGGCGCCGAGCTGTGGCGCGCCGGAAACAAGACCCGAAGCGATGCCGGGGCCGAAGATACCGAGACCGAGCAAGGCGAGTGCGCCCAGCACCTGCGACATGGCGGCGGCAAGGTCCGGTTCCTGCCCCTGAAGACCTCCCGCGAAGGAGGCGAACAGCGTCGAGCCGATGCCGACGATGACGGCGAGCACCATCACTTTGATGCCGGAGGCAATCACGTTGCCGAGAACCCGTTCGGCCAGGAACGACGTCTTGTTCCAGAGCGCGAAGGGCACCAGCACGAAGCCCGCGAGCGTCGTCAGTTTGAACTCGAGCACCGTGATGAAGAGCTGGATCGCCAGAATGAAGAAGGCGATGAGGACCAGGAACCAGGCCAGCAGCAGGACGAAGACAGTGAGCGCGTTGCCGAAGATTTCCGGAAAGCCGACGAGATTGCCGACCTGATCGATGAGCGGATACGCCGCCTCATAACCGGTGGCGGCGATCGTGCCAGGTTTGAGCAGATCGTCGGCGGCGAGCGTGCCGGGCGCGGCCTGGATGCCGAGACCGGAGAAGGACCTGTAGATGATCTCGGCAAGGTTCTGGAAGTTGTTGAGGATCAGCGCGAAGACGCCGACATAGAGCACCTTCCGGATCAGGCGCCCGATGATGTTGTCCTCGCCGCCCAGAGCCCAGAACAGGCCTGCCAGCGTGATGTCGATGCCGATCAGGATGGTGGTGAGGAAGGCGACGTCACCCGACAAGAGTCCGAAGCCGCTGTCGATGTAGCGGCTGAAGGTCTCCATGAACCGGTCGATGATGCCGAGATCATTCATCGCGCGTCGCCTCCCTGCCGGTCAGTTCCCAGAATAGGCGGAGCCGGAACCGAGGAACCTGCGCGTTGTCTCGCGCGCCGCTTCCTCCGCCTGCGCCTTGCGCGCGGCGTCTTCTGCCTCGGCGCGGTAATGGGCGGCCATCAGCGTCTGGATCTGCATCTGCTGCTTGGCCGAAAGCGCAATGAGCTGATTCGCGGCCTGCTGCGCCTGCAGCGCCCCGACGGCGCCATGGCTCCGATTGACGAGATCGGTGAGTAGCCCTTCGTCGACGCGCACGTTCTCGACGATCTGCGATTGCACCCGCATGGTTTGGCGGAAAGCGTTCATGGCACTCTGCCAGCGCTCGCGCGCGGCAGTGGCGATATCGCTGGTGCTGACCGTGGCATCGTACGAGCTTGGATATTGCTGCCGCCACTGGCCTTCGAGGCTAGCGAGGTCGAAGCTGAGGCCGTCGACCTGCATCATCAGCCCGTCGATACGGTTCAGCGCCCCCTGGAGTTGTCCGAGCGAGGAGAAATCCAGCCGCTGAAGGTTCCTTGCCATGTTCTGCAACATGACCGCCTGGTTCTGGAGCTGCTGAATCTGGTTGTTGATCTGCTCCAGCGCACGCGCCGCCTGCAGGACATTCTGACCGTAGTTCGTGGCATCGAAGACTGGCCAGGCGGCATGGCCCGCCTGCGGCAAGCCGATAGCGAGAGATGCGGCGACGAGCGCCGCGAGAGACATGCGTTTCATGGGGTGTGCTCCTTCCGTGTGTCGGCAAGCTGGTTGATGAGGTCGGAGGCCCAGCCGAGCCCGCGGGCGTTAAGGAACTCGGCCACGAAGGCCTCCGGGCCGTGCTCGGCGAGGATGGTGTCGATGAGGGTCTGGGAGGCCGGATCGGAGGCGCCGCAGAGCGCCAGCGCCACGGGACCGAGGCCCAGCTCGAACAGCCGGTTGCCGCGGCGCGATTGCAGGTAGTAGTGCCGTTTCGGCGTTGCCTGCGCGATCAGTTCGATCTGCCGACCGTTGAGACCGAAGCGCTCATAAGCCGCCCGCGCCTGCGGCTCGACCGCCCGGTCATTGGGAAGGAAAATGCGCTGCGGGCAGGACTCGATGATGGCGGGCGCGATGGAGCTGTCGGCCACGTCCGCCAGCGACTGCGTCGCGAAGATCACCGACACGTTCTTCTTGCGCAGGACCTTCAGCCATTCGCGGATGCGGGCGGCGAAAAGCGGATTGTCGAGATAGACCCAGGCTTCGTCGAGGATGAGCAGCGTGGGCCGCCCGTCGAACCGTTCCTCCAGCCGGTGGAAAAGGTAGGTCAGCACCGGCAGGACGACGCCGGCCTCGTGCATCAGCTCCTCGGTCTCGAAACATTGGACGTCGGAGAGCGCCAGCCGATCGTCGGCGGCGTCGAGCAGCCGGCCGAAGGGGCCGTCGAGCGTATAGGGCTGGAGCGCAGCCTTGAGGGCATTCGCCTGGACGAGGACGGACAGGCCGGTGAGCGTGCGCTCCTCGGCAGGCGCGGTGGCGAGGTTGGTGAGCGCCGACCAGACGGCCTCCTTCACTTCCGGGGTGACGGTGACCTTTTCATGGGCGAGCAGTGAGCCGATCCACTCGGCCGCCCAGCTTCGCGTCGCGGGATCGTCGATATTGCGAAGGGGCTGGAAGGCGAGCGAATTCGTGATGTCATCAGGGGCGGCGCCGAGCGCATGGTGCTCCCCACCCATGGCAAGCACGGCGGCACGCGCGGAATTGCCCTTGTCGAAGATATAGACCTGAGCATCGGCATAGCGCCGGAACTGCATGGCGATCAGCGACAGGAGCACCGATTTGCCGGCGCCGGTCGGCCCGACGATCAGCATGTGGCCCACATCGCCCACATGGGTTGAGAGGCGGAACGGCGTGGAGCCGGAGGTTTCCGCATGGAGAAGCGGCGGGCCGTCGAGATGGGCGTTGCGCGCCGGTCCGGCCCAGACCGCCGAGAGCGGCATGAGATGGGCGAGGTTCAGCGTGTGGACGAGCGGCTGGCGGACATTGGAGTAGACATGACCCGGCAGCGAACCGAGCCAGGCTTCGACGGCATTCACCGTTTCCCGAATGCAGGTGAAGCCGAGGCCGTTGACGATGCGCTCGACGGCGCGGACCTTTTCCTCCGCGGCCTCCCGGTCCTCGTCCCAGACGGTGATGGTCGTCGTCAGATAACCGAAACCGACATGATCACTGCCGAGCGCCTGCAAAGCGGCGTCTGCATCGAGCGCCTTGTTGTCGGCGTCGCTGTCCACGAGAGGAGCCGCCTCATTGGTCAGCACCTCACGCAGGATGTCGGTGATCGACTTGCGCTTTGCGAACCATTGCCGGCGCAGGCGCGTGAGCACCTTGGTCGCCGCGGTCTTGTCGAGGGGCAAGAAGCGCGTAACCCAGCGATAGGCAAAATCCTGATGGTTCAGCGCATCGAGGATGCCGGGGCGGGTCGCGTTCGGAAAACCGAGGATGGTCAGAGTGCGGATATGCTGGTCACCCAGCATCGGCTCCAGGCCGCCGGTCAAGGGCGTATCGACCAGCACGCCGTCGAGATACATCGGCGTTTCGGGCACGGTGACGAGATGGCGTTTCGTCGAAATGACCCCGTGCAGGAAGGTCAGCGTCTCGGCGTCGTCGAGGGCGCGGATCTCGGGCAGGAAGCCGCTAAGCAAGTCCAGAACCCGCTCGGTCTCGTCCCGGAACCGGACCAGTTCCTGCCGCCAGTTCCGGGCGCCGCCGTCCCCTTCCCCCTTCCGGCCGGAATCCAGCAGCGCATTCTCGGTGCGCGCCTGTGCGTCCGGCGGCGACATATAGAGAAGAGTGAGATGGTAGCGGCTCTCGAAGTGGCGGCCCTGCCGTCCCTCTTCAAAGGCCGCGCGGCGTTCCTCATCGACGAGCCATGAGGCGGCATCCGGGAAGTCAGATTGCGGATAATCCTGCGCCTCGAGCCGCTCCGCCTCGAAGAACAGCGCCCAGCCGGAGCCGAGGCGCTTCAGCGCATTGTTGGCGCGCGCGCAAAGGCCGACGAGTTCCGCCTCCGTCGCGCTTTCGAGATCGGGGCCGCGAAAGCGGAAGGTGCGCTGGAAACTGCCGTCCTTGTTGAGGACGATGCCGGGCGCGACCAGCGCCGCCCAGGGCAGCAGATCGGCAAGCCGGTCGGCCCGATTGCGATATTCGGCCAGGTTCAGCATCGCCACCACCCCCGTTGACGCAGGTGGCGGGCGAGCACGGACAGGAAGTCCGGATCGCGCCGGGCCGCAAAAACGCTGAGCGTATGCCCGGCGACGAACAGGCCGAGCCCGGCGATCCACTGCTGGAGACCGAGGCCGATGGCAGCCGCCAGCGTGCCGTTGAGGATGGCGACGGCGCGCGGCGCGCCGCCGAGCAGGATCGGCTCGGTCAGCGCGCGATGGACCGGGATTTCGAAGCCCTCGATGTGGCGAGCAGCATCCATCAGACGAGCGCCCCGCCGCCGAAGGAGAAGAAGGAGAGGAAAAAGCTTGACGCCGCGAAGGCGATGCTAAGGCCGAAGACGATTTGGATCAGCCGCCGGAAGCCGCCCGAGGTCTCGCCGAAGGCGAGCGTCAGGCCGGTGATTATGATGATGATCACCGCGACGATCTTGGCCACCGGCCCCTGAACCGATTCCAGGATGCGCTGGAGCGGTTCTTCCCACGGCATGCCGGAGCCCGCCGCATAGGCCGGGGCCGTGAGCAGAAACGTGAGGGCGGTAGCCGACAGAAATCGGAGCTTTTTGCGCATGCGATGTCCTTTCATGAGAGCGATTGCAGTTGGGGCATGGAAAGCGTGGTCACCGCGTAATCGCCGTTGGCGTCGAGACCGGTGACTTCGGCGATGGTCTCGATGCGGCGGGATGAGCCGCGCCCGGCGATGAACACCACGAGATCGATCGCCTCCGCGATCAGGCGACGCGGGATGACGGTGACGCTCTCCTGGACGAGTTGCTCGATCCGGTAGAGGGCGGCATGGGCGGAATTGGCATGCACGGTCGCGATGCCGCCGGGATGGCCGGTGTTCCAGGCCTTGAGCATGTCGAGCGCTTCGGCGCCCCGCACCTCGCCGACAATGATGCGGTCGGGGCGCAGGCGCAGGGTCGAGCGTACGAGATCGGCCAGAGATACGACGCCCGGCCGTGTGCGCAGCGCCACACAATCCTTCGCCGCGCATTGCAGCTCGCGCGTATCCTCGATGAGGATCACCCGCTCGTCGCAGTTAGCGATCTCGGCAAGCAGCGCATTGGCAAGCGTGGTCTTGCCTGAGGAGGTTCCACCCGCGACCAGTATGTTCTTCCGCTCCCGCACCGCCTGCCTAAGGGCTTCGGCTTGGATCGGGATCATGATCTGGGTGCGGACGTAATCAGTCAGGGTGAAGATCTTCGCGGCGGGCTTGCGGATGGCGAAGCACGGCGCCAATGCGACCGGGGGCAGCACGCCCTCGAAGCGCTCGCCCGACGGCAGTTCGGCGCTGACGATGGGATTGTCCGCATGCACCTCGGTGCGGACATGGGAGGCCACCAGGCGGATGATCCGCTCGGTTTCGGAGGGGTGAACACGCAGGCCGGCGTCGCTTCGCCCCTCGCCGAGCCTGTCGATCCAGAGCCTGCCGTCGGGGTTGACCATCACCTCGATGACGGCGGGGTCGCCGAGAGCCTCGTTGACTGCCGGCCCCATGGCCGTCTTCAGCATGGCGCGCCGGCGTTCTTCGGCAGTCGTGCTCATGGGTTTTCTTCCCCGTCCCTGGTGCCGAGCGAGCGCTTGCCGCCCGCAATCTGGCGGCCGACCTGCTCGACGAATTTCTGGTAGCGTTCCTGCGCGACCGCCTGTGTCGCCTTGTCCGGGATCGGCGTGTGCGCGTTGAAGGTGAGGTAGAGCCGCACGAAGAAGGCGAGGCTCTCGGTCAGCACATCGATGTCGCGCCGGATCAGGTTGTTCTCGCGCGTCAGCCGATCGAGGCGGATCCTCAGCGCCTCATCGAGCGCATGAGCGCCGCGGTGCCGGATGTAATGGCGGATCGCGTCGGTGATGATCGCGGATTTGGAGGCGCCGGGCTTGGCCGCCAGCGCTTCGAGCTCGGCGCTCGTCTCCTCGTCGATGTAGATGTTGTGACGCGGCTTCATGCAGTCTTGCCCTGACGGTCTTGAAAAAGTCAGGACAAGGATCGCCGGATGCGCCGGATTCTCTTACGGCCTTTATGTACGACGGAATGCGATCACATGCGGATGCTTGCGCGCGTTGGGTATACTGGGTCGCTTCTAACGCGTGCCTTTTTCCTATGACTCCAGCACAGCTCAGCTCTTAGCCGGCGGGCCGTACTGCAGGACCTTGACCTTCTCCAGCGTCACCAAGCCGCTCGTCATCAGGCTGTCCAAGGTCGGCAGAAAGGCGTCGATCTTCTCTTCGCTGTCGACGATCTCGATGACCAGAGGCAGGTCTTCGGACAGCCGCAGGATCTTCGTCGTGTGCAGGCGGCTCGAGTGGCCAAATCCCATGGCGCCGCGCAGCACAGTGGCGCCGGCCAGGTGCAACTCTCGCGCCTTCAGGACAATCGCCTCGTATAATGGGCGGTTGCCGTCGCGATCATCCTCGCCGATGAAAACGCGAAGCAGAACCGCCTCCTTGGGAATTTCCATAATCATGCTCCTCCTAGTTTGTTGATACGCGTCGCCCATGCGTGGCCGAGCCAGGCTGCGGCAAGCCAAGTGACGAGTGAAAAGGCGACGTAGCCCGCCGCCAGCCAATAGAGCCCCTCTACGGCGAAACGCAGGGTCTCCAGGCTGAACACCGAGAAGGTGGTGAAGCCGCCGCAGATGCCGGTCATCACGAAGTGACGCTGGCGCGCACCGGCGAAGACGCGCCCGCCCGGCTCGGTGAGCCCGGCATACAGGCCGATAAGAATGGAGCCGGCCACGTTCACCGCCAGGGTGCCCCAGGGAAAGCCTGCCCCGAAATGGGCGATTGCCGCGTGGGAGGCCAGCGCCCGCACGACGCCGCCCACCGCTGTGCCCAGTGCGACGGTTAGGTAAAGCAGCAGCCGGTCGCGCACCCCTCGCCATCGGCGGTAGTGCGTTCTTCGCTTCGCTGACGAATGCCTATCGTTCATCGGGTCTCGCACCTGTTGCCGCGTGGATTCAAGGGCTTCCTGCCGACCGCCCCCGCAGAACCGACTCCGCTGCAAGAGTTTCGAGTTGCTGACATCACGTCACCTGAAACCAGCCATACGCCAGCGCCAGGGTGGCCAAAGTCATCGGCACGCCGGTCCGCAGGTGGTCGCCGAAGCTGACGGCAATGCCCTCATGCCGCGCGCGCTCCACCATAATGAGGTTGGCAAGGCTGCCGATGAGCAGGAGGTTGCCGGCAAAGGTGGACAGTACCGCCAGGGCGTAGAGCGCCTCCGTCGAAAGGCCAGGCAGCGCCGAGAGCAGCAAGATCACCAGCGGCACATTGCCGACGGTATTGCTGCCGATAAGGGCGGTGGCGCCCAGCAGCAGGGGGTCCTCGAAAGAGAATCCGATTGCCTGCAACAGATCGACGGCTTGGGCATTGAAGGCCGTGCCGCTGAGCGCGCCGGTCACCACGAAGAGTCCGCCGAAAAGCACCAGCAGGTGCCAGTCCACCGCGGCCAGCATCTCGCGGGTGGAAAGCCGGCGGCTGACCAGCAGAATGCCGGCGACCAGCAGGGTGGACTGCCAGCGTGGCAGCGCGGTGGTGTAGAGCGCCAGCAGCAGGAGGGTGGCGAGGAGACCCTTCACCAGCAGTGCCCGGTCGAGGCGGATCTCCTGAGGGGCGGATGCATTGGCCGCCGGAGTGGCGGCCTCGCCGAGCTGGCGGCGCCAGACAGCCAGCACCACCAGGTAGACGACGGCGAGGCCCACGACCGCCAGAGGGGCGGCGAAGGCAAGGTAGTGCCAGAACCCGAGGCTGCCGTGCTCGCCGATCAGGATGTTCTGCGGGTTGCCGACCAGCGTTGCCGCCGAGCCGACGTTGGCGGCGCCGGCGTGGGCCAGCAGGTAAGGGCGCGGGTCGCGGCCGGCGCGGGTGAGGCCCTGGCAGAGGACCGGCGTCATGGCAAAGACGACGATGTCGTTGGCCAGGAGGCTGGATAGGGCACCGGTCACCGCCACCACCAGGGCAAGGACAACGGCGGGCGAGGCAACCGCGGCGGCAAGGCGCTGGGCGCACCACTCGTAGATACCGCAGGCGGCAAACTGGGCCGAAAGCACCATGAGGCCGAACAGCACCGCCAGGGTGGCGGTGTCGATGCCGGCGGCGGATGCGCCTGTCTTTTCGTCGAAGAACAGCAGCACGATTGCGCCGCAAAGCGCAATGCCGGTGCGGTCGAGCGCGAGCTTCGGCCAACGCCCCACCGCCATGCCGAGGTAGACCCCGAAGAAGACGGTGAGGACGAGGACTTCATGCTGATCGATCAAGGAGGGCAGGCCTCCGCTACTCGTTTCTCCGGTCAAGGCAAGTCCCGCCGCCAAGCCCAGCGCCGCGGCGCCAAGGCAAAGGGCGAGCGACAACACGATGTTGCCGATCGCCCGCAGCCATTCGCCTTCGCGTGCAAGGGCGAGCGTTTGAAGGCTGAAAGAGGAAACCGTCGTGTAGCTCCCGAGGAAGCCGGTCACCGCCAGCGCCCAGGCTTCGGGCGACGCGAGCAGCCCCTCGCGCCGGGTGACGGCTGCCAGCGCACCGATTGCAAAGCAGCCGCTGACGTTCACGATCATAGTCCCCCAGGGGAACGTCTCGCCGAAGCCCCGTGCCACCAGGCCGGAGACGAAGAAGCGGGCGACACCGCCCAAGGCGCTGCCGGCCGCCACCCAGGCGAGCAAGCCAGCCAGATCCCCCATCAGTCGAGTCTCCGACTCTCGGTCTCCGCCGCCTCCCTGCTGACGCCAATATCGTCGAGCAATCGATCGTCGAGTTCCTTCAGACTGCGACGCTGGTGCAATCGCCTGAACCACATCGCGGCTCGACCGAGCAAGCCGTCGCGCCGCATCACGACCAGACGGTGTTCGGTGCCGGCCGCCTCCGGATGTCCGGGCGTACCATCAGTCGTCGCCACGCTCGTAGCCTTGGGCCGGGCGGCCAGGCGGGCGGCGATAGGCACGACCGCGAGGCTGCCGACAAGCAGCACGCCACCGCCGATCAGGGGCTCGACCTGAGCGAGATCGATCAGGGCCACCGCGACGGCGACTACCGCGAGAATTGCGGCTGAGAGTCTGGCGTCGCCGATGAACATACCGACGAGCTCGGCGAGAACGTCTTTGAGAATGGTCATTTCACTGCCGCCTCGAAGGGGCGCCGAGCGATCGATGCCGCCAGCAGGCCGGTGCCCAGGAAAAGGATGGCAAAGACGAAGAGGGCGAGATCGTGTCCCGGCCATTCGACACCGAGGCCTTCGCCCGTCCAGAACACACCGAAGGCCGAGAGCATGACCCCGACGCCGAACTTCAGCGTGTTCTCGGGAACGCGTGAGAGCGGACGGTGAACAATGGCACCGACCAGGAGGACGAACGCGCAGGCGGCCAGCGCGCCGAGGCTGGCCGGCACAAGAAGGCCGCGCCCGGCGCCGACGGCGATGACGATGAAGACGACCTCAAGCCCTTCCAGAAGGACCGCCTTGAAGGCGGTGATGCCGGCGATCCAGTCAAGCGACGTGCTGCGGCGCCTCGCCTCTTCGCCGAGGTGGGCAGTCTCGGCAGCGAAGACCGCGTCCTCGTCGTGCAGGGGGACGACGCCGGCCGCCCTGAGGGCCGCCTTGCGCAGCCAGCCGATGCCGAAGAGCAGCAGCAGGACGCCGACGACCAGCTGCAGAAGGTGCAGCGGCACGCGATCGAGCAAGGGCCCGAGGGTGAGGACGATGGCGCCGAGCACCGAAAGCGCGCCGGCGGTGCCGAGTGCGGCGGGGCGCCAGCCGCGCAGCGTGGCGACGGCAAGCACGATGGTGAAGGCTTCGACGACCTCCACCAGGGAGGCGAGGAAGGCCGCACTGATGGCCGGCGCGGCAGTAGACCAGGTGAACATCCGTTACTCCTTCCCATTTCAAGTTCCGATCAGGCCGGACAACCGGGAAGCAGTGCGGGCAAAAAGCTCCTACCTGCGTCCCAAGACGCCCGGTAGGAGTCATCAGCCTCTTCGGCGGTTATCGGGGGAACCCCATCCCCATCGTCAGCGGGCTTGCCGTACCGTCCTTCTCTCCTTCAGCCGTTTTCTTCGTGCGCCTCGAAGACGCGCTTGGCATAGGCGTCGAGCACGGCCTCGCAGCCCTTGAGGCGCTCCTCCGCCTCGGCGGCCCGGGAGGCGCCGTAGAAGTCGAGCTTGCGGATCTTGGCCAGCCAGCCCTGCAGCTTCTTCAGGTCGACGTCGTTCTCCTCCAGCTCTGCGTAGGTGAAGTGATTAGCCTCCACCTCCTTGGCGACCTCGTGTTCGAAGTCGTCGCACTTGTCGATGAACTCCTCGTAGGCGTCGTCGCGGTCGGCCTTGAAGCGGGCGATGACCTTTTCCTCCTGCCCCTTGTCGAGGGCGACGGTCTCCAGGATCACGCTCTCGCCCTTGGCCTCGGCCACGTCGTTCTCCAGCATCTTCAGGCGCCGCACATGGTCGTCCGTCTTGGGCAGCAGGCAGACCCCGTTCTGCAGGTACACCGCCCCCATGCCCTTCAGGCGCCGCCAGACGGCGATCCGCCGGGCGGCCGGTTCGGGCGGCACCTTGTAGGTGAGCAGCAGCCAAACGACTTCAGGCATGGCTACGTACATAATGTAACCGTCGTAACATGTCAAACGATAACGCCGTTCTTCCCGCACCGCTCCGGTGCACTTTTGCCTCCGATGACAACAGGTGCCGAATTCGCAGGACTGCCGGATAAAGCAGTTCAAGCGCCGCTGTTCTTTACAGCCGTAGCAGCGCTGGTCGCCGGCCCGGCGGAGCCGACAAAGTGCCCTTCTGCGTCTCACGCGATGGGGGTTGAACCTCAAGTGACTTGAAGATGTAACTTATGACCTGGGCCGTAAACCCAAGGAGGTTTGTCACGGGCTTGGCGGATCCGGCAAACGCGGCCCCTGCCTCTAGTGTGGACAGGGCATTCGAGGAACGCCTTGTCTGGATCGCCGCGCTGAACCGGACAGCATTCCTGGCCACTTGGCAGGAACGGCCCCTCCCGCTGGTGGCGGTGACTGCTCTGCGGGTTCTGACTTGAGGAAGATGGCGATGACAGACGTTCGACGCGACGGCCGCTCCTGGCTCCGGGCGATGGGGATCGGTGTCCTGGTTTCAATCGTCACCGCGGTGATCATGCTTGGGCTGACTGCCGCAGGCTTGTCGCCCTTCCCCAAGCCGCCATCCCTTGCCTTTGCCGAGACTGTGCTCGCGCGCCCCCTCCCGCTGCCGGTCGGCCTGCTGTTCCACACCGTCTACGTGACGTTCTGGGCGGTCGTCTTTGTCAGGTACTTTCCCAGGCGGAACCTCTGGACCGCACTCGCGCTGGCTGCCGTTCTCTGGCTGGTGATCCTCGTCGTGTTCTTCCCCATCGTCGGATGGGGCCTCGCCGGCCTTTCCGTCAGTCCCAGGTTGATCGCAGCGTCATTCGTGCCCCACTTGCTGTTCGGACTGCTCCTGTGGGCGCTCGACAGGTACCTGCCGGCGACGACATTCAGGGCGTCTCGCGGGGCATAGGCTCTCACCACGAGGCTGATGTTGAAAAAGAGCTACCCCAACAGAAACGCGATCACGGTCGGCTCCAGCCTGGGCCACAGGAGTGCGAGGCCCAGCATCGTCGTTGCTACCAGCATGACGGCGATCGTGGTCCCGGCTGGCTTGGCTCTGGATTTGTAGGATCCGAGCACGACCCAGAGCCATGCCGCGACGACCGCTAGCACGCCGATGACCGTAACCCAGGGGTAAGCGCCGGCCAGCCAGGCGATGATGCCGCCGAAGGAGGCGAGCGCGGCCGCCGGCAGGGCGAACGGGAGCACGCAGCACACGGCACAAGCCGCGGCCGTCATCGAGACAGCCGCCGCGGTCACGCCAACGGCCTTGCCGTCGCGGGTGGTCCTTTCGCTCACTGGGCGTATCCAGAGTCGCAGCCGCAGGACGTGGACGAGGTGATGAGTTCCTTCGACTGAAAGGGTTCGAACACGAGCTCAGCGGCCTCGCGTGCCTCTTCCGGCGCCGTCACGACCAGCCGGATGACATCATCTTCAACCAGAAGATCGAAACTCAAAAATGCGCAGCACCGTTGCTCGCGGTGCACCATTTCACGCACGTCCTTCAGGGCATGCGGGGCATAGGTGAGCTCGAGCCGCAGATCATCGCGCCGCGAACCGAGAAGGGCGTCCCGGTTGAGATTGGCGATCCAGGCAAGGCGATCCTTGAAATCGCCGACCTCGAGCGTGCAGGCGATCGGCGCGGCTTCAGACGATGTTCCGTCCATGGCTTCCCTCCATCGGGTTGAGCCGTGAGACGTCGAGGGCTCATCGGCAATGTCTGGTGTAAAGATAGGACTTCAAGTAACTTGAAGTTCAAGAGGCCACCTGCAAGGAGGACGGTCATGCCCGCATTGAAGATTGGAGCCCTCGCCGAGCGCACCGGCACGAATGCGCCGACGATTCGCTACTACGAGGAAATCGGCCTGCTACCACGCGCCGACCGCCAGGACGGCGGTCAGCGCCGCTATTCCGATGAGGACGTGAAGCGGCTGACGTTGATCCGGCGCTGCCGCGAGTTCGGCTTTCCAATCGAACAGGTGCGCTCGCTGGTGATGCTGGCCCAGGATCCGGATCGCTCCTGCCTGGAAGCGCGCGATCTGGCACGAGAGCATCTGGTGGCCGTGCGTGCGAAGCTGCGCGAGCTGAAGGCGCTGGAACGGAGCATTGCAGGCTTCGTGGTGAGCTGCGAGACCGCCTGTGCCGGCGGTCCCGGTCCCGACTGCACCATACTGGAGGACCTCGCCAAGCCGTCCGGCCGAGCGAAGGTCGCCGGCGCGACACGGCGGGGAAAAGGCCGGCGGCATGCGGACGGTTCCTGACCTGGCATGGAAGGACGGGCGTGACAGCAAGCATCGTCGGGATCGAGCCGGCAAGGCAGGAGGCATGAGTGGAGCCGGTTCGGAAGGTTCTTGAGGAGCGCCAGATCGCGATCTATTTAGCGGCGATCGCCGTTGGGGCCTTGGTCGGTTTCGGTGTTCCGAAGGCGGGCGCGCTCGAAGCTGCGATCAATCCTGCCCTGGCGTTCATGCTGTTCGTCACCTTCCTTCAGGTTCCCTTGGCGGAACTCGGGTCGGCGCTGCGCAACATGCGCTTCCTCGGCGCGCTGCTCGCGACCAATTTCGTTGTCATGCCGGCGTTCACGGCGCTCCTGGTCCAGTTGCTTCCCGATGAACCGATGCTGCGGCTAGCGGTGCTTTTCGTGCTGCTGACACCCTGCGTCGACTATGTGGTGACCTTCACCCATCTCGGGCGCGGCGACGCCAGGCTGCTGCTGGCAGCGACCCCGGCGCTGCTGCTGCTGCAGATGGCGCTACTACCCGTCTATCTGCGCGTGTTGCTCGGCCGCGACGCCTCGGGCCTCGTCCATCTGGAGCCCTTCATCCACGCATTCTTATGGCTGATCGCCGTGCCGCTGCTGCTCGCGGCCGCGTTTCAGTTCTGTGCGGCTCGCGCGGCAAACGGCAAGCGCGCATCGACGGCGCTTGGCCTGCTGCCGGTGCCGGCGACAGCCGTCGTCCTCTTCCTTGTCCTGGCTGCCGTCATGCCCCGGATAGGAGAGGCTGCGGGTGCGGCGCTGACTGCGGCGCCGCTCTACCTGACCTATGCCGTCGTGGCGCCGGTACTCGGCTGGATCGTGGCGCGCGCCAGCCGCCTCGACGCTGGCGGCACGCGGGCCGTGGCGTTCAGCGCTGCCACGCGCAACTCGCTTGTGATCCTCCCGCTTGCCTTCGCGGTTCCGGACGGGTTGCCGCTTGTACCCGCCGTCGTCGTCACCCAGACTATGGTCGAGCTCATCAGCGAGCTTGTCTATGTGCGATGGATCCCGCGACTATCGCCGCCTCATTAGGCTGAGAGGATTCTGTTCCGGAACGCAAGATCGTCTGTTTGGGCTCAGGAACGGCAGGTCGGCTTGATGGGCAGATTTCCGTAATAGGGTTAAAGCGATACAAACGGCTGAAGTATCTGGGCTCTCTCTGTTCGCCAATTGAGAGGCGGCGGTGCCTGAGGCGAGGATCTCGACGGGCAGGAAGCGACGAATGTGTAATGCTCACTTTCAAAATCCTTCGAGGATATCTTTCTCCGGCCCCATCGCTTCGTTGACGCCATAGACGCGCGCCGGCTTCGACAGCCGATCCAGGGCGCGCTTGTCGGCGACGACATCCGACTCGTTTGCATCGAGCCCCGGAAGATCCGGCTGCCCCGGCTCGACGGGCTTCGCGACCTCTTCCTCCGCCAAGCCCGGATGGCGCTGCTGCTGAAGCCCGCCTTCCTCGACAAGGGAACCCTGCCGGGTGCCACCTTCGTCGGAAGGCATCAGGCGGTCGTCGGTATCGCGCACCTGGCCGCTCCAGTCGTCGGGGCGCGGTGCCGGTTTGTCCTCGTAGCCGCCTTCGGAAAGATGTGGGGCCGACAGAACACGCTGCGTGAAGTTCCGATCTTCGTAATAGCGGAGCTTCTTCGCCCGGATCGGTGGCAGGCCGGAGACCAGCACCAGTTCGTCCGCGGACGGCAATTGCATCACCTCGCCGGGCGTAAGCAATGGACGCGCCGTCTCCTGCCGGCTGACCATGACGTGGCTGAGCCACGGCGCCAGCCGGTGGCCGGCATAGTTGCGCTGGGCGCGCAGTTCGGTCGCCGTTCCCAGCGCGTCGGAGATGCGCTTCGCTGTCCGCTCGTCGTTGGAGGAAAAGGCGATGCGGACATGGCAGTTGTCGAGAATGGCGTTGTTCTCGCCATATGCCTTGGAAATCTGGTTCAAGGACTGCGCGATGAGATAGGCGCGGATGCCGTAACCCGCCATGAAGGCGAGCGCTGTCTCGAAGAAATCGAGCCGTCCCAGCGCGGGAAACTCATCGAGCATCATGAGGAGCTGATGCTTTCGGCTTTTCTTCGGATCGCCCTCCAGCCGTTCGGTCAGCCGTCGGCCGATCTGGTTCAAGACCAACCGCACCAGCGGCTTGGTGCGCGAGATGTCGGAAGGTGGGATCACCAGATAGAGCGACACCGGATATTCCGCATCCATCAGGTCGGCGATGCGCCAGTCGCAGGCCGCAGTCGTCGCTGCGACGGTGGGGTCACGATAGAGACCGAGAAATGACATGGCGGTGGAGAGCACACCCGAGCGCTCGTTCTCCGACTTGTTCAGCACCTCCCGCGCGGCCGAGGCCACGACCGGATGGACCTTCGGATTCTCCGGCGTGCCGAGATGGTTGGTCGCCATCATGCGCCGCAGCGTCGCGGCGAAGGACCGGCGCGGATCGGAAAGGAAGGTGGCGACGCGCGCCAGCGTCTTCTCCTCCTCGGCATAGAGCACGTGCAGGATGGCGCCGACCAGCAAGGCGTGACTGGTCTTTTCCCAATGGTTCCGGCGTTCGAGCGCGCCCTCGGGATCGACCAGGATATCGGCGATGTTCTGGACGTCGCGCACCTCGTCCGGCCCCTTGCGCACCTCCAGCAACGGATTGTAGCGGGCCGAGCGCGGGTCGGTCGGGTTGAACAGCAGGCAGTGCGAGAATTTCGACCGCCAGCCCGCGGTCAGCTGCCAGTTTTCGCCCTTGATGTCGTGGATCACCGCCGAGCCGGTCCAGGTGAGCAGCGTGGGCACGACGAGGCCGACGCCCTTGCCGGATCGCGTCGGCGCGAAGGCCATGACATGCTCCGGTCCGTCATGGCGCAGGTATTGGTCCTTCAGCCGGCCGAGAAACACGCCCGCGGGACGAAACAGTCCCGCTTTCTGGATATCCCTCTTCACGGCCCAGCGCGACGACCCATAAGTGGTGACAAGCCGGCTCTGCCGTGCCCGCCACAACGAGCCGATAATCGCCGCCGCACAGCCCATGAAGCCGCTGCCCGCCGCCAGCATTCCGGCCTTGTCGAACACCTCCGGCGCATAGGCTTCGTAGTGGTACCACCAGTCGAAAAGCTTCCACGGCTCATAGACCGGCCAGCCGATGAGGACGAACCAAGGGCGGCCAAGCTGCGCCTGATAGCCCAGCATGTCCGCGCACCACTGTGTCGCCGTCCACACGCCCAGAATGACGATGGCGAAGACGATGGTGATCTGGCCGATCAGTAGTTTGGTCGGGGTCATGGGCGTCGGTCCGTTCTGTAGGGCAAACGGAACGAGCATCGCGCGGAAGGCTGAAAACGCCTATGACCATCATATACGCTGGAATGCGCTCAGTACCCAAAATGCAAGCATGACTACAGCGCGCATTTTGGAAGTGTGCGCAGAACGCAACGGTTAATGATTTCCCAATTCGTCTAAAAAACTTGTGCCGCCGCTTTGATGGCGGCGGCACAAGTGTATCACTGTTGTGGAGTATCTTCGGATGGATCGGCTGATTGAGCCGCATCCGCGGAGGCGTTCTCCTGCGGGGTTGCCTCCGAGCTGTCTGCCGGACTCGATTCCTCAGGCGGCGTCTCCGCCCCGGTCAGCGCGGGATCGGCGGCCGCCTCCACGATCGCCTCGGCGGTGGAAGCAGAAACCGTCATCAGTCCGGGGAGCGTCGAGCTCCTGACCGCGTAAGACGTGTCATCGCCGCCTTTCAGGAGCGTGTAGGTGCGCGTTGTCCCGTCCTCGAGCACGATGTCGAGCGCCAGCGCGGCGGTTTGATAGGCGTCGCTGTCCTCCTCGGGCACGAGCCCGTTGATGCGGATCCGGGAAAGCTGGTCGGTAAGGGCATTCACCGCATCGGCCGGCGGGTCCGTGACAGGCGTTCCCGTCGCTTGCCAGGTCGCCGTGCCGGCCGCGTTCGCATCTGTCTCACCCTGGTCTTCAGACTCCGATCCATTGCTTTCGGACGCGACCTTTTCCAGCGTGATGCCGTTCCACTTTAGCGAGGCGATTTCAGCCGGGTCGACCTGGAGTGCTGTCTTATCGAGCCAGTCGGCCCGGTCCGCGGGCGCGCGCCAGGTGGAAAAAGCGATGCGATGGACGCCGTCCTGCTCCGCGCGTCGCACATGCACCTGGCGGGTGCCCTGGGAGGTGCCCAGATAGACCGTGGCCGGGTCGCCGCTCTCACGCTCGAGCACGATCTTGCGCTCATAGGCGTCATCCGAGACGCGGAAGCGCTCGGCGGCCGTATCCGATGTCGCGACCGCCGCTCCCTGCTCCGCGCTCGCCAGATCCGCCAGCAAACCATCGACCTTTGTCGTGTCGGCCGGAAAATCGCCGGCGTCCGGCAACCGCCAGCCCTCGTCAGCGCGCGCCAGGGTCACCGATTGCCCGTCCGCATCCGAGATCGTCAGGCGCTCGACCGCATCGGCCTCGAAGGCCAGCAGAGGGGTGCCCGGCGGCTGCCCGGCAAGGCCGCCGCTCGACAGGTTCAACCAGACGGCCAGCGCGATCTGTGCAACGAACAGGCCGGAGAGTGCGATGAGTGTCGTTCTCATGCCGTCACCTCATTGAGAATGCGATCGTAGCGTGCGCGGCCGCGTGACCGCGCAATGCGGCGAAGCCCCCAGACGAGGAGCAGTCCGAGTGCGGCAAATCCGTAGTTCAGATACTCCCACATGGTCCGCTGCGTATCGGACATCGGCGCGAGCATGTTGGCGAACTGGGTTTCCCCGCGCAGGGCCAGCAGGGCCGGGTCCTCGGTGGCCCAGTCGGCGACGTTCTGCAGGAACTCCACCGGCCGGGTGTAGGTCGTTCCCGCCCCCTGCGACGCCAGATCCAGCATCAGGTCCGAAGCGAAGCCCGAAGCCGACACGACCACCAGCTTGGCGCCTGGGGGCGAGCTTTCGATGACGCCGCCGAACTCCGGTGCCGCCGGCTCGCTCTCCGCGTCGGTATCGGCACCTTCCGCATTGGCGGCCGGCTCCTCCGCGCCGTCCTGGTCCCCGGTGTCTTCGGGTGCGGAGACGAGCGGCGAGTCCTGGCCGGCAAAGGCCGATGTGAACCGGCCCGTTGCCGCGACCGCGAGCGTATGGCGTTCGCTCTCCTCGCCCGGCGCGAAGCCGGTGTCGGGATGAGCCCGGTAGTCCGGCATGACGTCCGGGTTTTCGACGGTCCAGCTTCGCGGCGAGCTCTGGATGAGCCGGGCGATGGAGAGGTCGCCCGCGGCCTCCTCGTCGATCGTAATCGGCGAGGCCCAGTTAAGCGTGAGTTGGCTCATCGCCGCCGTCACGGGATGATCCTGGGCCAGCCCGTCTTCCCGGACGTCGGGGAAGAATGGGTAGGGAACCATGCGCACCTCGCGCAGAGGGATTCCGGCAACCGTCCGTTCGGTTGGAACCGGCAGCGCCGCGCTCTGCGGGTCGAGCACCATGTTCTCGCCGATTTCTATGCCGTACCCGGTCAGCCACTCCGACAGGCCGGATTCGTGGGATGCGGCGCTCAGCGTGCGCGTCATATCGACCTGATAGGGCGAAGTGGCGAGAACGACCGAGCCGCCGCGCATCAGGAACTGGTCGATTGCGAACCGGGCCTTTTCGTCCAGCGCATCGGGAGCGAGCACCATCAGCACATCGGTCCCTTGCGGGACGCGTCCGGTCGACAGATCGGCGCTCACGACCCGTGCGTTCTCGCCGAGCCGCTGGCGCAACTGGCTGTAGCTGGGGCCTGCCGGTCCCATCATCGGGTTCGCGGCGGCCTGCGGCGACGGGGTCGCCAGCGCGATCGTGCGCAGGAAGCCCGGCGCCAGCCGCTTCGCCGCCGCCTCGATGGCCTCGCGAAAGGCTGCGGAATCCAGCTCCCCCGTTTCAGGCAGGGTAACCGGTACATTGCGCCCGTCGCCCTCGAGCCGGAGCGAGAACCAGAAGGGTTGGGGATCGAAGAGACCGGCAAGCTGCGGGCCGAGCCCGAACTCTTCCTGAAGCTGGCCGGCCAGCGCACCGCCGTCGGCCTCAGGATCCTCGAGCGAATAGGAGAAGCTGTCCGGATTGTCCGCTGCGATCTCTTCGAGAGCGGCAACCAGGTCCGCCCGTACCGGGCGCAGGCTTTCCGGCAGCGCTTCGGCCGGCGAGACATAGCCCTTGAACGCCACCCCGCCGGCAATCGCCGAAAAAGGATCGCCGCCGGAACGATAGGCCTGCGTCACCTTCCTGATGGCCGAGGTGATCGCGTATTCCGGGTTGGCGAGCCCGACATCGATGTCTTCCGCGCTCCGACCCTTGATCTCGATCAGGTCGCGGAAGCCCAGCGTCTCGTATTCGTCGCCATAGGAGACCAGAACGTCGAAATAGGAACTCACCACCGACGAACTGTAGCGGCTGGCCGTCTGGAACGGAGTGGGCCGAATGCCGAATTCCGCGGCCGATTCCTCGGCGTCCGGATTCTCGGTGGGATTGACGAATTCAACCCTGACCTCCTCGCCGCCGGCAACCGCGTATTCCGTCAGGAGATCGCGGAGCTGGGGCACCAGCGGCGAGAGCAGCGGATGGGTCTGCGTCGAAAAATAGCCGCGGATGAGCAGCGGCTCCTCAAGGCCGGACAGCGCGGTTGCCGTTGCCTCGGACAGCGTATACCGGCCACCCTGTGTCAGATCGGCGCGCGCCTGTGCGACCGGGGCAAGCCAGACATTGGCGATCAGCAGGTTCGCCACCGCCAGCGCCGCGACGCCGGAGAACAGGGCGTGCCGGCTGCCGGTGGGATTGCCGGCCCATTTGAGGCGGTGAAGCTGGTACGCGTTGAGGGCGAGAAACGCGCCTGCAATCGAGATGTAATAGTAGAGGTCGCGCAGGTCGAGCACGCCGCGCGTGATGGAATCGAAGCGCGTGCCCGAGCCGATGGCGGCGAGAATGGCGGCGAAGTCCCGTCCGGCCAGGCTCGTCAGCAGGTCCGAGCCGATGAAGAAGAACACCGCGCACACCAGGACCGTCACGATCAGCGCAATGATCGGATTGTCGGTCTGGGCGCTGACGAACAGGCCGATCGCCACGTAGGCGGCGGCCAGGAACAGTGTGGCGACATAACCGCCGACGACGGGCCCCCAGTCGAGGTTCCCCATCGTCGAAACGCTGACGGTCAGCGGCAGGGTCAGCACGAGCGCGACCGCGACCAGCGCCTCGACTGCGAGGAATTTGCCGAGAACCAGGCTCAGCGGGCGCGCCGGCGTGGTCAGAAGCGTTTCAAGCGTGCCGGCGCGCCTCTCCTCCGCCCAGGCGCGCATGGTGAGCGCGCCCGCAAGGAAGATCATCAGGACCGGCATCCATTTGAACATCGGCCGCAGATCCGCGATGTTGCGCGCGAAGAACGTCTCGACCCAGAAAGTGATGAACAGCGTCGCCGCGAGGAAACCGCCGAGGAAGATGTAGGCGGCAGGGGACGAGAAAAAGCCCGCGAACTCCTTGCGGGCGGTTGCGGAGATCTCACGCAGCATGTGCGGCCTCCCCTTCGTTGAGTTCGGCAAAAACGGTCTCGAGGTCGCGCCGATGCGGCTCCAGCGCGTAAAGCGCGGCGCCTGCATCGAGGACGGCGCGCGCGATCTCGGGCGCCGTTTCGTGCCCGGCGTCCAGCGCGAAGGCGAACCGTCCATCGACACTGTCGAGAGCCTGCACCTGTTTGACGCCGTCAAGCTGCGAAAGGCGATCCGACAGATCGTGATCCGTGGCGAGCCGCAGCCCACTGGCGGCTTCCAGCGCGTCGATCCTCTCGTCGAGCACCAACTGGCCTCGGCGCATGATCAGCACGCGCTCGCAGACCGCACGAACCTCCTGAAGAATGTGGGTCGAGAGAATGACCGTTGCGGATTGCGCCAGTTCGCGGATCAGGCCCCGCATCTCGCGCACCTGGGTCGGGTCGAGACCGTTGGTCGGCTCGTCGAGGATGATGATGTCGGGATCGTGCAGGATCGCCTGGGCGACCCCGACGCGCTGGCGGTAGCCGCGCGAGAGCGTCTCGATGCGATCCCTCGCCTTCTCGGCAAGCTGCGCGCGGCGGATGGCGCGCGCGATCTTGGCATCGCGATCGGCGGCGGCAACGCCGTGCAGACTGGCCTGGTAGTCGAGATAGTCTATCGGCGTCATTTCGGGCCAGACGGGACAGTTCTCCGGCAGATAGCCGATGCGCGCCTGGATCGCGCGCGTGTCGTGGCCCATCCGAAGACTGTCGACACGGATCGACCCCGAGGTGGGCTCGAGATAGCCCGTGAGCATCTTCATGATCGTGCTCTTGCCGGCGCCATTGTGGCCGAGCAGGCCGACGACCTCTCCCTTTCCGATCGAGAAGCTGACGTTGTCGACAGCCGTAAGGCTGCCGTAGACGCGTGTCAGCGACTCCACTTCAATCATGGTTTGACCTCCCTGCAATGTTTGGAAGCGGGTGCGAACCGAGGTTCGCGATCACGTTGTGGCGGGTGGTGGGCTCAAAAACCGTCCCGGTGGCGGCCGCGTGAACAAATGGACCATCCACAGGCTCGGCGCCGGCTTGATGCAGGGCATCATGGAATCCGCGACTGCCCAAAGGGCTCGCCCGGATAATCGAAAGGGCACGGGTCGTCGCCTTCGGCGCACACAAGGAGAGTATTCAGAAAAAGGTCTGTCGAGCGCTTTCTTCATTATTCTATTAACAAATTCAGTCTTTTGCCTCGCATAGGAAGAAAATGTGACCGCAATTGGTCAGATGCCGAAATCCTGTCGCCGGGTGACGGCGCGCCGCGAAATAGCACTCACGGCACCCGTCCAACCGGAACGGACATGCTGCCAAACCGCCATGTCAGGAGGTGCGTCGGCATGGCCCCTCAGAAGTCGAAAAGTTCGCTCAGGAACGATTCCTTCTTCTTGCGGTACGGCTTGCCGCCGTGCCCGTAGGCTTGCTGGCGGGACGACTCCTGCCTTGGCGAGGGATCCGATGGCGCCGCCGATCGCTCGATGATCTTGTCGAGTTCGCCGCGATCCAGCCACACGCCCCGGCATTTCGGGCAGTAATCGATCTCGACGCCGCTGCGTTCGGTCATGACGAGTGTTTCATTGTCAACGGGACATTGCATGCTCTCGCGTCTCCTGTTCTTGTTTCCGGCGGCCATAGACAGCTGGCGCTGTGTGAGCCCCTGCGCCTTTCGCCGCGAGCGGATGAAGGCACCGAGATCGCTTGACGCCGCGATGGATTGGCTGTCGCTCATGACGATCAGATGAAAGCGATCCCGTCGCCCGGCGTCAACAGAAAGTTCCCGGTCGGGAATAATTCGATTGGCAGGCGGAGGCCGGATGGGTACTGTCGCCGCCGTCGTCCAACGGCATTTTTCCCGGAGAACTGCATGAAGGAAAGGAGGCGCCGATGATCCGCGGATTCTTGAATGAGGGCGGCCGCTTGAGAGCGGTCGAGGGAACATCGGAGCTTCCCGAAAGCATGGTCTGGATCGATCTCGTCAACCCCTCGGACGCCGAGGAAGACGATCTCGAGAAGCGGCTCGGAATCGATATCCCGACAAGGGAGGAGATGGAGGAGATCGAGATATCGTCGCGCCTCTACAACGAGGACGGAGCCTCTTTCATGACGGCCACCCTGCCCGCGCAGGCGGATGGCGACGATCCGCAGATGCAGGCGGTGACTTTCGTTCTCACGGGCAACCGGCTAGTTACCATCCGCTATCACGAGCCCCGTGCCTTCAAGACCTTTCCCATGCGCGCCGAAAAGGTGCCGATGGGGTGCGAGACGGGCGAAGGCGTGCTCATCGCCCTGCTTGAGGCCATCGTCGACAGGCTTGCCGATATCCTGGAACGGGCGGGGCGCGACATCGACGGCATTTCGCGGGACGTGTTCCAGCACAAGGGAGCCAAGCCGACCAAGAGCCAGGATTTTCAGAAGGTCCTCGAAACCATCGGCCGCAAAGGCGACTTGACATCCAACATCCGCGACAGCCTCGTGACGCTCGAGCGGCTGGTCGGCTTCCTGGGCCAGGGAGCGATGCAGCGCAAGAGCGGCAAGGATGTGCGCGAGCGCATCAAGACGCTCGCCCGCGACGTGCGCTCGCTGGCGGACCATGCGAGCTTCCTCTCACAGAAGATCACCTTTCTGCTCGATGCGACGCTCGGCATGATCAACATCGAGCAGAACGCGATCATCAAGATCTTCTCGGTCGCCGCCGTCGTGTTCCTGCCGCCGACGCTCATCGCCTCGATCTACGGCATGAATTTCCAATTCATGCCCGAGCTCGACGAGGTCTACGGCTATCCGATGGCGCTCGGGCTCATGGTGCTCTCGGCGATACTCCCCTACGTCTATTTCAAGCGCCGCGGCTGGCTCTGAACCTGCAAGGAAATACGATAGAATGGTGACGGATTTCGGTTTGGCGGCGGCGGGCCTCGTGCTGCTGTTTCTCGGTGGAGAGGGGCTGGTTCGTGGCAGTGTCGCGCTCGCCGAGCGGTTCGGGCTGTCCAAGCTCATAATCGGACTCGTGATCGTCGGGTTCGGAACTTCGACGCCCGAACTCCTGGTCTCGGTCAATGCGGCGCTGGGCGGATCGCCCGAGATCGCACTCGGCAATGTCGTCGGCAGCAACATCGCCAATGTGTTCTTGATCCTCGGCGTGGCGGCGCTGATCATGCCCATTTCAGGATGGAAGCGCACGGCGGTGCGGGAAGCATTGGTTGCCAGTCTCGTGGCGCTGGCGCTGTTCGGGCTGGTTCAGGGACAGGTCATCACCCGGGTGGAAGGCTTCGCCCTGCTGGCCGTCCTGACCGTCTACCTGCTCGCCAGCTACTGGCTGGAGCGGCGGGAGAAGACGCTGACGGTCTTCGAACAGGAGACCGAGGAATTCGAGGATGTGCCGCTCAAGCGCGCATGGCTGCCGCCGCTCGTCTCCTTGGGCGGAATTGCCCTTCTCGTGATTGGCGCCGATCTTCTGGTGGACGGGTCGATCTCGATCGCGCGCGCGTTCGGCGTCCCCGATGCGGTGATCGGCCTTTCGCTGGTCGCCGTCGGCACCTCGCTACCCGAACTGGCGACGGCCATCGTGGCGGCGGTCCGGCGGCATTCCGATGTCGTGCTCGGCAACGTCATCGGCAGCAATATCTTCAATGTCCTCGCCATTCTCGGAACGACCGCGGTCATCCAGCCGATCGAAGTCGGCGCCCGGTTCCGCGATATCGACACGCCGGTCATGCTCGGCGCGAGCTGCGCGTTGCTCGTGCTCTTGTTCGCAACGCAACGTATCGGCCGCCTCTGGGGCATCGGCATGCTCGCCGTCTATGCCGCATACATGATCTTCCTGTTCAGGAACGGGATGGGGTCGTGATGGCGGAGGAGGCGACGGGCAATCCGCTCTTTCATCTGGTCGTTCTCGCGATCGTCCAGGGCATAACCGAGTTTCTGCCGATCAGCTCCTCGGCCCATCTGATTCTGGTTCCAGCGCTGACGGGCTGGGACGACCAGGGGCTCGCTATCGATGTGGCGATGCATATCGGCACGCTCTTCGCTGTGATGCTCTACTTCCGGCGCGATACGGCGCGGCTGGTGACCGGCGGTATCGACGCACTGCGCGGACGCATGACGGACCACGCCCGGCTCAGCCTCCAGATTGTTGCGGCGACGGTGCCGGTCGTCATTGCCGGCTTGCTGCTCAAGGATCACATCGCCAATGACTGGCGCAGCCCGGCACTCATCACCGTGACGACGCTCGTGTTCGGGATTGTCCTGTGGCTGGCCGACCGGCGCGCAGCCAAGGCCCGGGGGACGGTCGCGAATCTTAGCTGGCGCGACGCGATGATTATCGGCCTGGCGCAAGCGCTCGCCCTGGTTCCCGGTGTCAGCCGGTCCGGAATCACCATGACTGCGGCGCTCTTTCTCGGCCAGCGGCGGCCCGAGGCCGCGCGCTTCTCCCTGCTTCTGTCCATCCCGACGACAGCAGCCGCGGGCGTTCTCGGTGGCGCCGACCTCGTCCAGTCCGGCAGCGCGGCGATACAGACGGATGCGCTTGTCGCAGGTGTGCTGGCGTTCTTCAGCGCGCTTGCCGCAATAGCAGGGTTGATGGCGTGGCTCCGGCGGGCGACCCTTCTGCCGTTCGTTCTCTACCGCCTGATTTTGGCGGGACTTCTCGGAACACTCCTGGCGACAGGCATGCTTGGCAGCGCTTAGCGGCAGACAGCACCATCGGTTTGATTGACGCCGCGATTGTCAATTGAAGGCCACACCCTGGCGACCGGTCTCCCCCTCGAATGGCTACGA
This sequence comes from Paracoccus binzhouensis, assembly GCF_016446475.1. Classification (GTDB taxonomy): domain Bacteria; phylum Pseudomonadota; class Alphaproteobacteria; order Rhodobacterales; family Rhodobacteraceae; genus Paracoccus; species Paracoccus binzhouensis. Next base: position 52,147 of record NZ_JAEHFP010000005.1, on the reverse strand, counting down.
TATGCTCGGCCCGCTCCTCTGCCGCCCGATGGTCCAGGAGATGCCGTCGCCGCGCATGATGCCGGAGACCTGCTTGCCGATGTGACGCTCGAGGACGGGCCGCCAAGGAACGAGGGTGAACTCGCGCGACTTCTCGATGACGGCGTATTTGCCGCTGGCGAGTTGGACGGAACGGCGGAGCGTGCCCTCCACCGGCTCGCCGGGGCGGGCTTCGACATAGGCAAGGCCCAACTCCTCGGAGAGCTGACCGGCCACGCGAGTAAGCTCGCGCCGGCGCAAAACGGCAAGCATGTTGGCACGATAGACGATCCGATCCTGTTCCTCGTAAGCCAATTCTTCGGCGATCAGCCATTGCCGACGGCGCGCCTGGGCCTCACGCACCTCCCGGCCGAAACCGGAGTCGCGGGTGGGCTCGGGATGATCCGAGACGAGCTGGCGGTCGAGCCAGGTCGCCCCGTCGGCGCCCGCTTGTTGGTCGAGCGTGAGATGGGAAAGCTTCTCCACAATGACCGGCGCTGCGCGAGCCAGGCTCCGCTCGTACTCCACCACCCTGTCAAGATGGTCGGGCTCAATGATCCAACTACCGTTGGGCTCGCGGGCGACGCCACCGGTGGCGCGGCGGATGGCCTCGAGCCGCCGCACATGGGTCTCGGCGTATTCCTCGGTGGCGCGGGGATCATGCTTGAGGTGCAGGTCGATGGTGTAGCGCCCGTCGTTGGCGCCGGCGACCTCGGCGACGGTTCGGTCCACTCGCCGAGGCTCGATGGTCTTCGGCGTCACCCGCACGATATTGCCGTCCGATGTCGGCTCGGTCGCCTCGCCCCTGCCGATGTCGACGTAATGGGTCCGCCCATCCACCCCGTCGACGATCAGATAGTGGCGGTCGTGAAGTTCGTCGGATAGTCCGCGCGCCACCACGCGCCCGATGACGGACTTCGTGTTCGCGTCCGTTGGGTCGAGGATCGCGTAATCGCCGGGGCTGCGGGCGATGTTTTGCCCGGCCATTTCGCGGTGCATAGTCTTGATGATGTCGCCGCGCTCGCCCATGCGGCGGAGCGTATCCTCCAGCTCCACTTCCAGCCGCCATTGGCTGGGGCGAAGTTCCTCGGCCAAGCCGAGCCGCTTCAGCTTCTGCAGCCGGCTCACGCGCAGACTCTGCCGGAAGGCGTCGCGGTCGGTCGCGGCGACGAGACCAGTATCGTCCATGTCGCGGATGAGGCGGCGGTCGATGCTGGTCAGGCGCTCCTGCTCGACCTCATGACGCAGCCGGCTCTCGATCTCGAAATCCGAGCGCGGCCCGAAATCCAGGCTGACGATCTCGGCGGCGCGTTCGCGCATGCCGGTGGTGATGTAATCGCGGGCGATGATGAGGTCCTTGCCGCGCTCGTCGCGGCCGCGCACCAGGATATGCGTGTGCGGATGGCCGGTGTTGTAGTGATCGACGGCCACCCAATCGAGCTTGGTCCCGAGATCTTCCTCCATGCGTGTCATCAGGCGGCGTGTGAGCGGCTTGAGGTCGTCGTATTCCGCGCCGTCCTCGGCTGAGACGATGAAGCGGAACTGGTGGCGGTCGCCCTCCGAGCGCTCCAGGAAGGCTCTTCCGTCCGCCCGGTCCTGCTCGGCGCCGTAAAGCTCGCCCGGCTCACCCTCGCGTGTCACGCCGTCGCGCTGGATATAGCGCAGATGCGCCCGCGCCCCGTCCATCCCCTTCCCGGCCAGCTTGACGATGCGGGATTTGATGATGACGCGGCGCTGGCGGAAAGCAGCGTAACGATCGCGATTGGCGAGCACATGCCCGACGCCGGCGCCGCGCCCGATGCGGCTGCCGGTGAAGCGGGACTTGCGTGTGCCGCCCGCCCCGCCGCGCGCGAGGTTCGACGCGGCGAGAACCTGATGCAGGAATTTGCGTCCGCCCTTCGAGCCGCGCGACCGGATCTTGCCGAGTTTGGGTTTGAAATTGTCGTCGTCGAACACGGTCTGCTCCTCATAGACCCCAATAGAATGGCCACGAAACGAGCCTCTGGAAATTGGTGCCAACCGACCGCAGGAAATCCGGGGCATTGCGGCCCCCATGGCACCACGGCGGTGGTGCGTAGCACCATCCGCCGACGGAAAAACCAATGTGCAGACAAAGGCTTACGATCCGCGACTTGGCGGATGGTGCCGGAGCTTCATCTTGCCTTACGCGGCTTCCATCAGCCTGTCTGCGACCATCCACGATCATCTGCGATTACGTCGACTGATGGCGAGAAAGCCCGGCGGCGGCGAAGCCACGCCGCCGGACTGCGGTGAACACGAATATCGGGGCGGGAAACGGACTCCGGACGCGCATGTCCGGTCTCATTTCTCGTCGGATTTTCGTTGGGAGAGCGGCACGAAAAGCTCACCATTAGCGACGGAATCTTCGTTGCCTGCGGCCTCGCTTTTCGTCGTCGAGAGCGAGAAAAAGAGCCGCTGCCCGGACGCGATTTGATCGGGATTCCGCGTGCCGGTCGGCGGGGAATTCGTTCCGTCCGAAGCGAGATGGCCCGCACCCGTGAGCATCTCTGCGATGCGCGCGACATAGTCGCGGGTCTCGGCGGGAAGCGGCTTTCCGGTCCGCAGATGATCCTCGTAGCGGCCCGGTCCGGCGTTGTAGGCGGCGAACAGCGCCGGATGACCGAAGCGGTCCTGCATGGCCTTGAGGTAGGCGGTGCCGGCGAGGATGTTCGTGCGCGGATCGAAGGGATCGGCGCCGAGATCATGTTGATCGCGCAACTCGGCCCAGGTCTCCGGCATGAGCTGCATCAGACCCATGGCGCCCTTGGAGGAGATGGCCTTCAGGTTGCCGCTGCTCTCGGCCATGATGACCGCCTCGATCCATCTGGCGGGGATGCCGAAACGCTGCGACGCTTCGGCGATATGGGCTTGCCATTTGTCGAGAACACCGGCTTCGGCGGGCGTGATGATGGCGGCCGTGGCCGCAAAGATGAGGGGGCTCAGTCGGTCCATAGCGGCGCGAGCCTCCCGATCACGCGGGCGCTCGTCACCGGCCCGAAATAGCGGCTGTCGAAGGAGTCCGGTGCGTCGCCCAAGAGGAAGAATTCGCCCTGGACAAGTTCCCGGCATTCATTCCAGCGCGGCAGGGAACGTCCTGCCCGATCCACCTTGCGCTGGCGGGCAACGATTTCGCCATTAACGATGACGCCCCCGTCGAAGGCGCAAACATCATCCCCGGCGACGGCGGCAATGCGCTTGATGAGCGGCACGCCGGCGGGCAGATAGCCGCGGATGGCGGCCAGCTTTTCGATGGATTTCGGGATGCGGACCAGGACGAAGTCGCCGCGTTCTGGCGCGCCGGAAATAACACGATAGAGACCGATCGGCGCGCTGGCCGAGGCGTTCCAGACAAGGCGCGGCTGGGGGTGCGCGATGGCGGAGAAGCCGACGAGCGCGATGCCCGCAAGCATGGCGGCAAGAGGACGAACGGCAGGCCCTTTCATCCGCGTTCTCTCCCGTCAGATGTGGAGGAATGCCGCCGTCCTTCCGACCAGGCATCGAGGTCGGCGATGTGGTAGCGGACAAAGCGGCCATGCTTGCGGAAGCGCGGGCCGTTGCCCGTCAGGCGCATCTTTTCAAGGGTGCGGAAGGAGAGGCCGAGATAGAATGCGGCCTCCCGCGTGGAGAGGAATGGCGAGCCTTTGCGAGCCTCGGCCGCCCTCGATGTGTGATCGATCATCCTTTGGCTCCTTTCGGCGAAGATCGACGCGAATGGGCGAAGGATGTCGGCGGGGAGCGCGCTTGCTCAGGATCGAAAAACGGGGGGTGCCAAAAACGATCCCCCCTCGCGATGGATGGACGAGAGACCGGCGTCCGGCTCGAAAACGCCGCGAAAAGCGGGGCTCAGTGCCCCGCCTCCGCGGTGTTCAGCAGCGCCTCGAGCGCTGCTTCCATCTCCGCGATCTGCCGCTTGGCCTCGATGCGCTCGCGCCTCGGCAGGCCATTGCGGAGCTCCATATTGACGAGCCAGATGCTCTCGCGCAGCTCGTCCTCGGCGTAGAAATGGCCGCGATATTCAACGCGGATGTCGTGGGCGAAATTGATCTGGATGGACATGGGAACCTCCTTGATTGAGCCGTTCTCTTGGTCAGAGAACGGGGTCCCCGGTCATCCGGATAGAGCCTGTCAAGGACGGCGAAGCCGCCGCGAAGCGGGCGCGGGAGGAGCCAAAATGCGGAGTGGAGCGCCAGCGGAACGGAGCATTTTGGAGGGTGCCCGCGATCCTTTACAGGCTCGTTGCGCCGGATGGCAGAATGGGAAGATCGAGACGGAAAGCCCGTCGGCGCGACCAGCGCCGACACCGCTTGGATTGCGGCGGTCGGGCGCGGCGGAATGCATGAAGATAAGCCCCGCCGGATGCGCTCCGGCGGGGTCTTCGGGAGTGGGCGGGATCAGCGCTCGCGCGGCTCCCACAGGGCGAGGTGCGAGGTGCCGTCCTCCATCGGCGTCTCCAGCTTGACGAGGCGGGCGCGCACCCAGTTGGGGCCGAATTCCGGCGCGGCGATCTTGAGGTTCAGGTAGGTCTCGCCGCTCGACTTGGCGACCTGGCTCCAGCCGGCGCCGACCTCGTAGCGCTGGCCGTTGCCGGCATAGACGCGATAGTCGGGGGCGTTTTCGGACATCTTGTCCACGGGGACGACGACGAGGTTGGCGGTGACGTTGAGGGTCTTGAGGGTCCCAGTGAAGCTGCCGTCGTTCTGCTTGGTGAACGTGCCGAGGGTGATGGCCATGGTGATGATCCTTTCGCTGTTCGTCGCAGGGACCATCCCTGCGATGGCTCCAGCGGAAAGACCGCATAGGCGGGCCGGTTCACCCGCAGCGTGAGCGGAGGGCCGGAACGAAGTGGAGGACCCGCCGGAAGGGAAAATTTGGAGCGAAGCGGGCGCGAGGAATGCCGGGAAAAGTTGACGGCTTCGCCGTCACCCGAAGGGGCGCAGCGTCAGCGGAGCACTTTTCGCGGCAGGGGAAATTTTCCCGGACGGCGGGTTGAACGGACCGGCGCGGGATTTACGCGATGAGAGACATGCAGGGATGGTGACTGCCTCGATGAACAGTTGGCGAAGGAGCGCCATGGCCTTTCCCGCCACCGAATTCACCGCATCGGACGACGGCTTGGCTGGGGTTACAACGACACGAAAACCGCCAACCACTCGGGCTTCGACCGCGCTCAGGCATGTCCAAAGCTCCCGCTGCGCGCCGTTGACGGCATCGCCGCGGCGATGAAACTGGCGCCGGTGCGCCACCGTAGCCGCAGGCAGCGAGACCAATCCGACCGCCTGCGTGCCGTGCCCCTTTCGACCGCATACGCACGCCCATCGGAGCCGGAGATGCAGGAAAGATGGCGTTCCGGCCTGCCCTTGGGAGCCATAGTCAGCGCCGCATTCTCATCTCCAGGCCCCGTCACCATCGCCTCCGGCGGGGCGCGCCTTGGCCGGCGCTGTTGGACCGCCACCCGCCCGCGGAGCGGGCGCTCGCGCCAGGGATCGAAGCCGAAGGCCGAAACGCCGAAGGCGGTTCGGTTCACGAGAGCCCGGCGCGCGGGGCTTGTCCCCGCGCGGGCGCCACATCTTCCGGCACCCTTCTCACCCTATTACGTTTGCCGCGAGAAGGGCTTCTCTGATGCCCTGGGCTGGTTTGATCTACGGCAAATTTCACAAACGATGGTAGATTCAATCTTGGGTTATTGTAGAGCCGTCGAACAATTGGGGGGACCTGGGCGTGAGCAAATCGGGTGACATCACGAAGAAGGGAAAGATAGCGGCGAAATCGCTGGCCCATCGATTGACGGGGTTCTCGCTGCCATTTTTTGGGGTTCAGTGGACGCCTCCCGCTGACGAACGAGAGATTATCCGGCGGTTGCTGACCGCGCTGGAAGACCGGCGTGTTCTTTTCGTCCCATACCATCTCGAAGTCGTCTCACAAGTGACCGCTTCGGTCCTGCATGTGCGCGAACTGCTGACAGAGACGTTGCAAGCTCTGCCCGAGACCGCTCGGGCCGCCGGATCCATCCGTGCCATGCGCGCCGCCTGTCGAAGGTTCCTCGAGGAGCCGCATCCGGATTTCCGCAACCTGCCACCCCTGTATGGCAGAGGTCGCTTCGGCGACGAAGAAGGCAGCCCACCATTCTTCGTCGCTCTTGGGGAACTGCGGGCGACGTTTGGCACCCACGTCGCAGCCCTCGCCTATCAATATGGCATCGATGTCGAGGGCGAGCTCGCATCGATTCTTCCCTCGGCGGACGATGCATCATGAAGGTGCTGCGACAGACGCGGAGCGGACGGGGCAAGCTGTCGGCCGGAAGCATCTCATGAGCGATGTCTTGACCTCCGCTGCGGTCTGGCGAGCCGAAAAATCGGTCGGCATCACTGGACACACGCGCCATCGGCATAACCCAAGTCCGATCTCCGTGGGCTTCAATGCCCCCGGTATGTGCAAGACCCTGACGTTCGGGCCGACCGCTCTTGCGGCGTCGATGGCAAGAACGGCAACGCTGCGGGATGCACCGCCGGAAATGTTGGCGCGGTGGGGAGACAGCGCCCTGACTGAAGTGGAATGGCTGATCGAGGATGGCCCCGCATTCGCGCTCACACAGCACATCAACTCGCTGGCCGACGCCGAAAGGACCACCTTCGCCGGGCGCCTCGGAGCCGGCGTCACCGACCTGCTCATGAATGCGCTCGGCTATACGTGGCGAGACAATGCTGTCTGCCTTTCGAGTGCGCTCGCCCCGCATGCCGACTTCATCTATGGCGACGGTGCGGTTTCGGGCTACGGAGTGGTGCTGGCGGAAGCGCGTGGATCGTTTGCCGCCAACGTGTCGGCCGCGACCATCACCGGACAGGCACAGCGCAAGTACAGCAAGCAGGTGAAGCCCCATCTGGCGGCCGAATCGCTCCACGGTAAGGTCATTCACGGCTACTCGATCGCGTTTGGCTCAAGACCAGGATCAGCGGGCGCCTTTCTGCATGCTGCCGAGACGCGCATTTCCAAGCCGCGTGGCAAGCGGTCGCCTCCTACGGAACCGCCCCCAGGCTCGAGCCCGGAGTCGACGCCGACCTCGCTCGCGCTCGCGACGCATCGCGCCAATTTTTCTCTCATGGATGCGCCGAGCGTTGTAGCTTGGATCGATTGGGCTCGCGCTGGAGGGGAGCGCCCCGATGTTGATTCACCACTCAGCTTCCTGGCAATTCCATACGCGGGTCGAACGTTTCTCGCCAGCGCGGAACCCCTCTGGCCATTCCACGACTATCCCCACTGGCTGGACGACCTCTGGCATGATCCGAGATGGTGGCCGCGTTTTCCGCGAAGGCGCTTGCTACGACGAAGCGGCGATGGCTTTGCGGGATGGTTCGTCATGGAGGAAAAGTCCGCTGAACGGTTTCTGAACTCCCTGAGCGCGATCATTCGCAGCGGGCGAGAGAACATGCCCGCAGTCCTCGAACTTCCACGTGTCGAACCCTCCGGTTTCGCCATGGATCGAGGCGAAGAGAGCGATGTTTCGTCCGAATCTGAATACGCCTACGCGCTATATCGGGATGGTCTGGCATTGCTGGGCAGCCCACCACCACGGCGCATAGTCGGACATAGAACCTGGTCTCCGGAAGAAGGAATGCGGAGCGGCTGAGCTGGGTTCGGCCCGCAGGAGCAGACGTGTCTGCGCCGGCATTCAATGGAGCAAGACTTGCATGAGAATGGGGCGGCGCATTACGCGCCGCCCTCGCCAAATTTCCACACCGCGATCCCCATCTTCCGCGCCTTGTCGGCGAGGTTCTGGGAGATACCGGAGCCGGGAAAGGCGATGACGCCGATGGGCATTGCTTCGAGCATCTGGTCGTTGCGCTTGAAGGGCGCGGCGTTCCGATGGCGGGTCCAATCGGGCTTGAAGACGATTTGCGGTATGCCGCGATTGTCGGCCCAGCAGGCGGCGATCTTCTCGGCGCCCTTGGGCGATCCGCCATGGATGAGCACCATGTCGGAATGCTTGGCGCGCGCCTTATCGAGGGCCTCCCAGATGCGGGCGTGATCGTTGCAGTCGACGCCACCGGTGAAGACGATGCGCGGACCGACGGGCAGCAGCGGCTCAATCTCGGCCCGGCGCTTGGCGGCCAGAAAATCGCGGCTGTCGATCATGGCCGCCGTCATCGTCCGCCGGTTCGTCATCGAGCCGGTATGCGGCCGCCAGGCGGAACCAGTCGCAGATTCGAACTGGATGGCGGCAAGATCGCGGAGGTTCTCGAAGGCGGCGCGGCGTTCGAGCAATGCCTCGCCACGGGCAATCAGGCGCTCGAGCTCGACGGACTTGACCTCCGAGCCGTCCTGCTCGCTTGCCAAGCGGCGCTGCGCCATCTCGTTGTCGTCGAGCATGCGATCGAGATAGCCGAGGCGGCGGTGGAAAAGATTGGCGAAGCCCCAGAGGACGTCGTCGAGATCGTCGTCGAGCGCCGTATCGGCCATGAGGGCAATGAGGGCGGCTGCGGCGGTCTCGATCTCCTGCTCGGCCCGGTCGGCTTCGGGCACGGTCAGGCGCTCCGGATCGTCCGGGCCGGGACGGGCGCCGTGAAGCGCCATTTCGTCGAGGACACGGGCGGTTGGCGATGCCGCGTGGTGGGGTTCGAAGGCGTCGTCGGTGAAGAGGTCGTGCAGCATGGGTCTGTCTCCCGGTTCCGAGGCCGCGCCCGTCGCGGCCTTTCCGGGGATCGCCCACCGGAGGCGCAAGGCCGGGCCGCACCCGCAGGGCCGGAACGCCAGTGGAGGACGGCGAAGCCGTTGCGGCTTGGCCTGCCTCCGGCAGATCCCCCTCCTGGAAAGGCCGTGGCGCGGCCCTTGCCGAACCGGGAGGCCGGCCCAATGCTCGCTCATCGCCATCCGGCGCTGAGGACCTTCACGCGCATCGCGTCCGTCCGCCCGCGACAAGGAAACGCTGAACATCGTCCGGGAAGAGCTGCTCTGCGAGCCATGCCCTGAGCCGGTCCGGGCCGAGGGTGAGGAGATCGGCGTTGAGATCCTCCGTCCTCGGTGCCAGCGCGCGGATGTCGATATCGCCGGCTCTGGAGCGGGCGCGCAAGCGTTCCAGCGCGAAACGCCCGGCCTCGTCATTGTCGCGCGCGACATAGAGACGGCGCAGCGTGGGCGGGAACACCAGGGCAGCGAGGTGGGCGGCGGAGAGTGCGGCGGCGACCGGCATGGCGGGCATCACGGTCTTGAGCGCCAGCGCCGTTTCGATGCCTTCCGCCGCCGCCAGTACGTCGGAGGCAAGGCCGAGCCGGACCGCGTTTCCGGCAAGATGGCCTATGGCGCGACGCGGCTGATCGAGAGGCGCCTTGCCGCCGTCAGGATCAAGCCAGGTGCGATGCACGCCAGTGATGGCGCCGCCCTGATCGGTGACGGCGGCGATGAGCGCCGGCCATATCTCGCGCCCCGCAGGCCCGCGATGAAAGCAGCGCGGATGGAAGCGCAGAGCGGCAACGTCCGCAGGTAGAATGATGCCGCGGCTTTGGAGATAGCGTTCGGCCAGCGTGCCCCGGATCGGCTTCGACGCGGCAAAGAGCCGCCGCGCCGCTTCGGAAGAGCCCGACGGCGCGGGCGGGGCGACTGTGCGGATCGGCAGAACGGGCAGACTGAGGAATCCCCGCGCCTCATCGAGCGCGGCGCGGAAGCCGAGGCCGCGATTGAGGGCGATGAGGTCGAGAAGATCGCCATGCGTTCCATCAGCGGCATCGCAAAACTTCCCGGCACGTTCGCCGGAAAGGTGCACATAAAGACTCCGCCCCGGCGTTCCCATGACATCGCCGCAGATCCAGTATCGGCCCTGGCGGCGGCCATTCGGCAGGTAGTAGCGGCACACCGCCTCGGCCTGTTCACCGAGACGGCGCGCCAGATCGGCGGCGCGGGACATATGTCACCCCCGATCCGCGATTTCGGTGAGCGGCCAACGGTCGGCGAGGCTCTCGAAAATTGCCTTGCCGGCCTCGCCCACAGGCACGAACAACCGCAGCTTCCAGGAGATGATCTCGCCGAACAGGCCGCGCGCCTTCAGGGCATCGACCACGCCTGAGGTGAAGCCGGTGAGTTCGATGCGGCTCTCGTTCATCACGCGCACGCGGCGTAGAACCAGGCCATCGGCGAGATGGGCCGTGACCTTGCCTTCGTTGATCAGGCCCCAGGCGTCCCCGGTGGAGAGCTTCGGCGCCTCCATGCCGATATTGCGGCAGAACGCTTCCACCTCGATGGGCGTCAGCATGCGGCCGATGATGCGTTCGCCATCGTCGGTTTGCAGCCGGTAAACGCGGGCGTTGCTCTCCGGAAGACGCCGCCAGATCGGCAGCAGCAGGCCGGTGACGAGATGGAACGTGCTCGTCGAGAATTCCGGAATCCCGGCGATCTCCTTTTCCCATGCGGCGATAAATTCTTGCCTCTCCGCTTCCTTCCAGTGCGTGGCGGCGAAGTCATCGACGCTCATCGTGTCGCGCTGCATGGGGCGCAACAACCGGACGCGGCGTTCCACGCTGCCGTCATCGAGCATCAGGCTCGGCGCGGACGTCTTGACGGCGGCGCGGCCGGAGCGCTCATTGACGAGCAATCGCCCGTCTTCGATGGTGATCGCCTCTTCCGCCGTCATGGGGCGGTTGCGATCGCGCCGCTCGATCGTGAACAGCCGCGTCTCAGCGCCGCTGTCGTGCCGCCAGACGGTGCGCCGGTCGGTGACGATCAGGCTTTCGGCGCGGATGGTTTCCAGGCCGATATCGTGGACACCCGCTGCAATCGCCGCCTCGATGCGGGCGTTCAAAATCTCCTCGAACGCCGCGAACAGCGTGTTCTGCATGGCGATGGGCAGCGCCAGCAGCCGGTTGAGGAAGGTCGTGATCGGCGGCAATTCCTCCTTCATGTTGCCGCCCTCGAAGGTCAGCGTCAGGCCGGTCATTTCCTCGAACTGAGTCAACGAACAGCCGTGAATGGCGCCCTGCGCCAGCCAGTAATAGAACTGCCTGAGCGCCGCGCGGGCCTGATCGCCTTCGAGATTGTCCTCGGCGCGGAACAGCCCTTGGCCGCCAGTCTGGCGCTGCCCGCGCGTGATGGCGCCAAGGGTATCGAGGCGGCGGGCAATCGTCGAAAGAAAGCGCTTCTCGGCCTTCACGTCCGTGGCGATGGGGCGGAACAGCGGCGGCTGCGCCTGATTGGTGCGGTTGGAACGGCCGAGTCCCTGGATGGCGGTGTCGGCCTTCCATCCCGCTTCGAGCAGGTAATGGACGCGCAGGCGCTGATTTTTCGCGCCCCGGTCGGCATGGTAGGAACGGCCCGTCCCGCCGGCGTCCGAGAAGATCAGGATGCGCTTGTCGTCATCCATGAAGGCCTGCGTCTCGGCGAGATTGGCCGAGGGCGGACGATTTTCGACACAAAGCCGATCGCCCTTGCGCACGATCCGCCGTGACCGTCCCGTCACTTCCGCTACCTTGTCTGTCCCGAAGCGTTGAATGATCTGGTCGAGCGCGCCGGGCACGGGATCGAGCGAGGCGAGGCGTTCGATCATCCGGTCACGCGCCGCCAGCGCCTCCCTGCATTGGATCGGGTTGCCCTCGGCATCGAATGCGGGGCGCGAGCGCAGATTGCCGTCCTCGTCGGTGTAAGGCTCATAGAGCTGCGTCGGGAAGGCGTGCTGCAAATAGGTGAGGATCACGTCGCGGGGCGACAGATCGACGTTCAGGTCCACCCATTCCTCGGCTGGAATCTCGGACAGGCGGCGGTCGAGGATCGCCTCACCGGTAGAGACCAGTTGCACGATGGCGGCATGTCCCGCCGCTATATCCGCCTCGATGGATTTGATGAGCGTGGCGGTCTTCAGCCCCGAAAGCAGCGCGGCGAAGAAACGTTGCTTGGCGCCCTCGAACACCGACAGGGCAGCGGACTTCGCCTGGCCGTTGAGGGTTTTTCGTTCGCCGGTGACGTTCGAGGCTTCGAGGGCGGCATTCAGGTTGGAGTGAATCACCTGAAACGCTTCAGCATAGGCGTCGTAAGTTTCCACCTGCGCCGGGGTGAGATTGTGGTCGACGATCTCGACCTCGACGCCCTCATAGGACAGCGACCGCGCCGTGTAGAGGCCGAGGGCCTTCATGTCGCGGCTCATCACCTCCATGGCCGCGACCCCGCCGGCCTCGACCGCCTGCACAAACTCGGCTCGATTGGCGAAAGGGAAATCCTCGCCGCCCCACAGGCCCAGCCGCTCGGCATAGGCGAGGTTGCGCACGTCCGTGGCGCCGGTGGCGGAGACATAGACGATACGGGCATCCGGCAAGGCGCGCTGCAGGCGCAGCCCAGCGCGGCCCTGCTGAGAGGGGAGTTGCTCACCGCGCTCACCCTTGCTGCCGGCGGCGTTGGCCATGGCATGGGCTTCGTCGAAAACGATCACGCCGTCGAAGCCGTCTCCCAGCCAGTCGATGACTTGGCGCAGGCGCGGCTCGTTGCGCAGGGTGGCGTAGGTCACGAACAGCACCCCTTCCGACAACCGGACAGGCGTGCCCTGCTTGAAGCGAGACAGGGGCTGGACGAGCAGTTGCTCCATGCCCAGCGCCGACCAGTCGCGCCGGGCATCCTCGATCAGCTTGTCGGATTTCGAGATCCACAGCGCCTTCCGGCGGCCCTTGATCCAGTTGTCGAGGATGATGCCGGCGACCTGTCGGCCCTTGCCGCAGCCGGTGCCGTCGCCCAGGAACCAGCCGCGGCGGAAACGCACAGCATTCTCGGCGCCTTCCGGAGCGGCATGGATATTGTCGAAGGTCTCATCGACCGTCCACGATCCGGCGAGATGCCGGGAATGCGCATCGCTGGCATAGATGACGCTCTCAAGCTGGGCGTCGGAGAGGATGCCACTCTTTAATATATGCACCGGAAGATGCGGCCGATAGGAAGGGTGCGGCGGCGCCACCGAGGCCATAGCCGCCGACTGCACCAGCTTCGTAGGATGCGGCTTGGCGCCTGGGATATGGATCGATTGCAGGGCGTAGCCCTCGTAGAGCGCGTCGGTCAGGTCGGCGCCCTGGGCCGGCTTCCATTCGATGGGCTCATAGGTGAGCTCGACAGCATCGGGCGACGCAGAAATGACAGGCTGCGGCCTGCGCGCGATTGGCGCGACCTCGCGCGCAACAGCGGGCTTCGCCGCTGTCCCGAGCCCGATCTCGACGTCTACAGCCAAACGAGGCGGCACATGTTCGATGACGCGGGCGAGCAATTCGGCGGCGTTCTCCGCGCGCGGCGAAACCGGCGGCGAAGCCGTTTCAAGCGACTTGTCGATGACGGTGAGGCGCGTGTCGAAGGTGGTTCCGTGCTTGTGGTAGACGGAGCCGCCCACGACGCAGGTGAAGCGCACCGCGCCATTGAGCCGGTCATAGGGAAAATTGTGTCCGGTGATGGCGACCAGGCGACCACCCTCGGGCAGCCGCGCCAACGCCGAGCGCACGTGATGGAAGTCCGCGTCGGAGACGCGCCCCTGCACGTGGAGCGCCGCCGAGAAGGGCGGGTTCATGAGAACGACCGACGGCGCAATATCGTCCGCCAGCCGGTCATCGATGCTGGCAGCGTCATGCGTGGTAACCAGGCTGTCCGGGAACAGTCGCCGCAGGAGCGCAGCCCGCGTCTCGGCGATCTCGTTGAGCGCCAGCCGCGCGCCCATAATCTCGGCGAATACGGCAAGCATCCCCGTGCCGGCCGACGGCTCCAGCAGCGCGTCGTCGCCGGTGAGGCCCGCCGCGATGCCGGCCGCATAAGCAAGGGGCATGGGTGTGCTGAACTGCTGGAACTCCTCGGACTCCTGCGTGCGCCGGGTGTGGGTGGGAAGAAGCCCGGCGATGCGGGACAGCATGGCGAGCTGTGCGGCGGGCGAGCCCGCCTTCTCCCGCATGGCGCGACCATATTTGCGGAGGAACAGCACCTGCGCGGCTTCGCAAGCTTCATATGCGGCTTTCCAGGTCCAGCAGCCCTCGGCGTCCGAACCGCCGAACGCCTCCTCCATCGCCTGCCGCAGGACGCGGGCCTCGATGAGAAGGCCGCGTTCGAGACCGGTGAGAATGCGCTCCGCCGCCTTGAGGATGCAGGCGGCCTCCTCTTCGGGCGCACGGAGGGGTGCGGCGGCCGTCACCGCCGCCGCTGGCGTCATCAGATTCATGAGATTGCTCCGGGATTGAGGTTTCAGGAAAAGGCCGGGGCAGGCTCTCTCTCGCCCGCTCCCGGCCCACCCTCATCCCGGCCTGCTCTCACTCTGGCGGGAGGTAAGCCTCGTAGGGATTCCCCTCTGCCAGATGGCCGAAGGGGGTGAAGAGGTATTCGCCGCCGTTGCGGCCGACGGCGCATATGACGTAACGCGGCGCGCCGGATTCGGCGTCTGAACACTCCATCAGCGCCAGGTCGTCGTTTTCGGCGGCGCGCATGAGGGTCTGGAAATTGGCGCGGATGTGGTCAGGGATCATGACGCCGCCCTCCGCGCGATGGTCGCGTCAGCGACGGTGGGGCCGTCGCAGAGCGCGTGGCGATCGGGATCGATGACGAAGCCGAATTTGCCGCGCCGGTCATATTCGGCATCCGGCACGGGATAGCGGCGCTTCTCCCGATCAGACTTGCCCCATTCCCCGCGCTTGCCGCCAAGAGTGGCAATGCATTCCACCGTGCCGGGATGCTGGTCCGACCTGATGGCGCTGATCACCACCCAGTCTTGCGCATGGCATTCGTGGAAAAGGCGCTGGTCCTTGATGTGGGATGCGCCGGGGGCGAGGGTTTCGCCGGTGACCGCCTCATATTCATCCGGGCACCAATCCTTGAGTGTCTGGATTGCGGCCTCCTGCTGCTCCTCAGTGAAGCATTCGCGAAAGGCGAAGGCGACCTTGGCCCAGGCGCAGTCCTCCTCGAACCAGCCGCCGGGCTCACGCAAGGCGGGATGCATCTGCGCCAGGCGTTCGGCGAAAAGCTTGAAGCCGCCATGGGACGGCGTGCCGTAGAAGACGATGCCCTCGGCGTATTCGCGGGCGTAGTCGGCGACGCCCCAGGGCGTGTGGACGGGGCGTTCGTTTAGAAAAGTCATGCGTTCGCGTTGCACGTGACGTCTCCAGAAAAAGCGAAGCCCGGCCAGTCTTTCGACTTGCGCGGGCTGACGCCGCGCGGGGCCGGGCTTCATGTGGATGGGATTGACGGGAACAGCCGGAGCGATCACTCGGCGGCGGTGAGGAACTCCGGCAGATCGGCAGCCGGCCCTCCCTGGGCCTGATCGTCCGGTTCGGCCTCAGCGCCTTCACCGGCAACCGAAGCTGTCTCGACGCCGGGCGTACGCAGCGGCTCGGGCAGCCAGCCGGTATCGGTGAGAAGCCGCTCGGCCTGTTCGGCCATGTCGGACTTCTTCAGCCCTTCGATGAGCTCCGCCATGCCGACGCCCTTTGCCTCGGTGACCGCCTCGAGGATGCGGGCCTTCGGCACGCGATTGAGGTAGTTCTCCACCGTCGGCTTCCACCCGGCCGCGGTCATGTCGAGCGAAACCGCGCAGGCGAGCTGGTCAGCATGATGCCGGCGTCCCTGTGTCCGATTCCACGGCTCATGCACCGCGTTGACGGTGAGCGAGACGCAATGGGCGAAGAGCGCCATGCGGCTGTCGTGGTCGAAATCGCAGAGGAACTCCCAGAGCAGGTCCGGCTCGTCGGGAAGCTGCTTCTCCCAATTCGCGTGCCGCTCATCGATGGCCTTCGCCGACTGGCTTTCCTTCAGCCCCGGCCCCTGAACGGTCGGCGTCGGGCTTTCGGCGCGAATCTCCAGGCAACTCGCCGTCGGATAACGCCAGAAGGTCTGAAGAACGAGGGCATGCAGCGCGGCGAGGAAGGCGATGTCCGGATCGCCCGCCAATGCATCGCGCAGGGCGAGCGTCCGGTGCGCTGTCAGTTCCATGACCAGGCGCTCGGACAGCGGCTTCAGGCCGTCTTCCTCACCATCCGCGTCGGCGTCGGAGGAACTCGTGTTCGTCGGCTTCTGACTGGATGCGAAATGCGCGCCTTCGACGGAACTTGGCGATGCTGCATCGATATCGCCTCTTGTTTCGCCAGCATCACCCCCGTCGTCCGCGATCGGGGCTTCGTCCTCGGGTCGGACATAGCCGCGCTCGACCTTCAGCCGGCCGTCGCCGTCGATGGAGACGAAGGAGCCGCCGCGCGCCACCTCTTCGGGGTCGTAGCGGACCGGCCGCTCCTCGAAGGCGTCGAGTGCCGCCTCGATCTCGGCGAGGCGCCGGTCGATCTCTTCAGGCAGATCCTCGTCGCTTTCTTGGAAATAGCGCTGCTCGATCTCCTCGAGCTCCGACCGCAGGGCTTCGCGGCGGGAGTGCTCCTCATTGGACAGCGGCTCCATTTCGCCCATGACGCGGCGCAGGCCGGCGGTGTGGCCATAGGGGAAGTCCGGAGCGACCTCGATCCACTTCCAGCCTTCGGCCTTGATCGCCTCGGCCTCGGCCGCGAGCTTCTCGGTGACAAGCTGCTCCAGCAACGCCACATCCTGGAGCCAGCCTTCGTCATTCTGCGAGAACAGGTCGCGCAGCACGATGCCGCCGGCTTCCTCATAGGCCGCGAGCCCGACGAAGCGGGCACGCTTGTCGGTGGCGCGGACGGTGTTCTCGGTCAGCAGCTTGCGGATGTAATAGGGCTCCTTGTTGTAGCCGCGCCGCACGGTATCCCAGACCTGTTCTTGCCGGGCAGGATCGTCGGAAATCGTGAAGGCCATCAGTTGCTCCAGCGATATGCCGTCATCGGCATAGACTTCCAACAGCCCGGGCGACACGCTAGCGAGCTTCAGTCGCTGCTTGACGATCTGCGGCGTCACGAAGAAGCGGGCGGCGATCTCTTCCTCGCCGAGCCCCTGCTCCTTGAGCGACTGGAAGGCGCGGAATTGATCCAACGGGTGGAGCGATACGCGCTGGCAGTTTTCTGCCAGCGAATCCTCTTCCAGAATGCCGTCGTCGCGCACGATGCAGGGGATTGGGGCATTCCTCGCCAGCCGCTTCTGCTTGACCAGCAGCTCCAGCGCCCGGTAGCGCCGTCCGCCGGCCTGCACCTCGTATCTGTCGGTGGGCTGACCGCCTTCGCCGATCACCGCCCGCACGCTCAGGGACTGCAACAGCGTGCGCCGGGCGATGTCCTCGGCCAGTTCCTCGATCGATACGCCGGCCCGCACCCGCCGGACGTTGCGGCTCGACAGCACCAGTTTGTCGAACGGAATATCCCGGGACTGGGAGAGGGAGATTTTCTTAGGCGTTGCCATGTCGGTTCTCCGTGACGAGCCGGAGAAAGCCTCTCTTTCGCCTGACAAGCTCGTCACGAAGATACCCACTTCCCTCTCCCTCTCAGGCCGCCGCCCCCGCCGCTTCCTCCAGGTCGAGGTTGTAGACCTCAGCCCCGGCCGCGGCGTATGCCCGCGCCACCTCGATCAGCGGCGCATAAGAGAACGCGCCCCATGGCTCAGGGTCGGGCGCACCGCCCACGCAGATCATCGGCCCGGATATGGCGAGCCTGGCCACCTTGTCGAAGTCGACGCAGCGGCTGTCGATCACCGGAAGTCCGGCGGCGATGGCCTGCAGTTTCACGGTGTCGCAATCGTAGCCGGACAGACTGCTCTGGCCGCCATACTCATTCAGGTAGTGCAGACTGAACCCTCCGCGGCCGAGCTTCAGATGGCCGCCCGGCGTGGCGAGGGCCTTGGCGATGTCGGCACTGTAATCGCGATCGCGCATCGATGTTCTCCCGCGACGGGCGGCCCGGAACCGTTCCGGACCTGAAAACCCGTCACGGGCAAAACGGCCGCTCTCGAACTTGTCGAGAGCGGCCGTTTCGGCGATCAGGCAGAACAGGTCACACGCCGCACATGCCGTCGCATTCGTCGGCGAAGAGGTCGAGCTGTCCCTTGTCCGCCGGCGTATCGAGATCGACCTCGTCGAGCGGCACGCAGGAGCGATGGAGATACACCTCGCCGCGCAGATTGCGGAAGCCGGTGCGGATCAGCCGGTCGATGGCGACAGCATCGGCGAAGCCGTCCGAATCCTCGTCGCGCATCTGCCGCCACATGACGTCGGAATGATACGGACATCCGATGCAGGCGCTCTTGGGCGGCATGGGATAGCCGTGCCGTTCCAGCCAGCGCAGGCAGTCGCGGCGCGTCATGCCCAGTTCGATGAGCGGCCAGCGGTTTACCTGCCAGGGTTCAAAGGACATTTTCATACGCACGATCTCGTCCAGGGAGATACCGATCCACTGTTCCACGACGGGGCAGTCCGGCGAGCGCTTGCCCGCGAGCCCGACCAGCTCACGCACCTTGCGGCGGATCGGCACGATCTTCAGCTCCTTGGTGCACTGCCGGCGGATCATGCCGACCTTGCCCGATGCGGATTTGGTGAATGCGGGGATCGAAGCCCAGCGCTCGCCCTGCGCGCCGCGGACCAGCCCGTCGCGGATGTTGCCGGCGGTCACGATATGCACCGGGAACGGCAGGACATTCGGCGACCGCAGCCAAGCGAGATGCTCATAGACGGCCTTCGGCTCCCAGCCGGTGTCGGCGAAGATGGCGCAGTCGGGCATCGGGCCGATCTCACCGTGGGCGGCCATCAGTGCGAGGGTGGTGGACTGGACGCCGGCGCCGAGCGAAAGCGCGCGCAGCCTGATGGTGGCGGTATCGACCGGCGGAGGAAACAGCGCGTTCATGGCTGCCCTCCCGCCTGCTGCCGGCGCCGCCATTCGGCGGGCGGATCGAAGGTTCCGTCCCAGATGCCGCGGCGCAGAAACCGGGCCGTGCCCTCGTCGCTTGTGTAGTTGTAGAGGCGATTGGCGTCGCGATTGGCGACGGCCCAGCCGTTCTTCGCCACCCAGCTACTGATGTCGTCGCCACCGGCATAGCAAACAGATACGAAGCGGCCATGGGCATCGCGCGTCGTTCCCTGCCAGACCTCGCAATTGACCTTCCGGCCTTTGAGAAATTTGGCGAGCGCGGCGGCGGCCTCTCTGCCGCAAGGCCATTCCGCGCTGTCGCGACGGCGGCAGCGCTGGTCGATCTCCACGGCATCGACGCCGTAGAGGCGATGCTTCTCGCCGCCCACTTCGATTGTATCGGCGTCGATCACATTGGCCGGGCCGGAATGCTCCTCGTCGAGCGCGGGCCAGAAGGACAGACAGGCGAAAAATACAATGCCGATGACGGCGGACAGGCGGACGAACTGGAACATGGGAGGTCTCCTCACGGGTTGCGGGCGGGCCGGCTCTCTCTTGCCGGCTTCAGCCCTTCATCCGTCAGAAGCCTCCCTTTCCCTCTGCCGCCCGCCCCAGAAGTCTCAGGTAGCCGCCGCTGATCATCTCCTCGGCCTCGCGGACAAGCCGCTGCATGCGGGAGCGGTAACCGGACTCCCAGAGCTCGTGCGCCGCCGTCTCCCCGAAGATCGCCGCCGCCACCTGCCGCCGGCTTGCGCCCGCCATTTCTCCGTCCCAGGCGCGCAGCATCATCGCCCAGCGCTTGGCCCGGCGCTCCGGCGGAAAGAGGCCGCGCGGCAGACGGCCGAGGCGGCAAAGCCCGCACAGCCGTTGCAGCGCCGGAACCTTCGCCTCCGTGTGCCGGAGACCCGACAGCAGGTAGCGGAAGCACACCGGGCCATCGAGAACACTGCCTGCCGTCACCATCAGTTGGAGATGGCGAAAGCCATCGCTGAAAAGCACGTGCTCGGATCCGCCGCAGCACAACACAGTCGCCAGTGACGCAAAGCATCGGATGTCGAAGGCGTCGGTGTGGCCGGGTGCAATGGGCTGCGCTTCCACGACGAGCACCGATGGATTGAGATCGGGCAGCCAAAAGACGTCCGTAGCCGGTAGGGCAACGCCAGTGGTGAAAGAAGACGCCCCAGTGTTCGAACGGCCCCGGATTCTGGATACGGAGGATTCGGGGCTGAGCGGCCTTCAGCCGGGGCTCGGTGGCGGACGGACGGAGTGGAGGCGACACCTGTGGCAGCCCACCGGCAGCCGTGGCGAAGTCGGGATTGCGCTTGAGCCACTCCCAGGCCCAACCGGCCCGGTCCAGGTCGATGAGGGGTTTGTAACTTTCGGGATCGCGCCAGTCGGCGCGCGGACTTATGCCGGGGACGGTCTTCTCCTTGGACATGGGGCTTGTCTCCTCCCATGAGGCCACCCGGCCGTAGCGGACGCGGCGCGGCCATTTGACGATCTGTCGCTCAGCACCTGGGACAAGCCGCCTCCTGCCAGGTCGATGTCACTGGCGGGAGGGCGCCGACGACATCGATTACTATCGATAGTTGAGACACGGGTTGGCTTCCGTGTTTTCGCGGCGTCTTTCAGGAAATCGTTACAATATTCGCAACGCCAGACCTGCAAACTACAGAATTTTATTAAAGTACAAATGAATTCGGGCAGAGAAACCGAAACTGGAGATTGCCACAGTTGCGCCGCCCTCATCACAAAGTTGTCACAGGATCATCTATTTTGAAACACACACTCTACCGGGAATGGAACTTGTTAAAGGCCGGCAACCTGCTATCGGCCGAGATATCAATTTTCAGGCGATGGAGATTGCGTCATGGCCGAAACCACTCTGGTCGATTTCACGTCGGAAATTGCGTCCCCGGTACTGTCCGTCACGCGGCGCATCGCCCGCAACGGCATTGTCGTTAGCCGATGCGATATCCCGATCAATCCCGGGACACAGATCGTCACGGCACAGTTCGCCCTTTTCATGCATGAAAGCGAACCGCTGGATCTCATCTGCCGTTTGCCTGAAAGCCGCCGCACCGAGAAATACCCTGTTGCTGCAGGACACTTTCATCTGAGCCCGGCCGATCGGGCCACTCATGTCGGCTGGACGGCCGACAAGCAGTCCTTCGTCATTGCCATGGAAAATAGCTTCATCGAACGCACAATCGGCAACGCCTTCGACGGGCGCGTGCCCGAGATCAGAGGTAGAGCGGCGCTCCGCGACCCGGCGGTCGAGGAGCTGATAGCCTGCCTCAGGCGCAGCTTGATCGACGATAGCCGCTGCGGCGGGCTCTGCCTGGACCTCGTCGGCACCTCGCTCGCTCTGCGCTTGTTCGAGACCTATGGCGAAAACGGTAGGCCGCCGCCATCGATCAGGGGCGGTCTCGGCGCCTCGCGCCGAAGGCGGATCATCGACTTCATCGAGGCGCATCTGGACGAAGATATCGGGCTCGCAGCGCTCGCCGCGGAAGCGGGACTCAGCCCACACCATTTCGGCAAGGCGTTCAAGGCGACGTTTGGAAAGCCGCCCTGCCGCTACATCACCGAGCGGCGGATTCAGAAGGCGAAGGAGATGCTGCTGTCGGACCGCGCGTCGATCACGGACATCGCGCTCGCTCTCCGCTTTTCCAGCCACAGCCATTTCACGGACGTGTTCCGCAAGATGACGGGGACGACGCCTTCTCTGTTCCGCAAGAATTGCGCCTGACCGGAGACATTGATCGACATATGCCCGCAGGCCTCCGGCGCCATTCCGTATTATGATGGATCGAGCAGCGCCTCGCACCCGAAGCCCGGAGGCAGCCCGAACGGATGCCATGGATGTGCAAGGTTTGGAGGACGGGCACATGGCCAAACTCGATCCCGAGATCGCCGACGAGGTGCCGTGGGCGGACAAAACCACGTCCTATGATGAGGACCATTTCATCACCTATCTGCGCCTGCTCGACGCTGAGGCTGAAGGCGCCGACTGGCGCGAGGTCGCCGGCATCGTCCTGCATCGCGATCCGGACGCGGAGCCTCACCGCGCTCGCCGCTGCTGGGAGACGCATCTGAAGCGCGCCCGTTGGATGACCGAGCACGGCTACCGGCATCTGCTCGATGCGGCGCGGGACGGATAATACAACTCAGCAAATGGCCGTTGGCTTCAGACTAACTGTCCGGATTTGCGGAGAGTATTGGTCGCGTCGTTGATGGTATGGAAGAGATTAAAGCCAACGCGCTTTCGACGGCTGAAGCAGCTCTCATCTATGCAGTCCAGCCTGGAACGATACAGCGAATACTGCTGGCCGAGAAATAAGTCGGTCAGCGATCGCTACTATCAAGGATGTCACATGCGGCTAAGAGTTGCTGTGAGTAGGCGTTCGCTGTCGCGCGCACCCAGTCGCGACGCACCATGACTGCGAAGACCAACATGTGGGCCAGAGTAAACAAAGCAGCGGCCCAAGTCGGCTTGTCGATCACCTGCAAAGTTGAGGTGACGCTTTCCGTTGAAAAGATCACGACCGTCGTCAGTACGACCGTAATGAGTAGTCCATCTACAACAAGCGCCAGAGGCTTGAGTGCCCAGATATTCCGGCGGAACCCGTAATTGATGTTTTCCTCGAAGATCAGGCGAAAGCGCTCGCGATCCCTGGTTTGAGCGAGCAGCCAAGCAGTAGCACTCTCATACCCATCATCGGCGTTGGTCGGTGAACTCTCCTCCTCCTCCGGCGACGCGAGCTTCAGGTCCGGAACTCGACGTTCGAGGAACGCACGATACCGCTCTCTGGTCGCCTTCGAGAGGTAGGAGTCACGATGTCGCAGCATCGCGACGGAAGGCTTACCGTCCCACGCTTTGAAAAGCATCGGCTCAAGCGCTTTGCCACGATCTCTGCCAAGCTGAGTCAGCCACATCGCACCGCCGCAATACACCACCACGCCGACAGCAGCACCCCAAGACGACTGAATTTCCGGGACCAGCAACACCGATGCAACCAATATGGGTAACAGCGTGAGGAGCGCAGGTTGAAGCCGGGCTTTACGGTTGTAGGGATCGCTGATGAGCGTTTCGAGGTTGAACATTCATGCGCCTCCCTTGGCCACGCCCGCAGAATCGGCGAGAAGCGCATGGAATCCGGTCGGTGTGTGGATGAGAAGAACGGCCGGCGTCAGACGTGCGATTGAGACAGCTGTTGCGGTCGCACGATCTGTCAGAGATGGGCCACTCGCTGAAAGATGACTGTGCCAGGTTCCAAGGCAAAAGAGTGACCAACCCACCCCTTCGGAGTACGATGTCAGCTTCTGGCGCAGACCCTTCGTTCCGAGCACAAACTCGTTCGGCGAGCGATGGCTATCTTCAGGCGCGTCCAGGACGTCAACGACGTGGAACGTGTGGGACGCTTCTGAAACCCGGCCGACGAGTACGCCCCCGGTTTCCGACGTCGGCCAACGCGCTGTCTCTTCCTGGATCTTCGCCAGTGCACGCGGATGGACGTGAACGCGCCATGCTTCTCCATTGGTCGTGCTGACTTCGGCAACGGGTGAAACGAGATGAACATGCCACACGAGACCGAGCCCGTCGTCGGAGAGCCGTCCTATGAGGACCTCGCCACCATTCTCCGGTAGCCCCTCGCGCTGTCGCCGCAGTAAATACTCGGACATGCCAGCCGCGAAAAGCGAAAGCCGCCCATCGGACATTGCCATTGTCATGGAGCCGCAGCCCTGGCCTAACGTTTGCCGCGACGCCGCGGCATTGTCTCCGAAAACGGCACCTGCCGCCGCCAGGTCCTCATGGAGGAGGGCATAGCTTTCTGCCATCAAGTCGCCCGTGTTTGGGTTTCGTCCTGGTCCTTCTGCGGTGATGATTCCGATAAGCCCGCCCGCGAACAAAGAGGTCTCGACCACGCGAGTTGGAAGCAGATTGCTGGAGGCCAGTGCGTCGCGCACAACCAGTGATGCCGTGGCATTCACGACCGCCCAGGACCGCTTTGACCAAGCCCGGCGCACCTGCTCCCTGGAACTGAGGATGCTTGCCACGTTGGCGACCACAGATACCGCCTCTTGTTGGAGGCCTTTCAACGCATCGCACAACAGTCTGGCCTTGGCATCCATCCAAAGGATTTGCATGTCTCCTGTGGTGGGAATGAGGGCGTGCCTTGCAGCGTTGTGGGGAGCCATCGACGACTTGTCGATGACGACCTCAGGTCCATTTCCGGCCCGTGCGAGATGAAGCGCCAGCTTGGAGCCTAAACTGCCAGCCCCGATCAGGGTCCACGGCGGACGCTCGGAGGTCGCTGCGCCACCGGCCATCTGAGCCAGAAGGGCACGGCTCACGGCGTGACGATGCGCGGCAGGCCGTGTTGGCGTTGCCTCGCCCTCGGCAAATAGATTGGGCGACCGAATGTCCACGACATAGGGACACAGTTCGATTGGACTTTGACTGCCGATCACGTTGCACGGGCGGCGCGCCAACAGAACGACAGCCAGCGGGAATGGCCCGCCGGTATAACCTGACAAGCATCTCTTCAGCCAATTGAGCGCGGTATCGAGTTCGCGGGCGCACCCGTATAGCTCCGCACGTTGCTTCAGTTCCGCGACCGTAGTAACCGTCTCGGGCAGGTATACATCGCTAATGGCCAGCTTGCCCGACGGCAGTTTTCCCGGCCAGACTACAAGACCCAGCGAACGGCCTCGGCGCAACGTATTTGCCGCCGTTGGCGTTTCCCCGAATAGCCTCGGGACGGCGTCAGTGTTCAGTTTGGGGCTGACACCCGAGATGTGACCGTGGATGACGCTGGAGCCATTGGCCTCCATCCTCAAATAGTCCAGCTCAAAGAAGCGGTAACCACCCTTACGGTCAACCAGCCGCCGGAGCCCTTCGGCGTCGGCGACGAGATCGTCCGCAAAGCTATCGCGCCGAACGGGCTCCCAGCCTTGCTTCGGATCGATGAGCGTACCCAGCGCCGCGCGCTCCAGCCAGACGGCCGTCTGATTGAGGATACCGGCCAGGCCTTCGTGGTGGAGCAGCTCAGCCAAGTCGCCATCGTAGAGGCAGGGCACGGGGCGTCCATCGGTCAACCATGGCTGCATATGCGGGAGGTTGCGGTTGAAGTCCCGGCGCAGCGAAACCTCTGGCGCCTCAAGCGGGAATCCACACGGAAAGGCTATGCGCACAACCTCTTGGAGCTTCACCCCTGATGGGCTTTCCCCTGCCCGCCGCCAGCTGTTCGGCAGGTTGACGTCGAACGTCACATCCACGACCACCGTGCCGCCCCCATCCACGAGAGATGGCGTGCCGACATGGAAAACGGCGGGATGGGCGGACACCAGAGCCAGCGCGCGCAGGATGGTGTCGCTGAGTCGGATGTCCGCCATCGGTTTCAGCCGTGAGCCAGGGGCTGTCCGCCGATCACGCCGGAGCTGAGGACGGTCGCCGCCTTCATGAGCTTCGTCTTCAGCCGCGGACCATCCTTGCCGATCTCGAACTCCATCACGTCGGGGGATTTCTCCGAAGGGTGTTCGCCCACACACTTGAACGTGCCATTCACGCCATCCGCGATGGCCACGTATTCCCGCTTGGCGCGGATGCAAGGCGGGTCGCTATCGTCGTCTTTGATGGGCTTGCTGCTGGCGACGATCGTCGCACCGTCGCGGGCCTGAGACAGCGCATTTCGCGCGTCCTCACAGACCTCCGCGTCCTCGCCCATCTCACTCCAACTGTCATGCGACAGGCTGTGCCACGAGCAATGGTGAGGCGTCTGCAGGATGTCGTAGGACAGCCAGTCCGACCGCCAGGAGTGCCGCTGCCAGAGCCGTTCCCAAATGGCGACTTCCGCATCCCCGCCAGTCAGGAACCGGCACCTGTCCCCGACCTGATCGCCAGCCAAAGAAAACTGGAGGATCGTGCTGGACTGGTTCTTGGACAGCGCCTCTTCTTCCTCGTCGTCATCGGTCTTGGGAAGCGGCGCCAGAAGCCGTGCCGTCATCGACCAGTCGTACTGGCCGTTGATGCGCGAGAAGGTTTCGTCCCCGCGCACGAGAATCGCCGTCAGGTCGTCGGTCTTGCCGTTTTCGTCCTCTCCAAGGATGAGGATGCGATCACCGTCGCCGACAATGCCGCCAACGTCACGGAACTTCTGAACGCGGCGCCGGGCCTCGGTGTTGAACGCTTTCGCATCGTCGCACAGCACGTTATTGCGCGACGCGCGGCGGAACACCATCGGCGACGACCACATCTCGCGGATGAAGATCTTATCGTCCTTCTTCGACCATTCATCGGGCGGGCCGAGGTGGAAATGCTTCCGCAGGCCAGTACAGTGATCCTTGTCGGGATGGCTGAGAAGCAGCGCGTCCAAATACAGCCTGCCATCAGCGTCCCGTTCGAGACGCTCCCTGAGCATGCTAGCGACGTCCGGCGTATCGTCGTCAGAGTCATCGGCGGCAGCCCGAATGTTGAGATCAATCAGTATCTTGCGGCCGGAGTCGGTCTCGATGAGCGTCATGTCGCCGTTACCGACCGGGAACAGGGTGATCTTCGATGCCATTGCGGCCTCCTAACAAGGTGTGCCGACGCCGAGACCGTGAGTCGGCCCTTGAATCGTCAGCCAAATTAACATAAAAACTATATCGGCAGCGTTTCGCTGTCAATAGCGTTACTATACTGATCGGAGCACACATGTCAGTTGGCGACCCAGAACTGCGATGGGGAGTGGAGCAAAGGCTTGAATTCATTGAATTCAGGCTGTTCTGGGAGGGAGGTATAAATCGGGCCGACATCACGGGCTTCTTCGGCGTGTCAGTGCCCCAGGCATCAAAGGACCTCACCCAGTATCAGGAATTGGCGCCCGAAAACGTGCGATATGACCGCAGCCAGAAGCGATACTTCGCCACCGATTCGTTCAAACCCCGCTTCCTGAAGCCCGACGCAGATCGGTACCTCGCTCAGTTGACCTTCGCGGTTGACCCGATCCTGCACGGGGAGCGGACTTGGCTTGCCAGACTGCCGAGCGTTGACACCATGCCGGTGCCGCATCGCCGTGTGGACGTGCCGGTCTTGCGCATGATCCTAGCTGCCGTGAGAGACGCGACCTCGGTGGAGGTCCTGTACCAGTCAATGAACGAGCTCCGGCCCGCACCCATCTGGCGTCGCATCACGCCTCATGCCTTCGGCAGCGACGGATTCCGTTGGCACGTCAGAGCCTTCTGTCACATAGATCGTAAGTTCAAGGATTTCCTGATCTCCAGATGCCTTGAGGCACGCGCCGCTGATCAACCCGGTGCAAGACCGGAAGATGACAAGCACTGGAATGAGTTTTTTGAAGTGACACTTTCGCCCAATCCGAACATCGGTGAGAATCAACGCAGGGTCATCGCGCAAGACTACGGCATGCGCGATGACAGTGTGGCGATCCCTGTGCGGCGAGCACTGCTGTATTACTTCCGAAAGCGATTGCGTCTGGATGTAGCGGACATTCTCGACGATCCGCACGAGACGCCCGTTGTTGTCACCAATCGCGCCGAATTCGACGCGGCCCTGGCCGAGGCCATGAGATGACGACGGAATTCGTCGGCACGAATGGCGGGGATGGAAAAATTGTGAAAGAGGGAAAACGATGCTGACCGGCGCAATCCGAAATCAGGTCGATAGTATCTGGAATGACTTCTGGGCTGGCGGCGTTGCCAATCCACTCTCTGTAATCGAGCAGATTACCTACCTGCTGTTCATTAAACGGCTCGACGATCTCCATACCCTCGAAGAGCGCAAGAGCCAGACGCTCAAGATTCCGATGGAGCGCCGCATCTTCCCCGATGGAAGAGACGAAAAGGGACGCTCCTACGACGATCTTCGCTGGTCGCGCTTCAAGAATTTTGAGCCTCGCGAGATGATGGAAGTAGTGGATGAACATGTCTTCCCATTCCTGCGCGCGCTGAACGGCACCCAATCCAGCTACGGCAAGCTGATGCGCGATGCGCGCCTTGGTTTCTCGAACCCGGCGCTTCTGGCCAAGGTGGTCGAGAAACTTGACCGAATCCCGATGGAGGATCGGGACACCAAGGGCGATGTTTATGAGTTCATGCTCGCGAAGATCGCGAGCGCCGGTCAGAACGGCCAGTTCCGCACGCCGCGCCACATTATTCGGCTGATGGTCGAGTTGACGGAGCCGAAGCCGACCGACGTGATCTGTGATCCGGCCGCCGGCACCTGTGGCTTCCTAGTTGCCGCGGGCGAGTACCTTCGCGAGAAGCACCCCGAACTGATGCGTGATGCGTCGCTGCGGAAGCATTTCCACGAAAGTATGTTCCACGGTTTCGATTTCGACACCACAATGCTGCGCATCGGCGCGATGAACATGACGCTGCACGGCGTCGAGAATCCGAATGTCACCTATCGCGACAGTCTGGCCGAGGACCATGCCGAGGATGCAGGCGCCTATTCTCTGGTTCTGGCCAACCCGCCTTTCGCCGGATCGCTCGACTACGAAGCGACCGCCAAGGACCTGCAGAAGATCGTAAAGACCAAGAAGACGGAGTTGCTGTTCATTGCGCTCTTCCTGCGTCTCCTCAAGACCGGCGGTCGGGCGGCGGTGATCGTACCCGATGGCGTGCTGTTCGGTTCATCCAAAGCACATAAGGAAATCCGGCGCATGCTGGTGGAGGAGCACAAGCTCGACGCCGTGATAAAACTGCCCTCCGGCGTGTTTCGCCCCTATGCCGGGGTTTCAACGGCAATCCTGGTCTTCACCAAGACCGGCGTCGGCGGCACGGATCATGTCTGGTTCTATGACATTCAGGCCGACGGCTATTCGCTGGACGATAAGCGGACGACATTGTTGCCCGATGAGAAGCTCGGCCCGGTACCCGGCGAGCCGTTGACGGATGAGGAGCACGAAAAAAATAATCTGCCCGACCTGCTGATGCGCTGGGAAGAGCGCGGCGACAATGAGCGCAGCAACGCTCGCACAGCCCAGAGCTTCTGCGTCTCCAAGGTCGATATCGCAGCGGCGGGATACGACCTTTCTCTCAATCGCTACAAGGAAGTAGAGCATACACAGGTGGAGTGCGATCCTCCCGCCAAGATCATCGCCGAGCTACGTACCATCGAGGCAGCGATTTCTGAAGGCATGGACAAACTGGAGGGGATGTTGGGATGACGGCGTGGCCAACAGTATACCTCCACGAAGTCGCTATGATCGATCGCACAGGTGTAGCGCCCTCCGACATCGCCGACGGCACACTCTATGTAGGTTTGGAGCACATAGAATCCGGCGGCCGACTGCTCGATATCAAGCCCGTCGCGAATGGCGATCTCGCCAGTTCCAAGTTCCGCTTTACGCCGAAACACGTCTTGTATGGCAAGCTTCGGCCTTACCTCGCCAAGATTGCAACCCCGGACTTCAGTGGTGTTTGCAGCACTGACATTCTTCCCATCATGCCGGGCGCAAGATTGGATCGGTCTTATCTGACGCACTTCCTGCGTCAACCATCGATGGTTGATTATGCGACCTCGCGCTCCGAAGGTGCAAATCTTCCGCGCCTGAGCCCCAAGGCTCTGGCTGAGTTCGAAATCCCGCTCCCCCCGCTCGACGAGCAGCGGCGGATTGCGGCGATCCTCGACCAAGCCGATGCCTTACGCCGTGCCCGTAATAGGGCCACTGAGCTGTTAGACAATCTATCCGTGTCGCTATTTTATGAAGCTTTTGTACTGGGGGAAAGATCTACATGGCCAATGGTAAGTGTAGATGACATAGCCACGGACATTCGCACTGGTCCATTTGGCAGTCAGTTGCTGCATTCCGAGTTTGTTGATGACGGGGTGGCGGTATTGGGAATCGACAATGCCGTGACAAACGAGTTTGCATGGGATCGGCGGCGGTTTATCACTCCGGAGAAGTATCAGAAGCTAAGAAGGTTTACCGTCCGCCCAGGCGACGTATTGATCACCATTATGGGCACCTGCGGCCGCTGTGCCGTCGTGCCAGAGGACATTCCCACCGCAATCAACACGAAACATCTGTGCTGCATTACGCTAGATCGAAGTAAAGCGCTGCCGGGTTTCCTTCAAGCGGCTTTCTTGAATCATCCTGACATATTGAAACAGCTTGGTGTTCAAGCGAAAGGTGCGGTGATGCCGGGCTTGAATATGGGCATCATCAAATCTTTATCATTGCGACTTCCGCCGCTGGATATTCAGAGTGATTTCGTTGGCAAGCTGGCCGCGGCGAAAGAACTACAATCGATTTTTCGGAGAAGCGATGAGGCGTTGGCCGGATTGTTTGCTTCTCTACGGCAGCGCGCGTTTCGACGGGAGCTGTCCTGATGAGTTCTCTTCCTCTCCTCTCGGATCGCCAGCTTGAAAGTATCGCTCGGCTTCTGGGGGATTGTGCTACGGGGGGTGCCATTTCGCAGGTACTGAATAGCTTGAGCCTTACGGATACGTCCGGGGAGAGCACAAAGTGGCGTCGAATCTATAGGACGTTCAGCCACTATCAAATACATGACCGAGCGCCCAGCAAGCTGATTGACTTCGTTCGCACCTTGCTTGACCCAGCTGCCTATGTCGATCGCCCGGATGAGTTCGAAAATGTAAGGCAGCAGTTGAATGCGATCCTTGTGTTTTCTGGATTGGAGTACGGAAAGGACGGGAAGTTCAGACGCACTGCTGCGGTGAGTACGATTGATGAGGCACATCAGCGTGCGCAGACCATTCAAGCGAAGTTCCGTGGCCGTCGAATTCATAGTGAGGTTGTGAAATACTGTAAGCCGGAGCTTCTCCAAGACAATTATTTCCATGCTGTCTTTGAGGCGACCAAGGGGCTTGCGCAGCGCATTCGGGAATTGTCCGGAGCGGATGGAGATGGGGTGATACTGGTGGACAGGGTGTTCTCTGTGGAACGGCCGGTTCTTGCACTCAACACGCTCCAGACGGAAACAGAACGGTCAGAACACAAGGGTTTCGCATCACTGATGAAGGGATGCTTTGCGGCTGTTCGAAACCCCTTGGCCCACGAACCAAAACTCCTTTGGAAGGGCGAGGGCGATGCTGCCGACTATCTGTCGTTGATATCCCTTCTGCATCGTAAGCTGGATGACTGCGTGAAGACCGGACTCGGGGGGAGATAATGCGGGGTGAAATCATCGGGGTCTGGTCGGAAACATGGCGTGAAATCTGGTCGAAACTGGCCAAGCATCCCGACGCGCCGGAAGACCTGTTCTGCGAACTTTACCGGGAACTCGTTGGGGCATTCGAGACCGCCCCCGACGTGACAACGCTTGCTGATATTGTTGATCAACCCGACCAAGCTCGTTCAGCGTTTCGCAAGACGAAGGCCACCGCCTTCCGGGGCGAGCTTGCGCTCCTGGATTTCATGGAGCGCGCGCATGGCATCGCTGCCGACCTTGGTGGTGATCCGCTTGCCAACCGCTACTTCCTGCTGATCGAGGCCTTTCTCGAAAAATACAGCCTGCGCTACGACCTGCGCCGCCCCTTCAGTCTCAATCCGACGCTGACCGGCGTGTTCGCTCGGTTGATCCGCGACTTGAAGGAAGCGACGTCCCGCGATGCCGATCTCCATCCGCTGATGGTCGAGTTTGAAGAAGCTGTCCGCGACCTTCGTGCTGATCGATCTCCGGGGCGCATAAAAACCTGCATCCAGAAACAGGTGAACTTGCTGGAGGCCATTGGTCAGCGCTGTCCAGGTGTCAATGCCAATACGCTTGGCCAGATTTGTGACCAAGTTGGTACATGGCCTCACAACAAGGTCAAGGATGCGATGAAGGAGATGTATCGCTTTGCATCTGATTATCCTGGTATTCGGCATGGCGGAAATGCAAACAATCGTATTCGGGAAATAGAAATGCGTGATCTTGTAAGCGTTACTGTATTGCTTGCCGGATTCACGCCATATCTAACCGATCTTCTTAATTCAGAAAGCATCTATCGGGGCGCGTAAGGGGGGTACAAGAATGAAGGCAACGGAAGCAAAGCTCCTCGCGTTTCTCAAAAAATCGCCGCAGTTCGTGATTCCTATCTACCAGAGGACCTATTCCTGGACCGAGCGTGAATGCGTTCAGCTTTGGGATGACATCATCCGCGCAGGAAGCGACGACGCAATATCGGTCCACTTTATCGGTTCCATCGTCTACATCGAGGCAGGGCTTTCCCAAGTTTCTCACCAGGCGCCACTGCTCGTCATCGACGGCCAACAGCGGCTGACGACCGTAACGCTGTTGCTAGCTGCGCTGTCCGAAGCGCTGGGCGATGCAGAACCCTTCGATGGCTTCTCGGCCCGCAAGCTCAGGAACTACTACCTTCTCAATCCCGAAGAGACAGGGGAACGTCACTACAAGCTTCTCTTGTCTCAAACCGACAAGGTTACGCTGACGTCGATCGTTGGCCAGAATGACAAGCCGGCCGAACGATCGCTCAGGGTCACGCAGAACTACGACCTATTCCGCGATCTAATCGCCTCCCGTCAGAGCGATTTTGTTGCGGTTTGCAATGGGCTCGCCAAATTGGTCGTCGTCGACATCGCGCTCAGCCGGGACCAGGACAACCCACAGCTCATTTTCGAGAGCATGAACTCGACGGGCCGGGAACTCAGCCAAGCCGACCTGATCCGCAACTTCATCCTGATGGGGTTGGAGCCGGAGCTACAGACCCGACTCTATGAGCAATTCTGGCGGCCGATGGAAGTGGCCTTCGGGCAGGAGGCTTACAATACCCATTTTGACAGTTTCATGCGTCACTACCTGACCGTGAAGACTGGCGAAATCCCCCGCCTCGACGATGTGTACGAGGCGTTCAAAGGGCATGCGCGCTCTCCGAAGATTGCGGATGCGGGCGTAGAAACACTGGTCAAAGACATCCGCGATTTCGCAAAATACTACTGCGCCATGGCATTGGGCGCGGAGAGCGATCCCGTACTGAAGCTTGCATTCCACGACCTCCGAGAGCTCCGGGTCGATGTGGCGTACCCCTTCCTGCTGGAACTCTATCATGACTATGTCGACGGCTTACTAGGTAAAGAAGAGCTCCTCGAAGCTGTCCGCCTGATCGAGGCCTACGTATTCAGGCGTGCCATCTGCGCGATACCGACGAATTCACTGAACAAAACCTTTGCCACCTTCACGAAGGCATTGAAGAAGGATCGATATCTGGAAAGCATAAAGGTGCATTTCCTGTTGATGCCGTCTTATCGGCGCTTCCCGAGCGACGACGAGTTCAAGCGGGATATGCAGACCCGTGATCTCTATAATTTCCGAAGCCGCAGCTATTGGCTTCGTCGTTTCGAAAACCATGCACGAAAGGAAAGGGTGCCGGTAGACGAGTACACGATTGAACACATCATGCCCCAGAGCGAGGTGCTTTCGAACGCTTGGAGGATTGCACTTGGCGATGAGTGGGAGCGTATCCATCAGACCTATCTGCATACGCTCGGGAACCTGACGCTGACAGGATACAATTCCGAATACAGCAATCGGTCCTTCAAAGAGAAGCGCGATATGGATGGAGGCTTCAAACAGAGCCCGCTCCGGGTCAACGCGGGGCTCGGCGAG
Source organism: Paracoccus binzhouensis (assembly GCF_016446475.1). Lineage (GTDB taxonomy): Bacteria > Pseudomonadota > Alphaproteobacteria > Rhodobacterales > Rhodobacteraceae > Paracoccus > Paracoccus binzhouensis. Next base: position 18,815 of record NZ_JAEHFP010000005.1, on the reverse strand, counting down.
TTGGAGGATTGGAACGAAGACACTATCAAGTCACGTGCGTCAAAGCTGGCGGCCCAGGCGTCGGATGTTTGGCGAGCGCCGGTGATGCCGCCCGATGTGCTTGCCGCATACCAGCCCGATAAGACCAAGGCCGCAGGGTACTCAATTGACGACCACCCGCACCTCCTCAACTCGCCGACGCGAGAGCTTTTTGATGCGTTCCGGCAAGAAGTCCTGAAGCTCGATCCCTGCGTCAGCGAAGAGTTCCTCAAGCTCTACGTAGCGTACAAGGCGGAAACGAATTTTGTGGACGTCGTCCCGCAGGCAAAGCAGTTGCGGTTGTCGCTAAACATGGGATTTGCGGATATCAGTGACCCGCGTGGCATGTGTAAGGATGTCTCTGGCCTCGGCCGGTGGGGGAATGGCGATGTCGAGGTAAGATTCACTGCCCTGGACGAGTTGCCATACGTCATCGGGCTTGTCCGTCAATCCCTTGAACGTCAACTCGGAAATGGAGGTGATGCATGAGCCAGTTCGCATTCCTCCAAGCCGAATTTTCTGAGGTCCATGAGCATGCCGTGAAGGCCGAGATCTTGGCGCTTTCCGACCCGCGCAGTGCCTGTTTCTACGCACGGCTGGCGCTGGAGGTCGCAGTCAAGTGGATGTACCGCCACGACCGCACGCTTCGGCCGCCCTACGAGACGACACTTTCCGCGCTGATCCATGAGCCGACATTCCGCAAGCTCGTGGGTGATGCGTTGGTCGCCAAAGGGAAAGTCGTCAAGGACCTCGGCAACGTAGCCGTGCATGAATCCAAGGCTGTCGCCCCTGGCCGCGCCATCACGGCGGTCAGGGAGTTGTTCCATATCGCGTATTGGCTGGTACGTACCTATGCGAAGGGCGCAAAGCCTGCCGCCGAAGTCGCGTTTTCGGCTGATGCATTGCCGCGCACCACTCAAGTGGAGGCATCCACACTCGGCAAGCTCAAGGAGATCGCCAAACGCTTCGAGGAGGCAGCAAGGGAACGAGATCGTGCCGAGCAGCTGCGCCTGAAAAGCGACGGCGACCGGCTAAAGTTGGAGGCCGAGATCAAGCGGCTTCAAGACGAGATCGCCAAGGTCAAGAAAGCCAACCAAGCCATCCCCGACGGACACGACTACAATGAGGCGCAAACCCGGGATGCCTTTATTGACCTCCTGCTCGCGGAGGCAGGCTGGACATTCACCAAGCCGGGTCATGATACCGAGTGCCCCGTAACCGGAATGCCCAATGCGACGGGTGAGGGCTTCGTCGATTACGTGCTCTGGGGTGCCGACGGTCGACCGCTCGGCCTGGTGGAGGCGAAACGCACCCGCCGGGATCCACGGGAAGGTCAGCGTCAGGCCGAGCTGTACGCCGATGCACTAGAACGCCAGTTCGGGCAGCGGCCGATCATCTTCTATTCCAACGGCTATGAGCATTGGATCTGGGATGATCGCCGATACCCGCCGCGTCCGATTCAGGGCTTTCTTAAGAGGGATGAGCTGGAGCTTGCGATCCAACGGCGATCGACACGCAAGCCGCTGGCGCCGGAGGACATCAATTCAAAGATCGTCGAGCGCTACTACCAAACCCGCGCTATCCGGCGCGTCGCAGAGGCCTTCGAGAAGGACAATCTGCGTAAGGCGTTGTTGGTCATGGCGACTGGATCGGGAAAGACCCGGACCGTTATCGCGCTATCTGACCTGTTGATGCGCGCCAACTGGGCGAGGCGCATCCTGTTCCTCGCTGACCGCGTCGCGCTCGTCAATCAGGCGACCAATGCGTTCAAAGCATTCCTGCCGCAGGCTTCACCCGTGAACCTGGTCACCGACAAGGCCGCCCATGGACGGGTATACGTTTCGACCTACCCGACCATGATGGGCCTGATCGACGAGACGAAAAGCGGTGTAAGGCGTTTTGGGTCAGGGCATTTCGACCTAATCGTCATCGACGAGGCACACCGTTCCGTCTATCGAAAGTACAAGGCGATCTTCGACTACTTTGACAGTCTGCTGGTCGGACTCACCGCGACGCCAAAAGATGAGGTGGACCGCGATACCTATGCGCTCTTCGACCTTGAGCGGGGCATCCCGACCGATGCCTATGGGTTGGACGAAGCCGTCAGCGACGGCTTCCTTGTGCCGCCAAAGGCCGTTTCTGTGCCACTCAAGTTCCAACGGGAGGGGATCAAATACGATGACCTCTCGGAAGAGGAGAAAGAGGCGTGGGACGCGATCGAGTGGGACGAGGACGGCGCTATCCCCGATCGCGTCGAGGCCGCAGCCGTCAACAAGTGGCTGTTCAATGAGGACACGGTCGACAAGGTTCTAGAACACGTCGTGACCCAAGGCCTGAAGGTCGCTGACGGAGATCGTCTGGGCAAGACCATCATCTTTGCCAAGAACCATGACCATGCGCAGTTCATCTCTGAACGCTTCGATGCCAACTATCCGCATCTCCAAGGGCGTTTTGCCCGCGTCATCGACTTCAAGACCGAATATGCCCAGTCGTTGATTGACGATTTTTCGTCCGCCGACAAGGAACCTCATATCGCCATCTCGGTGGATATGCTCGATACCGGAGTCGACATTCCAGAGGTGGTAAACCTCGTCTTTTTCAAGATTGTTCGTTCAAAGACGAAGTTCTGGCAGATGATAGGGAGGGGAACGCGATTGTGCCCGGATCTGTTCGGTGTCGGGCAGCACAAGGAGTACTTCTACGTCTTCGATTTCTGCCAGAACTTTGAGTTCTTTAACCAGAACCCCGATCTATCTGAAGGATCGTCGGGCGCTTCGCTGAGCGAGCGCTTGTTTGCCGCCCGCGTCGAGCTTGTTGGTGAACTCGACCGGCAGGCACATCAGGATGGAGAAAACCCAACGGCGATCCTGCGGCACGACATCGTCGCTCATCTTCGTCAGGAGGTGGACGGGATGAGCGTCGAAAACTTCATCGTCCGTCCCAAGCGCAGGGTCGTGGAGAAATATCAGGCAGCCGATATATGGGCAAAGCTGGGCCTAGACGAGCGCACCGAGCTGATCGAACACGTCGCCGGGCTGCCGTCAGCCTTGGTTGATGATGATATCGTAGCCAAGCAGTTCGACTACCTCATTCTGCAAACTCAGCTCGCGGTATTGCGTGCAGAGAAAGCTTTCGCCAGTCTCAAGAAGCGCATCATCGATTTGGCCTCCTCCCTCGAAGAGCTCGGGAACGTACCAATGGTGGCCGCTGAAATGGCGTTCATCCTGGAGGTTCAGACCGACGAGTTCTGGCAGGACGTGACGCCGCCGATGCTCGAAATGGTTCGCCGCCGGCTGCGTAGCCTGATCAAGCTCATCGAGCTGAAGAAACGCCCGCATATCTATACCGACTTTGAGGACGAGATCGGTGCCTCAAGCGAGATCGAGTTTCATGGCGTGGCCGTCGGGACCGATACGCACCGCTTCCGCATGAAGGTGCGGCACTTCCTGAAGGAACACGAAGATCACATCGCGATTCAGAAAGTTCGCCGCAATGAACCTTTGACAGCGCAGGACTTGGCCGAGCTGGAGCGCGTCTTCGTTGATGCTGGCATCGCGGTTCCGGGGGACCTGGATCGTATTCGTAGCGAAGGGGGCCTCGGCGTGTTCATCCGGTCTCTGGTTGGCCTGGATCGGGAGGCCGCCAAGCGTGCCTTCGATCAATTCCAGTTAGGGCGAGCACTATCCGCGAACCAGATCGAGTTCGTGAACATGATTATCGACCATCTCACCGAACGGGGTGTGATGGACCCAAGACTGCTTTACGAGAGCCCGTTTACCGACTTCGATGCCATGGGCGTCGAGGGCGTCTTTGACAGCGCCGGAGTTATTGAGATCGTCAGGATTCTTGAAGACGTTCGCAAGAGGGCCGCGGCTTAATGGGGCGATGGGGGCATGCCGATCCCATGGTGGAGATAACTGCGAAACAGCAAAGGCCGCCTTTCGGCGGCCTAAGTGTTTGTTATATCTCACATTCTATGGAGTTATAATAAAAGTGGTTGCGGGGGCAGGATCTAATCTTCACTTGCTGCCCGAGCAAGTAAAGATGGTTGCGGGGACCGGCGTCGATCATAACTTGCAATCGACGCCGGTAAAGATGGTTGCGGGAGGGTGCAACCATCTTAACTTGCGGTCGGACGGCCGCCTCATGAGACGGGCCGATGTTGGCGAAGTTGCCAAGCAAGTAAAGATGGTTTCGGGGATCTGCGGCGATCTTCACTTGCTATTTCAGTCGGCTGCGTAGGCTCGGGCCGCACCGTTGAGTTCGGTCGCCACAAATTTTGATGCGCTGCGGATTTGGCGTTGAGAAGGAAAATCGAAGCGGCCTGAACCGGCAATTGATCGTTGATCCCGAAATTCCATTGCACACCGGCGACGCGCGCCCCCGTGGAGAGGTCGGCCGAGACTACGGGCTCAGACGTACCGCCACTTCCAGATCGCGACCCAACGCGTTCCAATCAGCTATCCGTTGACTTCCAACTAGCCGACATAGATAGTTCCAATTGTCAGCAACTCGAGGATGGAATGTTCGAGCGGTTTGTGGAGCGCCGGGCGGAAGAAGCCCTTCTAGATACACCCGTGGTCCTCATCGTGGGGCCACGCCGGGCGGGCAAAACCACGCTCGTCAGGAAGATGGGGGAGGCCGACCGCACCTATATCACGCTAGACGACCAGACCGTGCTCGAAGCTGCGCAGGCTGATCCAGCCGGGTTCATCCGGGGCCTGAATCGAGCCATCATCGATGAGATCCAGCGCGCACCTGATCTGCTCCTCGCGATCAAGAAGACGGTCGACGAGGATTATCGCCCTGGTCGATTTCTCCTCACTGGCTCGGCCAATGTGCTGACCTTGCCGCGGGTCGCCGACAGTCTTGCCGGACGGATGGAAACGCTCCGGATGCTGCCGCTGGCGAAGGCCGAGATCGACGGCAGTACTCCGACCTTCCTTGAGCGCCTCTTCGAGGGAAAGCTGCAGCAGGCCCGCAATGCGATCGTCGGTGACGAGCTCATCCATTCCACCTTGCTCGGCGGGTTTCCCGAAGCCATTGCTCGAGACAGCGAACGGCGCAGGCAGGACTGGGCGAGATCCTATCTCACGTCGGTCCTAACTCGCGATCTCAGGGACATCGCGGAGATCGAGAAGCTGACCGAGCTTCCAAAATTCGTGCGGCTGCTGGCCGAGCATTCTAGCCAGCTGGTTAACTATTCGCAGTTCGGGGCCAGCATCAATGTCAGCCACAAGACCGGGCAGCGCTATGTGGGACTGCTCGAACAGGTGTTTCTGATCGCGACGCTGCAGCCCTGGTTCACCAATGTGCTGAAGCGCATCGTCAAGACGCCGAAACTACATTTCCTTGATCCTGGTCTCCTGGCGAGCGCGCGCGGCCTAACCTTCGATAGGGTGAAGACAGACCGTGGCGCGTTCGGGGCGCTACTTGAGAGCTTCGTATTCTCGGAAGTGCTCAAGCTGATGACCGCGTCGGATCTGCGGTTGGCGCCATATCACTTCCGCGACCGGGACATGCGCGAAGTCGACATCGTGCTGGAGCGCGACGACGGGATGATCGCTGGCATCGAGGTCAAAGCGAGCGCTACGGTCAAGGCCGGTGATTTTTCCGGCTTGCGCGCGCTCGCCGACGCCTGTGGTGACCGCTTCGCGTTTGGCGCCGTTCTCTACGACAGCACGGACGTCGTGCCGTTCGGCGATCGCCTGGCAGCAGCGCCCATATCCACGTTGTGGAGCTGAATGCGATGCGTCAGCCCACGAGATCGTCACACGCTCGACGCGCCATACAGCTCGAACCTGCGTTGGGGTGGACCTATTTGTCCCGCGAGGCGCTGGCCCGCGCCAAGGCGCAAATGGATGAGGAGTCCATGGGCGTGCGTGACGAGATCGGCTTTCTGACCATCCATCAGCGGTATGCCGATCATTTCTTCCCAGGCACATCGGTCCTGCATACGCGGGCGCGTTACGCGATCTTTGTGCCCTGGTTGTTCGAGGACCTCGCGGGTTTGACGGGACCGGCGGCCGATCGTGCCCTACGCGAACGCGAAAGAGTGCTTGCCGGGCGGCTCCGGGAGGCAGGCGAGTCCCAGGTCATTGGCGGTCGTGTCTTTCCCAAGCCGTCCAGTCAGCCGCCATCGACCGTCTACTGGAATGCACTCGCAGTGTGGGGAATCCTGCGCCCGCGTCTTGACGGGCGGACGATTTCTCGGGCGCACGCGCATAGACTGCTGAAGGGCGTGAGGGCGGCGACCGACGATGACGGACAGCCACTCCTCGGCTTCGATCCGCCGTTCGTCCCGCTTCCCAAGCGCCCGGATAGCTGGCGCGGTGGATCGATCACTCTCCGGCTGGCGGTCGCCGAGGCCGAATTTCTCCGCGAGCGCCTCGCCCAACTACGCGGCAGCGGAGGCCATGAGCTTTCCTTGCTCGCGCGTCTTGTTCGGACAGACGCCGCATCGCCACCGGGAATGTGGGCTGACGAGACCCGTGCGATTGCCGGTCCCGACCGGGCGCCGCTGGCTCGGGCGCAGCAGGCGGCCAATCTGGCCGGCGTGGGGCGCGCCGTCTACGACGCTCTCCTCGAACATGTCGTCGAGGCCGACGACAAAAGAGAGGCGTCGACCCGACATCGCGATCACCTCGCCTCGACCGTCGCCGAATACGGCGCTGTCGCGGCCAAACTCGACGTCGACGCGCTTGAGGCAGACATAGGCGCACTGCCGTTGAAGTTGCGCGCCGTCGTGACGGCGACGAAGGAGTGGATAGCTTCAAAATCGACAGATCCCAGACCGCTTTTCGAGGTCTATGCGGCAGCCGAAGCCCGGAAGGGGCCTCGCGCGCGGCTTCCCCTGACGCCCAACGGACGCGCGCGTCGGCTCGAATGGTCGAACGACGAGCATGGCCTGGCTGGACCTCTCCACTATAGATGGGAGCAGGTCAGCATGCTCCTCAACGATCTGGCGAACGCCGAATGATCGGGACGGTCGACAACTGGCCGGCGCTCTCGTTTCTTGAGGGTCTTCGCCCCGGTTCCGACGAGAATGTCGAATTGGCCTTGCTGGCCTCCTATTCGGCGGATCTGGGATCGATTGGCGCGGCGCTGCTTGCTCTGGCGGGCAAGGACACAGATGCAGGCCGTGGGAGCCCTTCCGACTTCGCGGATGCGGTTGAGCGCCTTCGTGGAAAGGTGCGCATCATCATCCAGCGAGGCCGCTTGGCAAAAATGCGTCGGACACCGCGTATCGCGGCGGTCCTGGACCAATTTGTGCGCGAAGTCGATTTCGATGAAGCGACCCATAGCTGGCATCCCAAGGCAGCCCTCGTGCGCACGCGCGATGCAGGCGGGAGGGCCGGTTGGCGCCTTTGGATCGGGAGCCGCAATCTCACCGAAAATGTGAACCGGGACATCGGATTGCTGCTCCTGTCCGGGGAGAAAGCCGGTGCTTCCATCCCAGGCGCAGAGGATGTGGCGCGTGCGCTGGCCGAGAGGGCGGCGCTCAAGGGCGTGCGGCCTGTTTCATTGGGCGCTGCCGTCGCAAAGGTAGCCTGGCGCGCTCCGACAGGAGTGCGCGTGGAGCGGCTTCGCTGGTCGGATGGAAGCGGGGATATGGCAGTCCCTGTGCCTACGGTAGGAACGGAAGAAGTCGTGGTGGTGAGCCCGTTCATCGACAAGACGTTTCTCGCCCGACAAGCGCCACAGGGCTCGAAACCGACGCGGCGCGTGCTGTTGACGACAATGCGCGAGATCGAGCGGATTGGTCCGCCGCTGGCGGCGTTCGATGATCTGCTCGCGCTGGACGCGCCGGACTATCCCGTCGGCGACCCCGAGCCCGATGCAGAGACGGCCGTTACGGCCTCCGACCGTGATCCGGCTGACGACGAGGAAGAGGAACTTGGCCGTGGCCTTCACGCGAAGTTGCTGTTCATGCGATCGGGACAAAAGCGGCGGTTATGGCTCGGCAGCGCGAACGCGACCATGCGCGCCTGGACTGGCCGCAATGCCGAAGTTACCGCCGAGCTGGTCGTTACGGAGTCGGTCGAGAGGGGGCTGAAAGCCCTTCTCGGCTCAGCCCGGTTGGTTGAGGCGTCTCTCGTGGAATATGCGCCCGACGACGCGGCCCTGGAGGAGGAGGCGCTCGAACGCGCGCGCGCGCAGGTCGCGGCCCGATGGGCGGCGCAACTCGGTTTTGACGATGAGGGCACGCGCCTTGTGCATCGCTCCGATCTCCATCCAGGCGGTCCTCATCCGGACGAGCCGGACATCGCGCTCGAGGTGGGCACTCTCTATGGCGAACTGGTTGCGTGGCCCTGCGGGCAAACCACTATGCTTCTGGGACCGATCGCGCCCGCGGAGCGGAGCGAGTTCGTGCGGCTGCGCGTGAGCCGTGGAGAAAAGGGACTCTCCTGGTTGCAACGCGCCCCCGCAGATCCGCCATTTGGGGAAGATCGCGACCGCGCGGCGTTCGTGCGCTTTCTGGGAGCAAGAGGGTTTCTCTTGTGGCTCGCCGGATTGCTGGCGGAGGACGGGCGCCAGGGGGAAGGCGACTGGACGAATGACGAACCACGGGATCGAGCCGCTCCAGGAATGAATCCGGCGCTCGACTCTTCGCTGCCGACATTGGAGGAGATGTTGGCGGCATGGGCGCGTGATCCCCAGAAGTTCCGCGAGATCGAGCGGCGGGTATCCCAATATCTGCCGGCCGTGCTTGAGGAGGCCAGGCAGGACGACCCCCAGATTGCGGAAATGCTGCGCCGCTTCGATGATCTGTGGGGCAAGCTCCGCAGCGGACTCGGGGTTGCCGAAATCAAGGGCAAACGCCCGTGAGTGCCCCAAAGCCATTTCAGAAGGCGGCCGTAGATGCGGCGTTCGCGGCCTTCGCGGACCCTGACGGCCGAAGGCGCTTTCTGGTCGCCGATGAGGTCGGACTCGGAAAAACCGTCGTGGCAAAGGAACTGGCTTGCCGCATGACCGATGACGGCCGCCGGCCCCTGACCATCTATTACATCGCCAACGGGCACGCTGTTTCGCACCAGAACAAAAGCCGGGTTGTCGACTTCCTGGGCGACTCTCAACTACAAGATGCGATCAAGACGCCTGATCGGCTTTCGCTGATCGCCGTCGAGAAGCGGCCTGCCACCCCGGTTTTGATCTATGCGCTCACCCCTGCGACCTCGTTTCCGGGTGCGAAGGCTCGCCTGACCGGAGGCCGCAAGGAAGAACGGGCGTTCTTGAAGGTGCTGCTCGAACAGAGCTATCCTTCGTTCGCTCGCAATCTCGACCCCGACATCTTGCGACTTAGTGCGCGCGGCTCTTGGGACTGGGCCGTTACGGAGGCCGAGAAGAAGTTTGCGATGTCGCCACCCGGCTTGCGGCAGAGGTTTCGTGAGGCGCTGGGGGTTGAGTTCGGTGTACCTGTGCGTGCGATGTTCGACCTGGCGCTTCACGGCGACCCCGCGCGCAGGATCAAGCCGCTCAGGCCGACCACCTTCGTTGGCCGTCTCCGGCGAGCCTTGGCACTGGCGACATTGCGCCATCAACCGCCGGACCTGGTTATTCTCGACGAGTTCCAGCGCTACCGGCAGCTTCTGGACGAGAAGGACGCCGACCCGCTCCTGAAGGCGCTCCTTGAGCCTGAAGGCTCGGCCAGACGTCCGGCGATCCTGCTGCTGAGCGCCACGCCATATCCGTATCTGACCACGCGATGGGAGGAAGCGCGCGGCGCGCTTGCTCACGCAGAGCTTCTGAAACTGATCGAGTTTCTTGCCGGCTCGGACACGCGAGATCGCGCAAGGGATCTCTTCGCGGTTTTTGGGGACAAGTTGCGCGCCATCTCGGCCCATTCCGATGCAAGCCGCCCGGAACTGATGGAAGAGGTAGCGGAAGCGCGTCGGCTTAGGGATGAACTTCGGCAACTCATGACGCCGGTGATGTCCCGCACGGAGCGGGACAGCGTGGCGTCCTCCGATCCGCTCGCCGGCACCAGGTTTCTCCATGCGGACCCGCTGCCTGAGGATTTTCAGGTGTATCGGCATTTGGCGGAGAGCTTCGCCGAGCAAGTGCGCTACGAGGCGTTGCCCTACTGGTCGTCGGTTCCGTTGCCGGCCCAGTCCCTCGGGCCGCGCTATGCGGCGTGGAAGAAGTCCAGGATCAAGGCTGCGCCGAAGCTCACGCGGATGACGCGCGAGCGCCGCAACAAGCTCAACGCTCCGGCCGAATGGCCGGACGCCAAACTTCGTGCGCTGAGCAGTGTTGCTCCGCCCGCATTGTTGTCGTTGCCCTGGGTCGCCCCATCGCTTGCATGGTGGCCGCTTCGCGGGGGGTGGGCGGCGGCGACGGCGGATCAGAAAGGCGGGGCTGATCCCAAGCTCCTTATGTTCAGCCGGTTCCGCGCAACGCCCCCCAGCGTCGCCGCGCTTCTCAGCTTCGGGGTCGAGGCACGGTGCCTTCCTAAGAAACAGGGGGGATACGAAAAGGCCTACAGACGGCGGCGCTTCAAGCTGGCGGCGATCCCTGGCCCTGTCATGGCGGCGTTTCATCCCTCGCCGTGGTTGATCCGTAACACCGATCCGCTCGCAAAGGCGGGGGCGCCGCTGGCTGCTGTCCGCAAGGAAATTCGCCGGCAGATTCTCGCTGCTTTGCCGAGAGGTATTGTCGAGCGGGACACCGTTAAGGCCCGCCGACGCCACAGATCGATTGCCCGTGTCTTGGCCTCCATCGAACGCATGGCGGGTATTGCGGAGCAGTCGGCGGCGGGATGGAGCAGTGCGATCGGTGATGATCGCGCCGCGCAATCGGCGGTGCGAAAATGGCGCCAGACCCCGCCGATCGACAGGCTTTCGCCGGCCGAGCTTTCCGACCTCGTTGATTACGCCATTGGCGCGCCGGGCGTCGTGCTCGGCCGGGCTCTGCGGCGTCATGACCCGACGATCCTGGATGGCCCGCGATACCCCGAACTGGTCCAGCTCAGTTGGCAGGGCCTGCGCGCCTATCTCGACAACCCGGTCATTTTGTCATCGCTGCCAGGCAGGAATGCGGTCGAGCGGGTCATGGGAGCGGTGGTCGACGGCGGATTCGAGAGCGTTCTGGACGAGCATTTCTGGCTCCGCGCCCAGAATCTCCATGAGGGCGCAGCGGGTCTTTCCAGGGATCTGAAGGCGTCGCTCGGGCTCCGTGCCGGCAGTTTCAGCTTTCATGGGATTGGCGGACAGTCACACAAGATTCCTGTCCGTTGCCATGTCGCCGTCCCGTTTGGCGACGCGGAGGCCGAGCCGGTGGTCAAGGTGGAGGGAGGCGTCGCGCCGGCCGCCCCGGCGCGTCCAGATGAAGTGCGCCGAAGTTTCAACACGCCTTTCTGGCCGCATGTCCTGGCGACTACATCCGTTGGGCAGGAGGGTCTGGATTTTCATCCGTGGTGTTCGCATGTGGTTCACTGGGACCTTTCCTCCAACCCGCTCGACCTCGAGCAACGCGAAGGCCGCATCCAACGCTATGCGGGTCTGTCGGTCAGACGGAAGCTGGCGGAAGAGCTTCGCGATGAAGTGCTTGGCGATACCGCCGTGGTGCAACACTCTCCCTGGCAATGCGTGGAGCGGCACGCGCAGCGCTTTGTTGATGAGAGCGGCCTTCGCCCGTGGTGGGTGCTCGATGGCGCTGAAATCCGCCGGCACGTTTTCGAGCGTCCCTTTGGTCGGGACATGCTGCGATTCGCGCAACTTCGGGAACAGCGCATGATCTATCGACTGGCTCTCGGCCAGCCCAACCAGGAAGATTTTATTGACGTGTTGTCGCGCGGCGGGGAAGCGACCCGTGCGCTGCTGCAACCGCTGATCCTGGATTTTTCCGCGATGGGTCTGCGGCAACAACACACGACTGCCCCGGACTCATCGGCCAACGGCCATGGGCAGATGGCGGAGACCGGCGCTCCAAAATTGGATGGCGGTGACATGGCGGCGCCTGCGTTGGCAACCAACCAGCCGATGACCGACGTCGATGCTCAGCAGCGGTTGATGCCTGGGTGATCGAGGCAGACGCGAGGCGGGCCTGTGATGGCTATGCGCTGCCCAAGACCCGCAATTTCATCGCGCGGGTCTCCAGCAAATAGGTTTCGACTCCGGCGAGCAAGTGCAACCCTTCCTCGGTGATCGCCGCCCGTGACAGTCCGGGCTGAATGATGCGGACGTCAAATTCGTAGCGATAGTCCTGCCAGCTCGCTTTCAGCCGCTTGAGGAACGCGGCGTTCCCATGTTCGAAGCGAGAGCTTTGCCCCTTGTCGAGGCGCAGCTTCTCGCGCCTGAGCATATGCGTGAACATACGGTTGGGACGGTCGCGCCAGCGGGCGGACTTTTGGGCCTGCCCGCATACTTCGTAGAGATCTTTCACGCGGGCGCCGGGCGTGTCGGCGCTCGAAAACTTGCAATGATGGAGCGTGACCTGGACAAGGCCCTCGGTGACGCGAAGCGTCACCACATCCGCGATCTCGCCAGATCCATCGTCGTCGAAAATCAGATCGTAGGCGTCCGCGTCGGCGAGCAGGGTCTCGATGATACGCCGCTGGACGGAATCGGCTCGCTTTTCCGATCCTTGCGATTCTGTTCGGATATTTGTCCCCGACCAGTCCCAAACCTCGATCCGATCTGAAGGATAAGGCTCAACCCGAATACCATCGGGCAAGGCATAGAGATGACTGTAGATCAGCAGAGAGCCGTCTCCGAAATCAATCTGCGGGGAGTCGTCGCCAACTGAGACAGACCGCCATGTGATCTCCGTCTTCGTCGCGGCAAACAGCGAGGTAACGATCCCCGCCCCCGTCGGGATCTGGCGCATGCGTGTGATCGAAGGACAAAAATGGCATGGAAATGCCAAGTTCTTCGGGCCCAACACCCAATACGAAACCGTGGCCGAGCTGATGGAGTTCGGGCACTCGCGCGGGAACGGCATCGACCTCCACCGTCGGATCGACGGCAACCTGAAAACACGGCAAATGCTCGTGGCGCCGGAGCCGCTATGAGAAAGTTGTGGCAATGGATCCGCCGGAAGCGAGCGGCACCCCCGACACCGGCCGACGTTAAGAAGGTCAACCTGCGGGCATTGGCTCTTATAGAGGCGAATATCCCAAGCGCGGCCTGCGGCTCGCCCTGTGCTTCCCGGTGACGATCAAGATGCTGTCGGGCAGTGTCGAAGCGATGGTGGAGAACCTCTCGCAGCAAGGCGCGCGCCTGACCTGCGACCGGTTGCTGGCCATCGACCAGACGGTGCGCATGGAGATGCCGGACCTGTCGGGCAAACCGCGCGAGGTGCGCGCCAAGATGCGCTGGCGGCGTGACCAGCAATATGGCGTGGTGTTCGACGACACCTTCACTCTGGGCGATTTCGCGCGGCTCGCGGCGCTGCTTCAGGCGCCCGCCCTGCTGGAGGAAGCCGCGCCGGGCGCCTAGGCCGGCACGAATTTCAGCGCCACGCCGTTGATGCAATGGCGCTTGCCGGTGGGCTTGGGGCCATCGCCGAAGATGTGCCCGAGATGCCCGCCGCAATCAGCGCAGTGCACTTCGGTGCGGGCATAACCGATCAGGTAATCGGTGCTGGTACCCACCGCCCCCTTGTCGATCGCCTGCCAGAAGCTCGGCCAGCCGGTGCCGCTGTCGAACTTGTGCGCCGAGGCGTAGACCGGGTTGGCGCAGGCGGCGCACACGAAGGTGCCCTTGCGCTTTTCCTTGTCGAGCGGCGAGGTGAAGGCGCGCTCCGTCCCCGCTTCGCGCAGCACGTAATATTGCTGGCGGGTCAGCAGCTTCTTCCATTCCGCATTGGACTTGCCCTTGGGAAAGGTCTTTGCCTCGGCAGGAGCCGCTCCGCAGGCGCTGACGAACGGCAGCGCAGCAGCGGCGGCCAGCAGGCAGCGGCGGTCGAGGATGGGCAAGATCATCGGTTTCATCCCGGCAATATCGGCATTACCGCCTTAATACGCCCGGAACGCGGCTGAGGTTTCACCCCCGCCGCAGGGAATCAGAACGTCGTGATCTCGACCTCGAGCTTGCGGAAGCCGTGGACGAAGTTCGCCCGCACCCGTTCAACCCGGTATTCCGCTGGCGGCGATCAAGACGGCGCTGGCCAAACTCCCTTCCGACCGAGCCCCCGCCTTGGACGACTGGCGACAGCTCTCCACAAGTTGGCGAGACATGCTGACTGACCGCATACGCAGCCTAGGTCAGTTGCGTGACCAGCTCGACGGGTGCATCGGCTGCGGCTGTCTTTCGATGGCCGACTGCCCCCTCAGAAATCCGAGCGATCGTTTGAGCCAACTCGGCGAAGGCGCTGTCCTGCTCGAACGAGACACGACAGCAGACCTTCGCAAAGGCAACGGCGATGAGGGAACTCAACGATCTTCACAAATCAACCGAGCGACATGACCACCCGGCCTTCGATCTGGCCTCTGTGCATGCGGGCGAAGATGTCGTTGATGTTGTCCAGCGGTTCGATTGTATTGATCGACTTCACCTTGCCGTCGGCCGCAAAATCCAGGGCTTCCTGAAGGTCCAGTCGCGTGCCGACAATCGACCCACGCACCGTCGTCCCGTTCAGCACCATGTCAAAGATCGACAGCGGGAAATCGCCGGGCGGCAGGCCGTTCAGGGCCACCGTCGCCCCGCGCGAAGTCATGCCCAGGGCCTGTTCGAACGCCTTGGGCGACACGGCCGTGACCAGCACCCCCTGGGCGCCGCCGTCGGTCTGGCGCTTTATGTCGGCGGCGGGGTCGTTTGAGGTCTTGGCGTTGACCGTCACGGTCGCGCCCAGACGACGGGCCAGGTCGAGCTTGGCGTCGTCGATGTCGACCGCCGCCACGTTCAGGCCCATGGCCTTGGCGTATTGCACCGCCAGGTGGCCCAGACCGCCCACGCCCGAGATCACCACCCAGTCGCCCGGCTTGGTGTCCGTAACCTTCAGCCCCTTGTAGACCGTGACCCCGGCGCACAGGATCGGCGCAATTTCCTCGAAGCTGATGTTGGCCGGCAGGTGGCCGACGAAGTTCGGGTCGGCGACGACATATTCCGCAAAGCTGCCGTTCACCGAATAGCCGGTGTTCTGCTGCTCGTGACACAGGGTCTCCCAGCCGCCGAGGCAGTGCTTGCAGTGGCCGCAAGCGGTGTAGAGCCAGGGCACGCCAACCCGGTCGCCTTCCTTCACATGCTTGACGCCTGCGCCGACGCCCGAGACGTAGCCGACGCCCTCATGGCCGGGAATGAAAGGCGGGTTCGGCTTGACCGGCCAGTCGCCTTCAGCCGCGTGCAGATCGGTGTGGCAGACCCCGGTGGCCTCGATCTTCACCTGGATCATGCCGGGGCCCGGCGTCGGGATCGGCGCATCCTCGATCACCAATGGTTTGCCGAACTCACGCACGACAGCGGCCTTCATGGTCCTGGCCATAATCACTACTCCTCGGTTGGATCGCGAAAGAGAAAAGGCGCGGACTGAACGTCCGCGCCTCCGAAAGGATCAGAAGAAGCCCAGCTTGTCCGGGCTGTAGCTGACCAGCAGGTTCTTGGTCTGCTGATAGTGGTCCAGCATCATCCGGTGGTTCTCGCGGCCGATGCCCGACTTCTTGTAGCCGCCAAAGGCCGCGTGCGCCGGATACTGGTGATAGCAGTTGGTCCAGACCCGCCCGGCCTGAATGGCCCGGCCGGCGCGATAGGCGGTGTTCATGTCGCGTGACCAGACACCGGCGCCCAGGCCGTATTCGGTGTCGTTGGCGATCTCCATCGCCTCTTCGAAGGTCTTGAAGGTGGTCACGGCCAGGACCGGACCAAAGATCTCCTCCTGGAAGACCCGCATGTCATTGGTGCCCTTGAACACCGTCGGCTTGACATAATAGCCGCCCGACAGGTCGTCCGGCAGCAGCGACTGCTCCCCGCCCGTCAGGACCTCGGCCCCTTCGTCCTTGCCGATCTTCAAATAGCTCAGGATCTTCTGCAACTGCTGGTCCGAGGCCTGGGCGCCGACCTGGGTGGTCGGGTCCAGCGGATCGCCCTGCTTGATGGCCTCGACGCGGGCGATGGCCTTCTCAATGAAGGCCTCATAGATGTCTTCGTGGATCAGGGCGCGGCTGGGGCAGGTGCAGACCTCGCCCTGGTTCAGGGCGAACATGGCGAAACCTTCCAGCGCCTTGTCCAGGAAGGCGTCGTCGGCGTCCATGACGTCCTTGAAGAAGATGTTGGGCGATTTGCCGCCCAGTTCCAGCGTCACCGGAATGATGTTCTGCGTCGCGTACTCCATGATCTTCTGACCGACGGCGGTCGAGCCGGTGAAGGCGATCTTGGCGATGCGCGGATTTGTGGCCAACGGCTCGCCGACCTCGACCCCCGTGCCGGAGACGATGTTCAGCACGCCCGCCGGCAGAATGTCCTGGATCAGTTCGGCCAGCAGCAGGATCGAGGCCGGGGTCTGTTCCGCCGGTTTCAGCACGATGCAGTTGCCCGCCGCCAGGGCGGGGGCGATCTTCCACGCCGCCATCAGGATAGGGAAGTTCCACGGGATGATCTGCCCGACCACACCCAGCGGCTCGTGGAAGTGATAGGCGACCGTGTCGTTATCCAGCTCCGAAATGCCGCCCTCCTGGGCGCGGATGCAGCCGGCGAAATAGCGGAAGTGGTCAATGGCCAGGGGGATGTCCGCCGCCAAGGTCTCACGCACCGGCTTGCCGTTGTCCCAGGTCTCAGCCTCGGCCACGGCCTGAAGATTGGCCTCGATGCGGTCGGCGATCCGATTAAGGATCAGCGCGCGCTGGGCGACGCTGGTCTTGCCCCAGGCGTCCTTGGCGGCGTGCGCGGCGTCCAGCGCCAATTCAACATCAGCCGCGTCCGAGCGAGCCACCTCGCACAGGACGCGGCCGTTCACCGGGGAGGTGTTCTCAAAATAGCGGCCGTTGACCGGAGCGACCCATTGGCCGCCGATGAAGTTGTCGTAGCGCGTCTTGAACTTGGGCGTCGCGGCGCGGATGAATTCGGGCTTGGTCACGGAAAGAGCCTCCTGCTGGTTTCCTCGGGCGTCGATTGTTCGACGTCGTTTGAGCCGACATTCCCCAAGTGGCCTGCCGCTTGACTTCAAGATCGCCTGATTTTGCTCGCTGGGCAAGCGTTTTTCGCCCCGAGCGGTGTCTGTCGTCGCGCAAACGGCCGAAGTCGGGTGGATCAAGCCTCGAACCCGTAGCATTCTGGCCCGGCAGAGCCGCTTTTCCGCGCGGCAGACCGACCTGTCCTGCCGCTTTCGTTCAGCTTGGGCATGGATCGTGGTCATGCGCATGACGGAGGCGTTCGAAGACGGCGGATGGCGGCAAGTTGGGCATGGATCGTGGTCATGCGCATGACGGAGGCGTTCGAAGACGGCGGATGGCGGCAAGGACGGCCCGCACCATCGGGCCGGTGACGGCGACCTCGGCCAACTGGAAGGTAATGGCGCGGGCGTGGCGGACGACGCGGGCGCCGATCTTGATCAGCTTGAGTTGCAGGCTGGTCAACGACCAGTCCGCCATGGCCTCGGGCAGTTCGATGCAGCGCAGGAAGGTTGCCAGGTTGTAGGCCAGCGCGTGCAGTTGCAGCCGCACCTCGTTGTGCCGGAACTTCCGGCATGACAGCCGCGTCCAGCGAAAGGCATATTTGCCTTCCTTGATGTGCTGCTCTGCGGTGCCGCGCTGGTTGTAGAACCTCACCACCCAGTCTGGCTCCATCGGCAGGTTGGTGACGATGAAGCCGACTTTGGGGAACAGCTCGCCCGGATGCCATTCGATCTTGGCGATGACGCGGCGCGGCTTGTCCCAGGACGCCGCCTGATACTCGAAGTCCTCGAAGAACCGTTTGACCTTGGTCAGCGAAGGCCGTCCCACGGGCCGTGTCAGCCGATGCGCGATCTTCTCGCGCAAGACGGCGTTGGCGGGCAGACGGATGGCGTAGAAGAACCTGGCTTCTTCCAGCCGCATATAGATCGCGGGGATCGCGTAGGCAGCGTCGGCCCGGAAGAAGCGTCCACCAAGGTCGCGGCCAGCATATCGGGCAATGACGGGATCAAGGACATCCCGCCAGCCATCGGCGCTGTGGACAT
Organism: Paracoccus binzhouensis; assembly: GCF_016446475.1. Lineage (GTDB taxonomy): Bacteria > Pseudomonadota > Alphaproteobacteria > Rhodobacterales > Rhodobacteraceae > Paracoccus > Paracoccus binzhouensis. The sequence goes on along the minus strand of NZ_JAEHFP010000005.1, from coordinate 707 downwards.
TGCCGTTACGCAGGGCGCAGCGCTCCAGCATGCCAAACTGGTTGAACAAGAAGATGGGGTGATAGCAGGTGCAGTCGAAATGCCCGTTCCAGGCAGTACCTTCCTGATCGCCGTGGGTGGGGCTGACCGAGCTGTCCATGTCCAGCACGATGTATTTCAACCCGTTGCGGTCATGAAACCGGTCGATCCATTGGCCGTTCAGATCGGCCAGCGCCGCCCGGTTCGCGGCCAGAGCCAGCGTCTCGGTCTCGAACCGTCCCATCTGCGATGCCGAAGCAGCTTGCGCCTCGACGGCCCTGCCGCCAACGACCTGACGCATCACGGGATCGAGGGCCAAGCGGTCGGCATCGTTCACATCCTCGTATCCGGCCAGTCGTCCGAACACCGATTGCCGGAACAATCCGTCAAGCCGATGGAGCGTGTTCTTCCCGGTGCGGCTGTCTCGCAGCGCCTCCGACGCCAGATTGGACAGGCCGAGCACGTCATCAAGCTCGCGCATCACCAGCAGGCCACCGTCTGAACTGATCTGCGCACCACGGAACTCCAGACGCACACGGCGGTCGAAATCAACCCGATCTCCCCGCGCCAAGCCCGCACCCTCCAGGTGATCCATGAAACGCGCCCCTCGCAGCCGTCAACGCCATGATTTATATGCGAAATATCACGATTACGACAGCGAAATCAGCGACTTACTTGGAGAATGTGGG